>JAZLGK010000214.1:0-9830 GCA_045616265.1 Candidatus Limivicinus sp. | reverse complement strand
CATCATGATAATGGGGGTCTGACTGTTCTCTCGAATCTTCTGGCACACCGTCCAGCCGTCCATGACCGGCAGCATGATGTCCAGCAGCACCAGATGCGGCTCAAATTCCTGAAAGCGAGTCATCGCCTTGCCGCCGTCCGGGGCGATGGTGGTCTCGTAGCCCTCTTTTTCCAGATAGAGCTGGAGCAGCTGGGCAATGTTGCTGTCATCCTCTACGATCAATACCTTTAAAGCCATGTTGTACCTCCTTCACGGGACACCGGCAACCAGGCCGAGCCTTCTCCACCTTCATTCTATCAGACTTTTCCAGGAATGGATGAATTTTCTGTGAATGACAAACAGCAGCTCATATAAATGAGAAGTGAGAAATTTCCTCTGCCTTGCGGACAGGCTCTGAACCAGTTCTTCTTACTATAACACACATACACAGGGTACAGCAAGCATTATTTCTCACCATGACACGGTAAAATGAAAAACAGTAAATTCACAAAGTAAATTCCACAGTCGAATATAATTTGGGAATTTACTCAGTTCTTTTTTGTGCCCGAAGCCTCTTATTTTTCTGTTGACCGGTGGGATGATTGTTGGTATAATAATATGTCAAAATATGTTTATGTAATTATTGGGAGAATAGGATGTTTATTTCCGATAAATGGCAGGATTTTGAGCTGCTGGACTGCTCGAAGGGTGAAAAGCTGGAGCGTTGGGGAAAATACTACCTTGTGCGCCCTGACCCGCAGGCGATCTGGGACACCCCGCGCCGCAATCCCCACTGGAACGACCGGGACGCCCGCTATCGCCGCAGCGAGACCGGCGGCCGAAGCTGGGACAAAGGCGGTCTGCCCGCAAACTGGAAAATAAAATACGGCGAGCTTACGTTTAATGTTAAACCGATGAATTTCAAGCACACCGGACTTTTTCCCGAACAGGCCTGTAACTGGGACTGGGCAATGGATAAGATACGCTCCGCCGGTCGGGAAATAAGCGTTCTCAACCTCTTCGGCTATACCGGCGCGGCAACGGTCGCATGTGCGAAGGCGGGGGCAAGCGTATGCCATGTAGACGCCGCCAAAGGCATGGTGGCCTGGGGCAAGGAAAACGCCACCGCTTCCGGTCTTGCCGATGCTCCCATCCGCTGGATCGTTGACGACTGCGCAAAGTTCGTCGAGCGGGAAATCCGCCGCGGTCACCGCTATGACGCGATCATCATGGACCCGCCCTCCTACGGCAGAGGGCCCGGCGGCGAGCTCTGGAAGCTTGAACAGAATCTCTGGGGCTTTGTGTCGCTGTGTGCGGGCGTGCTGAGCGACGCTCCTCTCTTCGTCATCATCAATTCCTACACCACCGGCCTCTCCCCTTCCGTTTTAACATACGTCACGGAGAGCATATTCAAAAAGAAATTCGGCGGGCGCTCCGATTCGCAGGAGCTGGGTCTGCCCGTGACCGACAGCGGTCTCGTCCTCCCCTGCGGAGCGACGTGTCGGTGGGAAAGCTGACCGGCGCTGCCGGGGGCAGATGAAGCCGGGCAGCTTTCTCCGCAGGCACACCGTTGGCGGGCAGGTTTTAATGCCTGCCCAGGAACGGTATTCGTGCCAAGGTGGAAAAACGACCGGCGCTGCCCTTTGCCTTCCCCTCTGGGGAAGGTGCCGAAGGCGGATGAGGTCTTTGCGCCGCAGCGCACTTTAAAGTTAACAGAAGCCTGTAGATTCTAAACGGGAGACCTCCTCACCGCCTGCGGGCGGAGCTCTTGCCCTCACTCTCCCCCGGAGAGTGCATACCCAGAGGGGAAGCCGGGAAAAAAGGAAAAACTATGTCAGTTATCAAATTTGAAAAAGTTGTCTTCTCATACCCGGGGGACGAATATATCAGTCTCGACGGGGTCGATCTCACAATAGAACAGGGGCAGTTCGTGGCAATCCTGGGGCGCAACGGCTCCGGTAAGTCCACCCTTGCCATGCACATGAACGGTGTGCTCGTGCCCGACTCCGGGAAGGTCACGGTTTTCGGCATGGATACCGCTGACGAGAGCAGACTTATCGATATCCGCCGCCGGGTCGGGATGGTGTTTCAGAACCCCGACAACCAGATCGTCGCCAACGTGGTCGAGGACGATGTTGCCTTTGCTCCGGAGAATTTAGGCTATGAGAGCAGTGAAATTCGCCGCCGGGTCGATGAAGCGCTCAAACAGGTGGGGATGTATGAGTTTCGCTCCCACGCCCCGCATCTGCTCTCCGGCGGTCAAAAACAGCGAATCGCCATTGCGGGTGTTCTCGCCATGGAACCTGATATCATCGTCCTCGACGAACCCACCGCCATGCTTGACCCGCTCGGGCGGCGTGAGGTGATCTCAACCGTCACAAGGCTCTGCCGTGAAAAGGGACTCACGGTCATTCTCATCACGCACCACATGGACGAATGTATCCATGCGGACAGACTTATTATCATGTCCCACAGCCGCATTATCCGGGACGGCACTCCCGCCGAGGTCTTTTCCGATACGGCGCTCATGGATGCGGAGGGTCTGGATGTGCCCGAATCCGTCCGCCTCACAAAAGAGCTGAACGATGAAGGCTTTGATCTCCCCCTCGGAAAATTGGATGCGGACAGCTTTGCAGACGCACTCGCAGACTGTCTGAAAGGAAAACTGTGATAAATCACAGTTTCATTATAAAAAAGCCGTCAGGCTCGCCGCCGAAGCAGCAACCGCCTGACATGGCAAAAAATCCCCCATGTGGCGGGATTTCTTTGAAAAATTTACTGTGAAAGCTCCGCTTCCACAGTAAATATTATAATAATCGCCCGTTCCTCGCCCCTTGCTGGGCAACCGGAACGGATGCGAAAAAATTTCCATGCTCATACAGCTTTCATTTATGGTGGTGCGCATTTGGCGCATGGAAATTTATTTAGAAACTCCACATGGAGGATTTAGATGGCAGAAATACGCGTTGAAGGGCTGCGCCATATTTACAGCAGAGGCACTCCCTTTGAAAAAACAGCAATCGACAATATAAATACCGTTCTTCACTCCGGTGAGCTGATCGGCGTCATCGGTCATACCGGCTCGGGAAAATCCACCTTCATTCAGCATCTCAACGCCCTGCTCCCTCCCGACTGTGGGGTCATTTACTGCAATGATAAGGACATCAACGCCGATAAATTCTCCCGCCGGGACGTAAAGTTTCAGGTAGGGCTGGTGTTCCAGTACCCGGAGTATCAGCTCTTTGAGGAGACCGTATATAAAGACATCGCTTTCGGGCCGAAGAACATGAAGCTCAGCGATGCCGAGATCGACGAGCGCGTCCGCGAGGCGGCCGGCTTTGTCGGCGTAGGGGATATTCTTTTGGAGCGCTCCCCCTTGGAACTTTCCGGCGGTCAGAAACGACGTATAGCTATCGCCGGTGTGATCGCCATGCGCCCCGGCGTCCTCATTCTGGACGAACCGACGGCGGGACTCGACCCGCAAGGCAGCCGGCAGATTTTGGACAACATCCTCGCCTACCGCGAAAAAAGCAGCTCTACGGTCGTGATCGTCAGTCACAATATGGACGACGTGGCAAGGATCGTGGAGCGTGTGCTGGTATTCGACCACGGCTCGATCGCCATGGACGGCACACCCGACGAGGTTTTCTCACAGGCGGGAAAGCTTTCGGAAATGGGGCTTACGATCCCTCACGCCTCCGAGATCGCTCTGGCGCTCAAAAAAAGAGGGATCGAACTGGAAGGACCCATCTACACCCACGAACAGCTCAAAGCCGCCGTTCTCCGCGCAAAGGAGGACAGAGTATGCTGAAAGACGTCACGCTGGGACAGTATTTCCCCGGGAATTCCGTTGTCCACCGGCTCGATGCAAGAACCAAGATCATCCTTGTCGTGGTATTTATCATTGCGCTCTTTCAGGCGGTCGGCTGGATCGGCTATGCAGTCGTTACACTCGTTACGCTTCTCTGCATAAAGATCTCCGCGATCCCGTTTAAAAGCCTTTTCAAGGGGCTTAAACCGATGGTCTTTATCATCGCGCTAACGGCGATACTGAATATATTCTACACCCAGGGCACACCCATTCTTCCCGGCTGGCCGATCACATGGGAGGGCATTGAGCGCGCCGTGCAGATGGTACTGCGCATAACGCTTCTTATAAACGGCACTTTTCTTCTCACCTACACCACCAGCCCCATGGAGCTTACCGACGGACTGGAAAAGCTCTTAAGTCCGCTCAAGAAGATAAAAGTCCCCGTACACGAGCTGACGCTGATGATGAGCATGGCGCTGCGCTTTATCCCCACACTTATTGAGGAGACGGACAAGATCATGTCCGCCCAGAAAGCGAGGGGCGCGGATTTTGAGACAGGTAACCTCTTGCAGAGGACAAAGGCTCTGCTCCCGGTGCTTGTGCCGCTGTTCGTCTCTGCTTTCCGGCGTGCCGACGAACTGGCTGTTGCGATGGAAAGCCGCTGTTATCACGGCGGTGAAGGGCGCACCCGCATGAAGCAGATGCACTTTTCAAAGATCGACGCCATAGCATTTATTCTTGGCGCACTTTTCCTCTCCGGAATGATTATTTTAAAGAAATTCGGGCTTTAATGTATGAGAAACATCGCTCTCAGACTTAAATACGACGGAAGCCGCTACCACGGCTGGCAGGTGCAGAAGGACGATATCACCGTTGCCGAGACGCTGGAGGAAGCGCTCGAAAAAATCTGCGGTCATAAGGTGAAGGTCACCGGCTGCGGGAGAACGGACGCGGGCGTACACGCGCTGCGCTACTGCGCCAATTTCCGTACGGATTCCCGTATTCCCGTGGAAAGACTCCCTTTGGCTGTCAACTCGCGTCTTCCTTCGGATATCGCCGTATGCGATGCGGCGGAGGCAGAGGAAGGGTTTAATGCAATTTCCTCCTGCATAAAAAAAGAATATATCTACAAAATACTCAATAGTAATATCCGTGACCCTTTTCTGGCAGACAGAGTGTGCTTCTATCCCCAGCATCTGGATATGTCTCTTATGAGCGCCGCCGCGAAAGCCTTTGAGGGTACACACGATTTCAAAGCCGTGCGCAGTGTCGGCACAGAGACAAAGACCACGGTGCGTACCGTTTATCACTGCCGCGCCGATAAGGACGGCGACATCATCACCGTCTCCGTCTGCGCGAACGGATTTCTCTACAATATGTGCCGCGCCATGGTCGGCACAATGGTCTACGCCTCCTACGGTAAGCTGCTGCCGGAAGAGATCCCCGCTCTTCTCGCCCTCGGCGACCGGCGGCTCACCGGCCCGACCATGCCCCCGCAGGGACTATATCTCAACCGGGTGTGGTATGACGGCAAGGTCGGAGAAATGATGGAGAAAGACTGACGTGCCGAGAGTTGAGAGCGGAGAGTGGAGTTTAATTTTTCAAAAGTGCAAAACTCCACGCTGGTTTATTTATTCACAAATATATGCTACAATCATTAAATACATATTAAAGGTGAGATAACTTATGAAAGCTGTTATTGACATCGTATTACTGATAATAATCGCCCTGTGTACCTGGAACGGCTACAAGCGCGGTCTGATCGGCGGCATTGCGGGGATCCTTGCGATCATCGTTGCGCTTCTGGGCGGCAGTCTCCTCGCCTCGGCTTACTCACAGGAGGTCGTTCCCGCGCTGGAGCCCTTTGTGGACGGGTATGTGGACTCTCTGGACAATCGCAAAGCGATCCTCGAAAATCTGGGCTATGCGGACAGCGACAAATCCCTTGCCGATATTCTGGACGAGGACAGCTCTCTTAAATACGATTACGCCTACGAAGCTCTCACCAGCGTTGGCGTATACTCCGGTACCGCCGAAAAATTAGCTGTCCGTGCGGTCGACAGAGCCCAGCAGCTTGAGGTGACCATGACAGAAGCCGTGGTTTCCGTCATCTGTGAGACTGCGACCTACGTGGTCGCCGTAGCGCTCGCCTTCCTGCTGATCCTTATCTTTCTGGTGGCCATTGCCAACATCGGCAATCTCTCTCTGCGTATCCCCAGCATGGAGAATTTAGACGAGCTGGGCGGATGTCTGATCGGTTTTGTCAAGGGCTTTATCTATTGTGTGCTTCTCTGCTGGCTTTTGAGCTTCACGGGGATCATTATCGGCAAGACCACTATGGAGCATACGACTCTCGGCCGCTTTTTCCTTGCATTTAACTGGATCACCGACGCTTTGATGTAATCGATTTTAAAACCGGAGTTTTAAAATCGAGGACTCATGCTTATCGCATCGGCCTCGCCTCTTTGGTCGGCATGAGGGCTCACTTCATTCGCCTTAAAGTGTTTTTTCCTCGGCAAAGCCGCGAAAAAAACGATTGAATTTGTTTGCTTTTTAATTATTCGATGAAACTATTTGATTGGAGTAAACCATGCAGCCTGCAATGTGTTCCCGCTGCGGTAAAAACGCGGCTATTATATTCATAACAAAAATTGAAAACGGCACGACCCGAAACGAAGGTCTGTGCCTTAAATGCGCGCGCGAGCTGCACATAAAGCCCGTGGACGATGTGATCAGCAAGATCGGGCTCTCCGACGAGGAGCTCGATAATCTCTCCGGCGATATGATGAACGCCATGAACGGTGTGGAAGAGTTGCTGGCCTCCGACGGGGACGAGGGTGAAAACGACGACGGCAAGACCGCCACCTTCCCCTTCCTCAACCGTCTTTTCGGCGGTCCTGCCGCAGCCGGAAATGCACAGGATAACAGTGCTCCCTCCGGTGACAAGGTCAAAACCGAACCCAAAGAAGCTTCCAAGGGAAAGAGAAAGTTTCTGGACAACTACTGCATCGACCTCACTCGCCGCGCCGCCGAGGGTAAGCTTGACACCATGGTCGGACGCGAGGAGGAGCTTGAGCGCGTTATCCAGATATTAAACCGCCGCCAGAAGAATAACCCCTGCCTGATCGGTGAACCCGGCGTCGGCAAGACCGCTATTGCCGAGGGTCTCGCCCAGCGGATCGTCATGGGCAATGTCCCCTATAAGCTGCAGGATAAGCAGGTATTTTTGCTCGACCTCACCGCGCTGGTCGCAGGCACACAGTTCCGCGGTCAGTTTGAAAGCCGCATGAAGGGACTCATTGAGGAAATTCGCAAGCAGGGCAACATCATCCTTGTCATTGACGAGGTGCACAATATCGTCGGCGCGGGCGACGCCGAGGGCAGCATGAACGCCGCGAATATATTAAAGCCCGCTCTCTCCCGCGGGGAGATCCAGGTCATCGGCGCGACGACCTTTACCGAATACCGCAAGCATATTGAAAAGGACTCCGCGCTCGAACGCCGTTTCCAGCCGGTCACGGTCAACGAGCCGTCCATCGAGGACAGCATAAAAATCATCCGCGGTATCTCTCACTACTATGAGCAATACCACGGCGTTCATATTTCCGACGAGATGTGCCGTCAGGCAGTCCTTATGAGCGAGCGGTACATAACCGACCGCTTCCTGCCCGACAAGGCCATCGACCTCATTGACGAGGCCTGCTCCGACGTCAATCTCAAGGATAAGACCATCAATGAGCGCATGATGAAGCAGCGCGATCTGGAAAACATCCGCTTCGAGCGGGAGGGACTCATGTCTGCCGACGCGCCCCGCGGCGTGGAAATGACCGACGAAATGCTGGATAAGCGATACGCCCAAATCGCCGAGCTTCGCAGTAAGGAAATGAAGCTTGAGCAGGAGCTTGAAGCGCTTAACAATGCCCCCACTCCCGAACTTACCGTGGATAACCTTGCAAGGATCATAGAGCTCTGGACAAAGATCCCCGCATCCAGCATCAGAGAAGATGAGTTTGAACGGCTTGCAAAGCTGGATGAACGGCTCAAGGCGCACGTTGTGGGACAGGATCAGGTCATTGATTCTCTCTGCGCCGCCATCAAGCGCAGCCGCGTTGGACTCAAGGTCAAGCGCAAGCCCGTCAGCTTTATTTTCGTAGGCGGCACGGGCGTGGGCAAGACAGAGCTTGTCAAGCGCCTCGCCGCAGACCTCTTTGACTCCCCCGAATCTCTCATAAGGCTCGATATGTCCGAGTTCATGGAGAAGTTCGCCGTCTCCCGCATCATCGGTTCTCCCCCGGGATATGTGGGCTATGACGAGGCTGGTCAGCTCACCGAGAAGATCCGCCGCAAGCCATACTCCGTGGTGCTCTTCGATGAAATTGAAAAGGCGCACCCGGATGTAATGAATATCCTTCTTCAGATCCTCGATGACGGACGCATTACCGACGCTCAGGGGCGCACCGTAAACTTTGAGAATACTGTCATCATTATGACCACCAATGTCGGCAGCAACACCAAATCCGGCAGTGTCGGCTTCGGCGGCAGCATCGGCGATATGACGAAGGAGCGCACGATGAAGGCGCTCAACGAGTTCCTCCGCCCCGAGTTCATCAACCGTGTGGACGAGGTGCTGTGCTTCAACCAGCTCACCGAGGAAAACTTCCGCGCTATCGCTGCTCTTATGCTCGGCGAGGTTCGGGATGTGCTCAAAGAGCGCAATGAAACTCTTACCTGGGACGAAAGCCTTATCGATCACCTTGTCAAAGAGGGCTACTCCACCACCTACGGCGCAAGAAATCTCCGCCGCATTATTCAAAAGCAGATCGAGGACGTTATAGCCGAAAAGGTCATCGAACGGCGCGGGGAAAACATTTCAACCGTTGCTCTTTCCTCTGCTGACGGCAAGGTAGTTGTGAATATAGAGGGTTAAAACTATGGGTAAGATAGAGATCATACAGGGCGACATCACAGAGCAGGCGGTAGACGCCATCGTCAACGCCGCCAACTGCTCACTTCTGGGCGGCGGCGGAGTTGACGGCGCGATCCACCGGGCGGCAGGTCCGGAGCTTCTCAAGGAGTGCCGGACTCTCAACGGCTGCCGGACTGGTGAAGCCAAGATCACAAAGGCTTACCGCCTCCCGGCAAAGTACGTTATCCATACCCCCGGTCCGATCTGGCACGGCGGCGGCAGCGGTGAAGCGGAATTACTCTCCTCCTGCTACCGCTCCTGCCTGACGCTTGCCGCGGAAAACGGCTGCAAAACGGTCGATTTTCCTTCCATCAGCACCGGCGTATATCGCTTCCCGCTCGATAAGGCCGCTCAGATCGCCATCGGGACGATCCGGGAGTTTCTGAAAGATCACAGCGAGATCGAACGTGTGCGCATGGTGTGCTTTGATTACCGCACTTATGAGCGCTATCAAAAAGCGCTTGCAGGCTCAGGTGAGTAACTATGGAAAAATTACTGATCAGCGCCTGTCTGACAGGCGTCAACTGCAAATATTCCGGCGGGAACAATAAGCTTGCTGATACGGTACTTGCAAAGCTTCGTGAAAAATACGAGCTTATCCCGGTCTGTCCGGAGTCTGACGGGGGCTTAAGTACACCCCGCGATCCCAGCGAGCGCGTGAGTGATAAGGTTCTGAGCATAACAGGGCTGGACGTTACGGAGGAATATAAACGCGGCGCACGGATCGCTCTCGAAAAAGCCTTGGCAAACGGCTGTAAAAAGGCGCTCATGAAGGAACTCAGTCCCTCCTGCGGAAGCGGGAAAATCTATGACGGCACCTTCACCGGTACGGTCGTTGACGATTACGGTGTCACGGCAGAGCTTCTCAGTGCAAACGGCGTCAAAGTATTCGGCGAGAGCAAGGTCGAAAAGCTTCTTTAATAAAAACTCCCCTGAAGCAGAACACGGAATGCCTCAGGGGAGTTGTATTATATTGAGGGCACCTCTAAAAATACACATCAAGCATAGAAAAATCAGCCGAAAAATGGTATAATAAGACCAACTAAAACAAAGGCGGTAAGGCGGAATGCAATT
>JAZLGK010000213.1:0-7025 GCA_045616265.1 Candidatus Limivicinus sp. | reverse complement strand
TTCAGATTGCGCAGAGATTTTTTCGGCAGATGAAATAAAAAGCGCAGGGAATACTTTGTGTATTTCCGAGCATTTTTATGAAATATGACGGAAAAAGGTCAAGCAAGATGAGCACAGGAGAATTTTTAGAGGTGCCCTTATGTATAATCTATTGAAATGCGGCAGACCTGAAACTCATCCAGATGAGCAAATTTATAACTGAAGCTGCCTTTTGCGGAACCCTTCCAGCGAGCCATGACATTATTGATATTATTGCGGAAGGCGTTGTATTCATCTCTGCTTTCAAACTGCAGGAATGCCGCATCTCCGTCACCGAGTGCGTCAAGCTGAGCGAAAAGCCGATCTTCGTAAGCCTCGCCCGTGTATACGAACTCACCGTGCTGATAGTGGTAGCTGTTATTCATGTTGAGACTGCCCGGGATTTCGAAGAATCCGGCAAAGGAGACATTTTGAGAATACTTTTCCCGGATCCAGAAGCGCGACACATTGTAAGCGCCGTAGTACTTATAATCTCTCTCATTGCTCATGACATCATTGGTCACATCGAGATCATAGTATTCTCCGTCTATGCAGACGACATTCCAGGCGTGACCCACCGCATCCGCCGAGGTCGTACCCGCCATGACCATGCAGGGAATATCCATCTCCTCCAGCAGCCATTTCATCGCAAGGCTTATACCATCACACTTTGCCTGCCCCTCACCCAGAGCGCCGTAGGCATTCGAACCGCTGGCGGCGTTGAAATTATAATAGCAATGGCTTGTCAGGTATTCATACGCTGCCATTTCTTTTTCGCTGTCACTCAGTCCCTGAACGGATTGCGCAAGTGCTCTCGCCCTCTCAGAGCAGACCCCGTATTCTGCGGCAAATTCCTGCCGCGTCAGGACCAGAGGCATTTCCGCCGAGACGACTTTACCGTCCGCGTCTGCCGTGAAGGTGATCTCACCGGTGGTGGAAAACTGCAGAAGTTCGGGACACTCATAACTCATGATAAGGGCAAGCTGTGAAAATTCCTGACGAACCATCTCGCGCGAAAAAGAACACTTCGGCTCAAAATTACTCACAGCGCTGTACATGGCGCAGAAGTTTTCGAGGAGTCTGTCATCAAGTGTGTTAAGATAGTAACGTATCTCAAAATGCGGTATCATGGACGCCGCTTTCAGCTGCATGGGGGTATAGTGGACGATAGGAGGCTCCTTAGTGGGCGCGGGCGTGTAAACCGGTTCTGTGACAGTCGGGACTTCGGTTTCTGCGACTGCGGGAGGCTCCGTAACGGCGGGGCTTCGGTCTGTATTCATCTCCCGGAAGATCAGGATACCCAGCAGAACGGCGGCCGCTGCCGACAGCAGTGCCAGCGGCCAGATCTTCGCATTTTTCTTCTGCACCCGTATGACGATCCTCAGAGGGCCTGTCACAATATCACCGTAATTGACATAGAACCTTGCGTCGTTGACATACAGCACCATACCGTCGTACATCTTCTTCGGAAGGCTTACTTTCAGCGGAGCGGGACCGCCCGGATAACGCAGGACATATTTACAGCCCTGCCGTGCCTCTTTTCCGGAGACATACAGCGTAACAGTGGGAAAATCTGTTCTGTTCTTCTCTATGGCGGTGCCGCAGACAAGGCAATAATCCGCACCTTGCTGTAATTCACTGCCGCAGTGGGGGCATATTCTCATAAACTAACTCCGGTAAAAAAATCGTACGCTTTATAATAGCATAATCCGCCCCAACAGAAAAGGAAAAAATGTAAAAATTCCCGCCCGATTTTTCCGGGCGGGAATCTGGATGTTATTGATTTTCTTTCTCGGATTTCTTTGTCTTGCGCTTTCGGACAGAGGAACGGATCAGCAGGAACGCGCCTAAGCCGACCGCTGCGGCAATTACCAGCGTGGGCAGAGCTTCAACAAGCCAGAGCACAAAGCCGCTGACGACCGTTCCGGCATTTTTGAACCCGTTCTTAACGGCTTTCACAAAGCGCTGAGCGAAGCTGGGCTTTATGACGACCTCGGGAGTATACTCCGAAACCTCTTCGACCGTGAGATAAACGGTAGAATAGCTCACCCTTCTGTCCCAGTTGTTGAGTGAGGACTGCAAGGATTCGATGGAATAGCGCACTTCCGCGAGCTTGCTTTCCACCGTGATAATGTCCTCCACGCTCTCCGCCTTCTCCATAAGCTTGAGAAGGGACAGCTCCTGCGTCTTGTAGGAGTCAAGACGCGCCTGTGTGTCGTAATACTGCGCGGTAACATTTTCGGTATAGATATGGCTGTATGGGATATTGCCGAGAGTGCTCAGCCCGCTCATGACTTCGTCAAAGGTCTCACTCGGTATACGGAGGGTATAATTTGCATTGCGGTTACCGGCATTACCGCGGGAAATACTGTAATAATTCGCTCCGCTTACGCTGCTCGACTCGATCCAGCCGCCGCATTTTTCAATAAGCTCGTCGATTTTGACAAGAGTTTCGTCAAAGACGGTGGTTTCCACGGTGGCATCCGCCGAGTAGATGATCTTATCGGGATTCTCTTCGGGTACGGTGTTTTCGGTATTTCCGGCAGCCTTCATTATCCCGCCGCTTCCGTTGGAAAGGCTCATTTTCTGCGCGGGCGCTTCATATGCAGTACTGTCTGCTGCCGCAAAAAAGATCTCAGGCTGAGGGGTGGGCACAGCTTCCTCGGAAGCTATTTTCGCAAGATCGGTTTTGGTTCCGCAGGCACAAAGCAAGAATATCAGCACAAGAATGAGAAAGATGGAAGAAAATTTTTTCACGGTACGGTTCCTCCTCGGTTTTTGTCTGCTATTGGGACGCAAAACGATTTGATTTGTTTCACTTTCTGTAAAGTTTTTTTACCTGATAGCGCGGCTCACAGGTGATATTTATACCGAGCTTTTTGAAAAGCTCTTCATCTACATGGGAGAGAATAACGGTTGAGTGTGCCTCACAGCCCCGGAGAAAGTTCACCTGATCGATGGCGTAGCCCGCAATGGGGTTGGTAACAGCGCAGATGGAAAGCGCGATCAGCAGCTCGTCGGTGTGAAGACGGGGATTGTGGTTGCCCATGTGCTCGATCTTGAGATGCTGGATCGGTTCAATAATGTTGGGCGGGATCAGAAGCATTTTTTTGTCAATACCTGCAAGTATTTTCAGCGCGTTGAGAAGGCAGGCGGAAGCGGCTCCCAGCAGGGAGGAATTCTTGCCGGTAACGATCCTGCCGTCGGGAAGCTCGATCGCAACGGCGGGGCCTCCGGTCTCTTCGGCACGGCTGAGAGCGGCGGAAACGACGGGTCTGTTGCCCGCGTCAATGCCGAGGGTACTCATAACAAGTTCAATACGCCTTGTCTCTCCGGGATCGGAAAGGCCCTGATGCACGGCACAGGCGGAGGCGTAATAACGGCGCAGGATCTCCTGCTTGGCGGCGTCACAGCACACCCCGTCATCGATGATGCAGTAGCCGATCATATTAACGCCCATATCGGTGGGGGATTTATAGGGGCTTTCGCCGTACATACTCTTGAACATTGCCTCTAACACGGGAAAGATCTCTATATCACGGTTATAGTTGACGGTGGTGACGCCGTAGGCTTCCAGATGGAAGGGGTCGATCATATTCACATCGTCAAGATCGGCTGTAGCGGCCTCATAGGCGAGATTGACAGGATGCTTGAGAGGCAGATTCCATATCGGAAAGGTCTCAAATTTGGCATACCCCGCGTTGATGCCGCGCTTGTGCTCATGGTAGAGCTGGCTGAGGCAGGTGGCCATCTTCCCGCTTCCGGGACCGGGAGCGGTGACAACAATGAGAGAACGGGTCGTCTCGATATAATCGTTCCGCCCGAAGCCTTCATCGGAGATGATAAGCGGCACATCGGAGGGATAGTCCGGGATGATATAGTGCTTATAGGACTTGATGCCCAGCGCCTCAAGGCGGTTGCGGAACTTCACCGCGGCGGGCTGTTCGCGCCAGTGAGTGATGACAACGCTGCCGACATAAAGACCGATGCTGCGGAACGCATCGATCAGGCGGAGGGTATCCTCATCGTAAGTAATTCCCAGATCACCGCGGCGCTTGCTGCGCTCTATATCGTTTGCGGAGATAGCGATAACGATCTCCGCCTCATCCTTCATCTCCAGAAGCATATTCATCTTGCTGTCCGGCTGGAAACCGGGCAGAACGCGGGACGCATGATAATCGTCAAAAAGCTTGCCGCCGAACTCCAGATAGAGCTTGCCGCCGAATTTGGAAATACGGTCGCGGATATTCTGTGACTGGAGTTTCAGATATTTGTCATTGTCAAAACCGGTCTTTTTCATCTCGTTTCCTTTCCCACGAAAAGCCAAACACTAAAGGGTATTGTATCACTATCGATATACCGGGGCAAGACAAAAATTTTTCTTTTTCGCGGGGAAATTCTGCGAATGCGGAATGCGGAATTAAACCTGTCAGTTTTCTCTCTTTTTGCCGAAGAAGAACAGTGCGACGGTGCCGGGACCGGTGTGGGAGCCGATGGTAGTGCCTACATTATATATTTCGACCTTGCCGTTGAGCTCCGAAAAACGTTCCTCAACAAGCTCCGCGACCTGACGGGCGTCGTCCATACAGGCAGACATGGAGATAAAGCAGCGTCCGTCATAATCCAGTCCGTCCCGAGCGTTTTGCTCCATACGGGTGACGATTTCCCGGATGACCTTTTTTTTGGTACGTATTTTGTCTCTGGGACGGAGTCTGCCGAGATCGTCCATATTGAGAAGCGGGCAGATCTGAAGGGCACCGCCGAATACAGCCGCCGTTTTGGAGATTCGTCCGCCTTTGACGTAAGTTGAGAGATCTGTGGAGAAAAACCAGTGCTGAACGGTAAGCCTGTTGTCCTCTATCCACTGTGCAAGCTCTCCGGCGCTCAGCCCCTCATCGCGTTTTTCGGCGGCGGAAACCATGAGAAGCCCGTAGCCTGCGGAGGCGGCAAGAGAATCGATTATATAGATGTTTCTCTCGGGGAAGCGTTCTTTAAGGATCAGAGCCGCATTCCTCGCGGAATTGACGGTGCCCGTCAGCCCGGAAGACAGAGAAACATGAACAATATCGAGTCCCTGCTCCAGAAAATCGCTGAAATAGTCCACATACTCGGCGATGTTGATCTGCGCTGTGCGGGTGTCGGCTCCGTCTTTTATCTTTTGATAGAAAAGCTCATAAGGGATCGTTTCGCCCAGATCATCCACATATTCCTCACCGTCAATGGCGAAATGAAAGGGGATGTATTTTATACCGCACGCCTCAAAACGTTCTTTGGTAAGGTCTGCCGTGGAGCAGCAGCTCAGAATATAATCTGCCATTTTTCAAATTCCTTTCCTAAAATCAATTTGCTTTATTCTAACCAGACGCTGCGGGAAATATCAATCTACCGCTGTAATGCGCCGCTCTACGGATAGTATAAACCCCGCAGGGCAGCATACTTTCTGCCTCTACGGGGTTCTCTACCGGGAGTAGAATGCTATTTTTTCGTCCGGTTTTCTTTTGATTTGAGTGATTTTTTCTGCAGATTGCAGGCGAGAAATACGATCGCAATTGCCGGAGCTACCACAAGGAATATCTGCCACAGATTTTTTTCGCTGAACAGGAAATACAGCATCACAAAAAGGGACACCACAAAGGCCGCAATATAATACTGCAGATTCCGCTTCGGATAGAATATGCTGACGAGGATCAGCAGCACCAGCAGAGATACCGGAAGCGCTATCGCGAATATCCTCCACATGAAAATACCGAAGATCCACAGAACCGAAAAGGTCGTGATCGCCGCCGTCCAGATCGAGACGATGACCAGCACGATCAGGACCTCCGCACTGTATGTCCGCCCTCCGTCGTTCCCTGCTGCCGGCGTTTCTGCAGGTTCTTCCTCTGTTTCCGCAGGCTGTCCCTCCCATGCATCGTGCGAGGACAGCAAATAATCCACCGTTACGTCAAATATCCCGGCAAGCTGCGTGAGAACATAGGCGTCGGGAATCGCTTCGCCCCGTTCCCACTTGGATATGCTCTTGTCGGAATAGTTCAGTTTTGCGCCCAGCTCCGCCTGCGTAAGTCCTGCGCCCTGACGCAGACGTATGATATTGCTGGCGGATATGAGCTTTAAGTCGTTGAGCTGCATAGATATCTCCCGTAACACGTTCGTTTAGCTATATAATAAATTTTTTGCCGCAAACAGTCAAGGTTTTTGTATTTACACGTTCGTACAGACCGTGATATAATCCGAGTCAGAACGGACAGGAGGTTTTGTAATGGATCAGGAATATGAACAGCTCCGAGAGAGCTTCAAAAGCGGTGAGGAGGTCTATCACGGGCCGCTGCTCCATGTTTATCACGACAGAGTCATCCTCCCCAACGGTAACGAAGCCGGGCGGGATTATATAAAGCATCTGGGCGCTGTGTGCGTTGTCCCGGTAACAGACGATAACCGGGTGGTCGTTGAGCGCCAGTTTCGCTATCCAGGAGACAAGGTGTTCACCGAGATCCCCGCAGGCAAGCTCGACAGCGCCGAAGAAGACCGTCTGGAAGCGGCCAAGCGCGAGCTTCGGGAGGAAACCGGCTATACGGCGGACGAGTGGACATGGATCGGCGATTTCTATTCTGCTGTCGCCTACAGCAACGAGCTTATCAGTATGTATTTTGCCCGCTCTCTGCACCGGGGCGAACGTCATTTGGATGCGGACGAATTTCTGAATGTTGAACTCGTTCCCATCGAAGAGCTTGTCCGTCAGGTCATGGCGGGAGAGATAACCGACAGTAAGACTCAGACCGGTATTCTCAAAGCCGCAAGGCTCCTCGGCGTATAATCCTGCATTTCACCCCCCCTTGACGATCTGCCCGGGGATGCATATAAGTTAAGGCAATACCGCATAATGCGGCAAGAGCAGATGGCGAGAGAAAATGGGTTCAGCTTTGCATAAGTTCGCGTAAGCCAAATCGAAGATTTGGACGCTCACTTATGATGAAGGCATTTTTTCGCAGGAATTCTTTGTGTATTGC
>JAZLGK010000212.1:0-3200 GCA_045616265.1 Candidatus Limivicinus sp. | reverse complement strand
AAATATCCCGATTATCGGGGCTGATTCACCCCGAAATATTGGGAAATCATGTTTTTCGGTTCTCGGTTTTGGAATCTGCTGTTCAAAAAATACAAAAACAGATAAAATACGATGGATAACCTAATTATTAGAGGTTACCTAATATAATATATTTGGAAAGGAGGTGTCGCAGCTTGGTATATTCTATTGAAGAAATCAGGCAGATCGTTGTGCCGATCGCCGAAAAGTATAATTTAAAAGCCGTTTTTCTTTTCGGCTCCTATGCGAGGGGCGAAGCAGATGAAAAAAGCGACATCGACCTTATCGTAGACACCGCTGGTACGGACATTAAGGGGTTGTTTGCTCTCGGGGAGCTTTACTGTGCATTTGAAGAGGCTTTTCAGAAAGGGATCGACATTATTACCGTCAGCTCTCTTGAACAATCCGCACATCTTCCCAGTGAAAAGCTTTTCCGCGAGAATATAAAAAACGAGAGGGTGAGCCTTTATGCTGTCGCCTGATTTACAGCGCATAGCCCATATTCGTGACTACTGTATCGAAATCAGCCATACCGTTGATAGATACGGCAACGATTATTCTGCTTTTGACCGTGATCCCGATTATCAGCGTTCTATTGCTTTTTCCATTCTCCAAATCGGTGAGCTTGCCGGAAAGCTGTCAGACGAATACAGAAAGGCTACCAGCAGCCGTATTCAGTGGGGCCCGATAAAGGGTATGCGCAATCTTGTCGCGCACAGTTACGGCAGTATGAGCCGTGAGATCATATGGGAAACCGCAACGGTCGATATTCCCTCGTTGCTGGCTTTCTGTCAGGAGCAGTTGGATGCAGGTGCTGATTCCCAATAAGAAGATTAAAGAATCCTAAAAAACAGGATGTCGGACTATCCCGGCATCCTGTTTTTATTGGTTAGTTTATTCCACGCTGATCATATAATAATACACCGGCTGGCCGCCGTGGATGAGGCTGACCTCCGCCTCGGCAAAGCAGGCCGAAAAGCCGTCCGACACCTCCTGCGCTTCCTCTTCGGTCACATCCGCGCCGTAATAGACATTGATAAACTCCGGGCTGAGCTCGTCAAAGGCCCAGTTGAGTTCTTCAAAAAGCTTCTTCCGGTTTACATAACTTCCAATCAATTTGCCGTCCAGCAGGGCGAGATATTCGCCCTCGTGGATGATGTGCCCATCAAAGTCGGAATCCCGGGCGGCATAGGTCACCATGGCGGTGTGTACCTGTGCCTTTGCCTCGTTCATAGCGGCGATGATATTCTCTTCCTCCTCGTCGGGGTCGAAGGTGAGCATTGCCGAAATGCCCTCGGGCACGGTTCTTGTATGAATGACAACGACCTTTTTTTCGGTGAGCGGCGCGCACTGCTCCGCCGCCATGATGATATTCTTATTATTGGGGAGAACAAAGACCGTCTCGGCGGGAGTGCGGTTGATCTCCTTCAATATGTCGTCCGTGGAGGGATTCATAGTCTGGCCGCCGGTCACGATGGTATCCGTGCCGAGCTCGCGGAACATATCCGCCATACCCTCGCCTGCGCAGACCGCCACAACGCCGTATTTCTTTTCCGGTACGGCTGCAGCGGGGCTGAAGGCGTTTTCCGGCTCAGACGCCGTCTCTTCCAGATCGTCGGTGCTCTTTGCCCTGCGTCCGGCTACGATATCGTCGTGCTGCATACGCATATTTTCTATCTTGCACAGCTCCAGGACGCCGTATTTCTGCGACTGGGTGAGCGCCTCGCCGGGGATGTTGGTGTGTACATGGACCTTGAACTGCTCATCGTCCTCACCGATCACAAGGCTGTCGCCGATAGAGCTCAGATACGCCCGGAGCGGGGAAAGGTCGGTATCCGCGCCTGTTTTGCGCATGATATAAACGGTATCGAAGGCGTAGGTAATATTCTCCGTATCAAAAGTCTCAAAGGGAGATCCGCCGTTTTCCGCAGGCTTTACACTCTCTGCCGGGGCGCTTGCTTCCCCGCGCAGGGAGGCAAGCATCGCCTTCAGCATGACGATATAGCCCATGCCCCCCGCATCCACCACGCCGGCTTTTCTCAGAACCGGGTTGAGGTTTACGGTGTCTTCCAGTGCTTCTTCTCCGGCTTTTACGGCGGCTTCCAGCGCTTTTTCCGGCTCCGCTCCCTTATCCGCCGCGGCAACCGAGGCAACGGCAGCGGCACGGGAAACGGTGAGGATTGTCCCCTCGGCGGGCTTCATGACGGCTTTATACGCGGCGTCAACACCCTCGGACATCGCCAGAGTGAGGTCGATACCGCCCGCTTCGGTCACGCCCTTGAGCCGCTTTGCCATGCCTCGGAACAAAAGTGAGAGAATAACGCCGGAATTGCCTCTTGCGCCCCGTAAAAGAGCGGAAGCGGCACAGTCCGCCGCCTTGCCGACGCTGTCAAAATCTTTTTTCCGCAGCTCATCAGCCGCCGTACGGAAGGTGAGGGACATATTGGTACCCGTATCGCCGTCCGGCACGGGAAAGACATTCAGCTCGTTTATAAGGCGCACATTTTCGCCAAGCGCCGCATCCGCACACAGAAGCATATCTTTGAAACGCGCGGCATCTATATATTTATTCAACGCAGTTTACCTCCGGGAGATCAGATGATCGTATCGATGAAAACGTCCACGCTCCTGATCGGCACGCCCGTGGAGCGTTCCAGCTTATAGCTGACCTCGCTCATGATGCTCCTGCCCACCGCCGAGAAATTCACGCCGTGGACAACGCCGATATGCAGTTCGAGCGAGACGGTCCCGTCGTCATTCATATTGGTCACGACGCCCTTGGACATTGACTCCCTTCGCAGCAGTTGCCAGGGACCGCCGCTCTTTTCGCAGGTCACCATACCCTTGACTCCGAAGCAGCTTGTTGCGGCGTCCCCCGCCATATTTGTCAAAACATCATTGGAAATGCTTATCATTCCCTTATCATTGCTTAGTTTTACCATATCGCACACGCCTTTCGGAAAATGTCAATCGATATTTTCGCAGATTCTTTATTATTATATTACAGTTCCAGTGAAAGCACAAGCTGAAATTTTCTGCGTTTTCTTAACCGCAGAGCGCAATATATTATCCGCCATGCGTTCAAAAACGGAATATTTTGGTAAGTCCCGAAAATAAACAGCAGATTTTTCTCCCAAGCTGCAACATTTTACTGTGAAAGCTCCGCTTTTCGCCTTCATGCC
>JAZLGK010000211.1:0-71214 GCA_045616265.1 Candidatus Limivicinus sp. | reverse complement strand
GGCAAGAGCAGATGGCGAGAGAAAATGGGTTCTGATGAAGGCATTTTTTCGCAGGAATACTTTGTGTATTGCAAGAAAAAATGACAAAATCTGAGCACATTTTATCCGTCAGCTGCCGCAGACGTATTGTGCGGTGTTGCCATATGTATTTTATTTTTCCATAATATGCGAAGCTTCCATATCAGCCTCAAAGAGCGCCAGAACAAGCGGGTATTTCTCCATTGCCGCGGCCAGTGTGCTCCAATCCTGCTCACCGGAATACGGTCCCATGTGCCAGCGGATCGCATAGCGTTCCATAGGTTTGAGCTTCATGTATTCTTCGATCATCATTACGGATTTTTCGCCGTGACCGTAGGGGATCTTATCCTCGACCCGGTAGGCGGGTACCTGCACCCACTCGCCGTTGACCTTCTTGTTGCGCATCTCGACGGCGTAGTAATAGGTCTTGCAGATGTCGTGCAGAAGCGCGGTGACGGCGATGCTCTCCTCGGATACATCCGCAAGAACATCGTGCCAGATACTTCCCTCGCTCTGTTTTTTCTTAAGAAGGCAGTTGTAGACATTGACGCTGTGCATAAGCAGTCCTCCTTCCGCCGCCCCGTGGAAGCGGGTCGAAGCGGGAGCGGTATAGAAATCGCTCTTTTCGATAAACTGCATCAGCGCATCCATACCCTCACGGTCAATAGCGGACAAGGTATTTCGAAAAAACTCAATGTGCTCTTTATTCATAGCTGTTCTCCCTGTATCGGTCTGAAAGTATGTTTAACAAAAAGAATTATAATCTCAGAAGCACCCACGCGAAGGCGGCGATCAGTACCAGTCCCACCAGAGCGAGACCGTAGGCAAGAGTCGCAGATATTCCGCGTGCGGTATCTTCTTTGGGATAGACGGCGAATCTCTCGTCGATGTCGTTTTCGCCCAGATTTTCGTTCCCGCGCTTTAAGAGCATTTCGGACAGGGAGAGAAGCCAGTCGAAGATGCTGCCCGTGAAACGCGCCAGCGCCGTGAGAACAAAGGGAGCGACTTTTGCGAGCGTCGGAAAAATCGAAGCAATAAACTTTGAGGCTTTGCCTATGATCGCGGGCGCTGTGTTTGCCAGCATCGGGAAGACGGAAGCGATAAACTTTGATATCCCGCCGAAGACAGCGGGGAGCCATTTCAGCAGGAGCGGTCGGTACAGACCGTTTTCAATGCTGAGCTTTTCGGGCCAGACATCCACATATCTGCCGTTTCTGATAAGCAAGGTGCGGATAAAGCCGAAATACGTCCCAAAGCCGATCAAAAGGCTTATGAGAGCGCCTTTGAGGTTTTCCGGGGAGAAATAATGCACCGCTTGTTCCATCCCATCAGAGCCGAAGAACGGCGAGCAGAACCGGGCTATTCTGTCCATGGTGCTGTGCGCAAAGGAGCCGAATACGGGCGAGATGACAGCCGCTGTGAGCAGAATGACGGCGGCAGGAAGGGTGATATACTTCCCGTTCATCGCGTCCATCTTTGCCTGATCGTCATTCTTATCGATGAACAGCGTCACAAAAAGTTTGGTCATATAAGCGACCGTAAAGCCGCCGGAAATAAGGAAGACGATCTCGACCGCCTTGTAGAATCCCCAAGGCTGCCCGACTTCTTTGAGAAGCTCGATATACTCAAGAATGGATTCATGCAGCAGGGTCTTGCTGACATAGCCGCCGAAAAGGGGCATACAGGTGATGCCGAGCGTTCCGAAGAGAAACGCGATAAAGAACACCGGCTTGCCGCGTCCGAAGCCCTTGAGGTCGTTTAAGTCGCGGGAGTGACAGCAGTGTACCAGCACACCCGCACAGAGGAACAGGCACAGCTTCAAGGTGGAGTGATTGACAACGTGCAGTACCGAACCGTAGACCGCGATCGCCTTTTCTTCGCCCAAAAGTCTCTGCATGGCGATGCCGACAAGGATAAAACCGATCTGACTCATGCTGGAACAGGCGAGGGTACGCTTGAGGTCAATGCTGAACAGCGCGAGGAAAGCTCCGGTAAACATGGTGATGACCGCAAAGCACAGGAAGACAAGCCCGAAGTTATAATCGGTCATGAACATTGTGACGCACACCGCACTCACGCCGAAAACCCCGGCCTTGGTGATGATGCCGGACAGGAGCGCGGAGGCAGTCGCGGGAGCGGCGGGGTGCGCCGCCGGGAGCCATGTGTGAAGCGGCCACATACCGCACTTGGTGGCAAAGCCGATCAGGACAAACACCCCGGCGGTATAGTATTTTGCGTTATGCTCAATGTTCGGAGCAATTTCCGCAAGCTCGGAAAATTTCAGCGTCCCGGTGAGATTGTTGAGTATGAAAAGCCCCAGCATCGTGCCCAGACCACCGATGACGGCAAACGCCAGATAACTGTCCGCCGCACGGATCGCACCGGGGGTCTGCTCGTGAATGACCATGACCCAGCTTGCAACGGACATGATCTCAAAGAAGATCAGCAGCGTCACGAAGTCCGCCGACAGAAAAACGCCCACCATCGCGCCCCAGGTGATGAAGCTGAATAGCTGATAACGCCCGATCCCGCTGTGACCGTGGAAATAGTAGGGGCAAAAAGCTGTCGTCATCAGCCACAGGAACGAGGCAAGAGAAATCAGTACGAGCTGGAAACCCGTGATCTGAAAATTCAGTCCGAGGGCAAAAAGCAGAGGGATTTCCGTTTTTTCCCCGGAGTACCGCCAGAGAAAAATACAGAAAACACATTCGATAGCGGCAAGGAGTACCGCAAAGACATTGACGGCTTTTACGCCTCCGGTTTTCTCGGCAAAGTACAGCCCAAGCCCCGAGAGCATAGGCAGAAGGAGCATTGTGATGATGATACCGGATAATGCCATTTCTTCTCCCCTCCTCTCAAACAAATCCTGCCACGGCGCAGAAAGCGGCGTATATTTCTTCATTGAAAGCACTTACTAAAATAAGCAAAACGGTCAGAATTATAAGACTTACATTGATCTGCCAGCCGTTTTTATGCACCTCGCCGTCGGGGGTGACAACAGTCTTTTCCGTAGGCCAGAATGCGCGGATCAGTACGCCGATAAGATATAGCCCCGTGAGAAACGCGCTGACGCACAGCGTCGCAATGCCGACCCATGCCATCGGCGTTCCTATTTCCGCCGCCGCCTTGGCGATCATCCATTTGCTGGTAAAGCCGCCCATCGGGGGGATGCCGATCAGGGAGAGAGAAGCAAGGGCAAATACGCCGAACAGAAGCGGCAGCTTTTTCCCCCATCCCTCATAATCCTCGATATTGCGCTTTTGGCGGTGCGCAGCGCAGAGCAGAGCGCCCGCGCAGAAGAAGAGGATTATTTTCGTCGCGCTGTGCACCGCCATGTGCATCAGCGCGGAGGCCAGCCCTGCGGGACACATGAGCGTCGCGGCGAAGAGGATATAGCTCAGATTGCTGACAGTGGAATAGGCAAGACGACGCTTGAGATTGCGGTTGCGAAGCGCCATCAAACTGCCATAGACAATGGTAACACAGGCAAATCCCATGGCGATCTTCTGCGCGGCTGTGCCGGAAAGTACGTCAGCACCGACAAAGTAATAAATAAGCCGCAGTACGGCGAAAACACCGGAATTGACCACCGCTACCGCGTGCAGAAGCGCCGTGACCGGGGTGGGCGCGACACCGGCAGTCGGAAGCCATGCGTGCCCAGGCACAATCGCCGCCTTGACGCCGAAGCCGAAGAAGCCCAGCAGGAAAACCGTCTGCGCAAGTCTGCCGCTTAAATCTCCGGTTCCACCGAGAGTATAGCTTAATGAGCCGTTTTTCGCGGCTATGACCATGGCGATAAACGAAAGTGCCGCACCGGACATGGAGTAGAGTATATAACGTTTCCCGGCAAAGCGCGCTTTGCCGTCCATCTCGTGCATCACGAGCGGGAGCGTTGCAAGCGTCAGAAGCTCATAGAAAAGGTAAAGTGTAAAGTAGTTTTCCGCCTCGGCGATCCCCATGACCACGCCGTAGGTTATTGTATAAAAGGCGAAAAAGCGGTTTTCGTCTTTTTCCAGAGACATATATTCAAAGGAGTAGAGCACCGCTATCGGCCAGAGGATGGACACGATCAGCGCAAAGACGCGGGAAAGTCCGTCCATGCGGAAAGCAAAAGAAAGCTCGCTGTCCAGCCACAGAAGCCGCTGTGTCCCATCTCCGCCGCTGAGTACAAGGGCAAACACAAGGATGCTGGTGAGCGCGGTGACAGAGAAAACGTAGATATTGCGCGCTCTGCGCTGTTCAAACGGACGTATGAACATGAAAAGACCGCAGAGGAAGGGCAGAAGCACCGGAAGAAACAGAATTTTTTCCATTTTTATTTCTCCCCTCACATAAGTCTCGCGGCGACGGAAGCAAGAAGCTCTCCGAGGCCGAAGTTATAAATGCCCAGCACCGCCATCATGACAGCCAGCACAAGGATCGGGACGGTCATGGCAGGACCGCTTTCATGGGCTTCAACGATGCGATCCTCCTGCGTGGGGAAAAACGCCTTGGAGCTTACGGAAAGCAGATATCCGGCGGTCATCAAAGCGCTTGCGAGCAGCACCGCCGCGCCGATCCAGCCGGAAAAACCCAAAGCGTCAAAGCTGCCCACGGCAAGATACCATTTGCTCACGAGTCCGCCGAAGGGGGGCAGACCCACGAGGGAGAGAGAAGCAAGCGTAAAACCCAGCATCGTCAATCCCATGCGTTTGCCGAGTCCCGTGTAGTTGAATTTTCCGTCCTCGGCATAAATACGCTCTATGCCCGTGCCGTGAATGACGGAGCCGGAGCAGAGGAAGAGACAGGTCTTGGTCGCGGCGTGGAAGACGACCTGCAGTATCGCGCCGATAAAACCCGCCTCCGTCATAAGAAACAGACCGAAAAGCGCATAGCTGACCTGCGAAACGGTAGAGTAGGCAAGGCGCTTTTTGAGTATTTTTTCTTTGTACGCGAGCATACTGCCGCAGAACACGGTAATGAGCGCAACGGCGATCAGCGCCGTCTGCACCCATGTGCCGCGCAGAGAGGATGCACCGAAAACGTAGTAAAGAATTCGGAGAATACCCAATACACCGGCCTTTGTGACACAGCCGGACAGAACAGCCGACGCGGAGGCGGGAGCCTGCGGGTGAGCGGTGGGAAGCCAGTCATGCAGAGGCATCATACCCGCCTTACAGCCGAAGCCGAAGATGCCGATAAACGCGGTGATCAGGCCCAGACTCTTCATCTCCTCCGGGAGAACATGACCGCCCTCCGTAAAGGATGTCGTGCCGAAAAGCTTGAAGATATAAGCAAAGGAAAAGAGTACCAGCGCCGCGCCCATAAGGGAATACCCCAGATACTTCCTCGCCGCGGCAATAGAGGCGGGGCGTCTTTCGTGCAATATCAGCGGAAAGCTCACAAGGGTCAGAAACTCAAAGAACATATAGTAGCACTGGAGATCCTTCGCCCAGCTCAGACCGAGCATTGCACCGAGAGTCAGTATAAACACCGCGGAAAATTCGGTGGGGTTTTCGTCATGGGCAAGATATTCCGTTGAAAACACCGCCGAGAAAAAGAACATCGCCGCGACAACGCAGGAGAAAATACAGCCCAGAGTATCGGGGGCAATCGTGAAGGGAAGTCCCGCGAAGGAGAAGATCACGAGCTCTTCTTTGGGCAGAACGGCAGCTGCAATGCTCAAGACCAGCTCCATACCGGATGCTGTGCAGCCGAGCACTTTCCAGTGCTTTCTTCCGAAAGCCGTGAAAAAGAGCGCCGCACTTATTATGGGAAGGATAAGCGCCGAAAGATACAGGAATTTCATAGCTTTGCCTCTCTCACATAAGCCCTGCCGCCGCTGCAAAAAGGGCAAGTATTTTATCCGCAAATACGCTCAACAGGATGATGAGCACCGCCAACGCGATCAGGGATATATTTATCGCCCTGCCGTTTTTGCCGATCTCGCCGTCCGGGATCAGCACGGCATCCTTCGACGGCCAGAAGGCGTAGATAATAACATCTAAAAGATACAATCCCGTGAGAAGTGCACTGGCGCACATAGCGGCAATTCCTGCCATAACCGCCGGAGAGGACAGCTCTGTGGCGGCGGAGAGGATCGCCCATTTCCCGGTGAAGCCCGCGAAAGGCGGAATACCAATGAGGGAGAGAGAGGCGATTGCAAACACAGCAAACAGGATCGGCTCTTTTTTCCCCATGCCCTGATAGTCGGAGACAAGCTTTCTCTCGTGCCCGAAGGCGGTAAGCATAGCGCCCGAGCAGAGGAAGAGGCAGACCTTGGTGACGGCGTGGAAGACGAGCTGGGCAAGTCCCGAGCGCATTCCCGCGCCGCTCATGAGGAACATGGCAAACAGGGCATAGCTGACCTGCGAAACAGTAGAATAGGCAAGACGCTTTTTGAGGTTTTTCTCCGTAAACGCCAGCATACTGCCGCAGAAAATGGTTACCGCTGCCATGATAATGAGCGTTGTCTGCACCCATGTGCCGGATAGCAGTTCCTCGCCGAAAATATAGTAGATCACGCGGAGAATACCGATCGCACCCGCCTTGGTGACACAGCCCGACAGCACTGCCGAGGCCGGAGCGGGCGCCTGCGGGTGAGCGGTGGGCAGCCAGTCGTGTACCGGCATCATGCCCGCCTTACAGCCAAAGCCTAAAACGGTGACAAAGCTCAGAGTCAGGGCAAGCTTTTCCTTCCCCTCAGGCACTGCCTGCCCGCCTCTTACAAAATCGAGATTACCGAAAAGCCCGCTGATCCCGAGCATTCCAAACAGCACCAGCGCCGCGCCTAAAAGCGAATAGCAAAGGTATTTTATCGCGGCCTTTCTCGACTCCTCCCGCCCGTCGTGCAATATCAGGGAGAAGCTTGTGAGCGTGAGGCACTCAAAAAACATATAATAGGTCTGCATATTGTCCGCAAGACTCAGTCCGACAAGAGAGGCAAGCGTCAGGAAAAACGCGGCATAAAACCCGGTCGGTTTGCTGTCATGGGCGAGGTACTCTCCGGCAAAAATGTCGGACAGCAGAAACAGCACCGAAAACAGCAGCGCAAAAGTCGTGCCCAGCCGGTCGGGGCGCAGAGAAAATGTAAGGCCGCCGACGGTAAACAGCCGGAGCAGTGCCGGAGGATTCAAAAAAACCGGCAGGCACAGCAGCACTTCCGCAGAAAACGAAGCCGTGCAGAAGATTTCAAGCGGCTTTCTTTTTTTGAATGCTTTCAAAATGACAGCCGACAGGATCGGCAGAAGAAGAACGGAAAGATAAACAAATTTCATTTTCTTACCTCCTTACAGCAGTTCCGTACCGAGGCGGATAAGCTCCACGACCGGCTCATAGAATATGCCGAGGGCTATGGCCGTCAGCGACAGGACAACAACGGCAAAAGCCATACGCCGATCGCCGTTTTCTCTCTTTTCGGTCTTGTTTTTTTCGGGCAGCCACAGCCGGATGATGGCAGGCAGATAATAAAGGGCGTTGAGCACGGCGCTTACGCCGAGCGCGGCTAACGCCGCCGTCATACGCCAGCCGAGACCAACAGCTTCCTCCGCTATGAGAATTTTCGCGGCAAACGATCCCAGAAGCGGAATACCGACCATGGCAAGACCGCCGATCGTGAAGCCTACACCGGAAAGCGGTGCGCGGCGGGCGGCGCCGTCCAGCTCGTTTAACTGCTTACAGTGATCGGAAGCGTCGATCATGCCGCCGGCGCAGATGAACAGGAGGGACTTTGTGACCGCGTGAGCGATGATCTGGAAGAGCGCCGCCGCAATTCCGCCGAGCGTACCCATACCGACAGCGATAAAGATATAACCGACCTGCGCAACGGAGGAATACGCGATCATGCGCTTGAGGTGCGTTTCTTTTATGGCTTTGACAGAGCCCATGATCATGGCGAGTACGCCGAGGACAAAGAGAATGTCGGTCAGACCAAGCTTATTTACAAGCTCTAAGGAGAAGCAGCGGACGAAAACTTTCACCATCAGAATGATATAGCCCTTGATGACAAGTCCGGAGAGCACGGCGGAGGAAGTTGTCGTTGCCGTTCCGTGGGCATCGGGCAGCCATGAGGAGAAGGGGTACAGCGCACTCTTGATGGAAAGACCGCAGACCATCATACAGCTGAGCGCCGCCAAGGGGAAGAGATAATTCCCGCTCTCCGCGATTTTTGCAATGGCGGGGGCGAGGCTCTCCATCAGAAGATGCCCGGTGATGCCGTAGAGAAGAGCCACACTCATCAGAAACAGGGAAGATCCCACAAGACTCATAATGAGATAGCGCACCGTTGCGGCGATGGTTCGCCCTTCTTCCTTTGCCATGACGAGGGCGCAGGCGGTGATGGTGTTGATCTCGATAAACACATAGCCGGTGAAAAGGTCGTTGGTATAGATAAGGGCTAACAGGCTTGCCATGAGAAGGTCAAGCATTATGTAGTAAAGTCCCTGCTTTTTCTCAAGGATGTCATGCTCCGCATCGTATCTCCCGCCGAGGACGGACAGGAGCATGGTGAACGCGAATACCGACGCCATCAGCGCCTCCAAAGGGCCGGCGCGAAGCTCATTGCCCCAGGGAGCGCCCCAGTTTCCCATGGAATAGGTAAAGGAGCGGCCGTCGGACAGGGAGACGCAGAGACAGAGATTGACCGCGAACAGTACGAGCAGAGAAAGTAGCGTCAATCGGTAAGCAGTATTTCTGTTTTTCGGGACAACGCTGATGATCCCGGTCAGCATCATGAAAAGGATACTGAGCGCCGGGACATTTTCAACGATCGGGCGCATCAGTTATCCCCCTTTTTTGCCGCAGCCAGAATCTCGTCGAGATTCAAAGTGCCGTAAATTTTATAAAGGCGCACCGTGAGCGCGAGCAGAAATGCCGTCACGCTGACGGAGACCACAATGCCCGTAAGGACAAGCCCGGTGGGTACGGGATTTCCGTAGACAAGGGCAGACGCCGGTTCGGTCACATCCTCCACAATGGGATCGACCTTGCCGTATACATAGCCGGTGGACGTGAGCATGAGATAGACCGCCGAGTCCATAATGCCGAGGCCGATGATTTTTTTGATGAGATTTTTATGCAGCAGCAGTGTGAGAAAGCCGATCACAAAGAGGATCGCCGCGCCGGTCTCAAAAAGATCGTTAAAACAGGTACTCAGTAAAGTCACTTCAATTCGCCTCTGTAAAAGTAAGTAAAAAATGCGTACATGGTGCAGGCCACGACACAGCCGACAGCGAGGTTGATGGGGAGGATCAGTCCCGCGGAGAAAAGATGACCGGGCAGACCCGTGCCGATGCGGTTATCCAGCCCGTTCGCACCGCAGACGGAAAGCCACGTGATTGCCGCGCCGTAAAAGCAGAGCGCCCCCACGCGCACGGCATTGAAAACCTTCCCGCTGAAAAAGCGCTGCACGGTCTCGGTTCCGAGAGAGACATCCAGCAATATGATCCCCGCTCCCAATATCGAACCGCCGGAGAAGCCGCCGCCGGGAGAGAGATGACCGTTCAGAAGAATATACACACCGAAAATCAGAATAAAGGGAAAAATACCGCGCACAACGGTTTTGAGAATCGTGGTATTCTGCTCGGGAAGGATCTTTTTCGGCTTTTCCGCCGTGCCCATCAGCAGCATGATAACGCAGACGGCCGCCGTGAAAAGTACCGTAGATTCACCGAAGGTATCAAAGCCCCGGTAGACAAGGATCATGTTCGCTACCAGATTCTGCGCGCCGACCTCGTTCATTCCCTGCTCAACATAGCGTTCGGTCAGCTCATTATCCGTCGCGTTACCGCTTCCGAAGGGGGGGAGCGTATAGACGACGGAGAGCATGACAAGGAGCAGCACAGCGGCGGTAACAACGGAAACTGTTGTAATAAGCCTGTCACTTTTCAGGCTGAAATCTTTTTTCTTTTTTGCCGCAGGAGTCGGAGCGGAAGTCGGAGAAACGGAAAAATCAAAGGCTTCTTTTTCGCCCTCGACCCATTTTTTAAAATTATTCCATGTCATCGCTCTTCTCTCCTCCTTTCAAAGCCTTCAGCTTTTTGAGCGTCAGGAAGTACAGCACCGAATCGACTCCCACGCCGACGGCGGCCTCGGTGATGCTCAGATCGGGAGCCTGCAGAATGAGCCATATCACGCTCATCACAATGCCGAAGCCCATGAAGATCAGCACGGTGTTGAATAAACTTTTACTTAACGACGCACAGACGGCGCAGACAATGAGGAAGCACATAAGCACCAGAGATACTATTTGCATGATCCTTCCTCCTTAAGATGCTTTTTATATTCGTCGGAGGTGGTCAGCTCTGCGGCGGCGATACGGTTGGTACAGACAGGGCCGGTGATCCACATGGCGAGAACGATAAGAACAAGCTTGAGCGAGGCAAGGCAAAAGCCGCGGATGATAAAAAGTCCGATGCAGATGCACAGTGTCCCGAGAGTGTCCGCGACGGCGGAGGCGTGCAGACGGTTGAGGATGTATTTGAAACGAAACACGCCCACGAGAGAAAGCACAAAGGCAGCTGCACCGAGAATCAGAAAGACAGCGCCGAAACAGGCACGTATCATTTTTTTCCTCCTCCGTTCTTCTCCCCTAAAAGCTTTGCCAGCACCACAACGGCGGTAAAGCTCAGAAGCGCGTAAATAAGGGCGATGTCCAGCACATAGTCCTGCTTAAAATAAACTGCCAGCATACAAATCGCATTAAGGGAAAGGGTCGTCACAAGGTTTACCGCAACCAGCTTGTCCGTAAATCGCCCGGACACGACGCCGTAGACAAGCACGGCAATACAGCCCAGACCGATGATGCCGAGAACGATCAGAAACACGGTCTTGAGAAATTCGATCTCCTGTACATTCATCGCCGCTCACTCTCCTTTTTCTCGATACCGCAAAGTCTTACATTAAAGCAAAGGTCATTGTCCTCAAAATTAAAAGCGTCTCCCAGCCGGTGGACGGTGAGCTTTTCCCCTTCGGTCTTCACCGTGTAGGTGCCCGGAGTGATGGTGATGCTGTCGGCGAGAACCGTGCGGGCAAAATCGGACTTCAAATGGCTGTCAAAGGTGAACAGCGCCGGTTCCATCCCTTGGAGTTCGGGACTGAGGATGATTCTTATGACAGCAAAATTTGCTTTGATGATTTCCCGGAAGACAAGAAGCATATAGCCGACGCCCGCCGGGATAAGGCGCAGGAGCTTTTTCGATTTTTCTCTGTTCCATCCCAGCACTCTGCAGGCGAGAACATCCGTAAGCGTACAGAGGATGACGCCGACCAGCATGATTTCCCAGGTTATCCTGCCGTTCAGGACAACGAAAAACAGCAGCAGAAACACAAACAACATCTTCTCTTCTCCTTTTGCCATGCAGAAAATCATTTTTTGCATAACCTGTATGGTACTCCTTTTTTCCGGAGGAATCAATGATAAAGTCACAAAAAATCGCTCCTCCACACGTTCTGATGCTCTCTGTTTTGTTTTCTCTTGATAAAAATCGGATTTGTTATATAATAGGTATATTATAAAAAGATACGGGAGATGTTCATTATGCCTACCACCTGGAACCGTTCCGCAGAGGAATTTCACAAAATATATCTTGCCAATACCGACGCTTTTTATCGCCTCGGTACAAGCTCGCTGGCCAAGGAGCTGGATCAGTTTATGACCAACTGCGCCCTGCAGCTCTGGAGCCATGCGGGAAGCGTGACGCAAAGCCATGTGGACATCGCCAATCAGATCTATTCCCGCTCTCAGCAGCCGCCGAAGTGGATGTTGTGGAGCCTCACGAGCGCCGTATGCGAAAGCGAGGTTTTCATGCCGCCGGTATTCTACTGGAATCTTGCGGAATATGACGCAAAGCACGGCACACAGAATTCCCGCACCTTTATCCGTATGCTCACCAATATTCTGCTGTACATGGCGGCAGTTGACGATGATGTGACCTATTCGGAGGCGGAGTACATTACCGAATGTGCCGACAGGCTCAACGCGGTGTGCGATACGAACGGCGTGGGCAAATCCCGCGAGGCGCTCAATCCCATGGACTATGTGACCAGCGGTGAGCCGAGCTTTGTGGAGAAAAACAAAGACAGATTACAGCCGCAGACGGGCGGAGCCCCGACGGTTTCGGAAAGTACGCCAAAAGAAGAAACCGAACAGGAAAAGCCGGATTTTGACGAGCTTATGGCACAGCTTGATGAGCTTGTCGGACTTGAGAACATCAAAAAGGACGTCAAAAACCTCATCAATCTCGTAAAGGTGCGCAAGCTCCGTCAGGACAACGACCTGCCTGTTGCTCCCATGAGTCTGCACATGGTGTTCATGGGCAACCCCGGCACCGGCAAGACCACCGTCGCAAGACTGGTGAGCGGTCTCTATGCCGCCATCGGCGTTCTGAGCAAGGGACAGCTTGTGGAAGTCGACCGCTCGGGACTTGTCGCGGGCTACGTGGGGCAGACCGCGCTTAAAACGCAGGGGGCCATCAAATCCGCACTCGGCGGCGTACTGTTCATCGACGAGGCATACTCCCTCTCCTCCGGCGGAGAGAACGACTTCGGACGCGAGGCGATAGAGACTATTTTAAAGGCGATGGAGGATCACAGAGACGACCTTATCGTTATAGTCGCCGGCTACACCGAGCCGATGAACGGTTTTCTCGATTCCAACCCGGGGCTTGCCTCCCCTTTCAACAAGTATTTCTTCTTTGAGGACTATAACGGCGACCAGCTTTTGGAGATATTCAAGAGTCAGTGCAAAAAGAACAGCTATGTTCTCACCGAGGATGCGGAGAAGAAAGCGCGTGAGATGTTCACGGAGCTTTACGAAAACCGCGGCGACAACTTCGGCAACGGACGCGATGTAAGAAACTGCTTTGAATATACGATCGTCAATCAGGCCAACCGCCTTGCCGCCATGGAAGCGCCGACAAGGGATGATCTGATGGCGATCACGGCGGAAGACCTTGAAGACGAGGAAGACAACGAAAGTGAAAAGTGAAAAGTGGAAAGTGAAATTGCGGGATAATTCCACTTTTCACTTTCAACTTTCCACTTTGATATATATTTGGAGCAAACTATGAGCTTTGTACACTTACATGTTCATACCGAATACTCTCTCCTTGACGGAGCTTGTCGGATCGATAAGATCGCTGAGCAGGCAAAGGCCATGGGTCAAAGCGCCCTTGCGATCACCGACCACGGCGTGATGTACGGCGCGGTGGCGTTTTATAAAGCCTGTCAGAGCGCGGGGATAAAGCCCATCATAGGCTGCGAGGTGTATGTTGCACCCCGAAGGATGACGGACAAAGAGCACGGGCTTGACAACGATTACTCCCATCTCATACTCCTGTGCAAAAACGAGACCGGCTATAAAAACCTCTGCTATCTTGTCTCCATGGCGTTCACCGAGGGCTTTTACGTCAAGCCGCGCATTGACTGGGAGCTTCTGCACGGACACGCCGAGGGGCTTGTGTGTCTGTCCGGCTGTCTCGCAGGGGAGATCCCGCAGAAGCTTGTTAAAGGCGATTATGAGGGTGCAAAAGCGAAAGCGCTGGAGCTGAAAGAGCTTTTCGGTGAGGATTTTTATCTGGAAATTCAGGATCACGGCATCCGCGAGGAAAAGCTTGCCGCCAACGGACTTATAAAGCTGAGTCGCGAGACCGGCATCCCGCTTGCCCTCACCAACGACGCCCACTACGCCGAGAAGGATGACGCCTACTATCAGGATGTACTGATGTGCATCCAAACGGGCAAGACCGTGGACGAGCCAAACCGTATGCGCTTTGAGACAAATGAGCTGTATCTCAAAACCGAGGATGAGATGCGCTCTCTTTTCCCGGAGCAGCCCGAGGCCGCCGACAACACCGTAAAAATTGCCGAAAAATGCAATTTTGATTTTGTTTTCGGTCACTATCATCTGCCGCGCTTTAAATTGCCGGAGGGTGAGACGGATAGCTGGGAGTATCTGAAAAAGCTCTGCGACGAGGGCTTTGCAAAGCGCTATCCCAACCGTCCGGAGCTTCACAAACAGCTTGAATATGAGCTCGACATGATCCACCGCATGGGCTTTGTGGATTATTTCCTCATAGTTTCCGACTTCATCGGCTTTGCCAAGAAAAGCGGTATCCCCGTCGGTCCCGGCAGAGGCAGCGCGGCAGGCAGCATGGTCTCCTATTGCCTCAACATAACCGATGTTGACCCCATTAAATACAGTCTCTTTTTTGAACGCTTCTTAAACCCTGAACGTGTTTCCATGCCGGATATAGACGTTGACTTCTGCGTTAACCGCCGCGGCGAGGTTATAGATTATGTAAACCGCCTGTATGGCAGCGACCACGTCGCGCAGATCGTCACCTTCGGTACGATGGCGGCACGGCTTGCGGTGCGGGATACAGGCAGGGCTCTTTCGGTCAGCTATGCCGAGACCGACGCCGTTGCCAAGCAGATCCCCGGCGGCCCGGGTGCGCTTAATATGACTATCAAAGAGGCTCTCGGACTTTCCAAGCCTCTCAAGGATATGTATGAATCCCCGGAAAACCCCAAGTATAAGCAGCTCATCGATGTGGCACAGGCACTTGAGGGAATGCCGCGCCACGCTTCCACTCATGCCGCCGGCGTCGTTATCACCGAAAAGCCGGTATATGAGTACGTTCCACTCGCCAAAAACGACGATTCCGTTGTCTGTCAGTATCCGATGACCACGCTCGAAGAGCTGGGACTTCTGAAAATGGACTTTTTAGGGCTTCGCAACCTCACGGTTCTGGAAGAAGCCGTGCAGCTTGTACGCAGGAAAGTGCCGGATTTTCGGATAGAAAACGTTCCCGATGACGATAAGGGCGTATTTGAAATGATCTCCGCCGGACACACAAGCGGTGTTTTCCAGCTTGAAAGCGTCGGCATGACGAGTGTCTGTACCCGCCTGCGTCCCAAGAGTATTGAAGATATCACCGCTATCATTTCCCTCTACCGCCCCGGACCGATGGACAGCATACCGCGGTTTATCGAGTGTTCGGCACACCCGGAGCGCATACGCTATAAGCACGAGTTATTAAGACCGATTCTGGAAGTCACCTACGGCTGTATCGTCTATCAGGAGCAGGTCATTGAAATTTTCCGCCGTTTAGCGGGCTTTTCCCTCGGTCAGGCAGATATGATCCGCCGCGCCATGTCCAAGAAAAAGCACAAGGTCATCGATGCGGAACGTGTGGCTTTTGTCCACGGAGACGAGAGCCGTTCCATCCCCGGCGCGGTCAGAAACGGTGTACCGGAGGATATCGCCAACAGCATTTATGACGAAATCATCGACTTTGCAAGCTACGCCTTCAATAAGGCGCACGCGGTCTGTTACGCGATCGTCGCCTACCGCACTGCCTATATGAAGCACTATTATCCGCAGGAATATATGGCGGCGCTGATCACTTCCGTGCTTGAAAACACCGACAAAGTCGCCATATACATCGCCGAGTGCCGCGAAATGGGTATCCGGCTTTTGCCGCCGGACGTGAACGAATCGGATTCCAACTTCACGGTTTCGGGAAACGACCTTCGTTTCGGGCTGGTAGCCATCAAAGGTATCGGTTGGGGCGCGATCGACAGCATGGTCGCGGAGCGCAGCGAAAACGGTCTTTTCACGAGCTTTGAGGATTTCTGCAGACGCATGAGCGGCAAGGAAATGAACCGCCGCGCCGTAGAAAGTCTTGTAAAGGCCGGAGCGTTTGACTCTCTCGGCTATAAACGCAAGCCTCTTTCCGGCATTGTCGGCGCAGTGCTGGAAAGCATCGCCAGAGCCAACAAGGACAACGTATCCGGTCAGCTTGACCTGTTCGGCGATTTTTCCGAGCAGACTGAGGCACGGCGTGAGAGCATTCCTTTACCGGATATTCCCGAGTATACTCCCCGCGAGATGATGATGCTGGAAAAAGAAATTACCGGTATGTACCTCACCGGGCACCCGATGGACGAGTACCGCGAGGCTGTGCGCAGAGCCGGTGTGACGCCGATCGGCGCGGTCATGGGTGACTTTGCTGCCGAAGGCGGGCCGATGAGGTTTGAAGACGGACAGATCGTCACCGTGGCCGGAGTCGTCAGCGCCGCCAAGACCCGCACGACAAAGAATAATTCTCTCATGTCCTATGTCACGCTGGAAGACGACACGGGCAGTATGGAAATGATTGCTTTTCAGAAGGTGCTCGACGTCAGCTCCATGTATCTGACAGCCAATTCCGCCATCATCGTCAAAGGGCGCATTTCCGTGCGCGATGAGAAGGAGCCGCAGCTGATGGTTGAAAGCGTCCGTCCGATCGAAGACATCGGAAGCGTTGAGCCGTCCGCAAAGAAGGCGCAGAAAATACCGGAAAACGCGACGCTGTGGGTAAAGCTCCCGAATCGGAGCTGCAGGGAGTTTAAAAGAATTGAGCTTATCATGACAATGTTCCCCGGCAGTCAGCAGATGATCCTCTATCTCGCGGACGAAAAGAAAAAACTCTCCGCCCGCTGCATCATCCATCCCGCGCTTATAGACGAGCTGAAAGAAATGCTGGGCGAAGAGAATGTGGTGGTAAAATAAAGTCCTGACAGCTGTTTTCTTCGCAAACGGTTAAAGCAAAATAAGCATTGATATTTGCTCAATATTTTGCTATACTATTTGTAAGGAGATGATTCTATGCCAAACATCCGGCCTATTTCAGAGTTGAGGAATAATGCAAACGAAATTTCCGACTTCTGTCGGCAGACACGTGAGCCGGTCTATATCACCCGCAACGGCACCGGAGACATGGTATTGCTCAATATTGAAGAATACGAAAGGCGCATGTCGCTTATTGATCTGTATGGGAAATTAGCCGTTGCGGAGCGGGAGATCACTGACGGAGTCGGGGGAGAGGATTTTCTTTCTTTTGCGGCAAAGCTCCGGGAGAGTGTACATGGAAGCCTATGAGATAAAAATTTTTCCCTCTGCACAGCGCGACCTGCAGGAGATCGTGGATTATCTCAATACACTTTCAAAAGATGCCGCCCTTCGATATTACGATTTGATCGTGTCGGAGATCGCGTCTTTGTCCTCTATGCCGCTGCGCTATCCGCATCCGCGTGATCTGTCTCTGGCCGCAAAGGGCTACCGCTATATAAGAGTCAAAAATTACCTTGTGTTCTACATCGTTTCCGGCAATACCGTACAGATACACCGCATTTTATATGCAAGACGGGACTATTCGCGCTTGTTGTAATCAATACTAAAAAAAGCCTTGAAGCTGTTTTTCAGTTTCAAGACTTTTTCTTTTTATGCTTTTTTATACTAATCTCTGATAAGAAGTGCAAAAAATGAAGCGAAGATGATTTTCGTCAGATGAGGCAAAGCCCGCAGGGAATACTTTCGTATTTCCAAGGGCTTTAACGAAATATGACGGAAATCAAACCGCTTCAGATTTGCACTTTCTATCAGAGATTAGTATTATCCCTCACAGGCTTCGCAGTTGTGTACGGGGCGGAAGATGTTGGGGTCGTACTCTATGCCGTTTTTGTCGTAGTAGTCTCTGACTGCCGCCTGGACTGCCTCTTCCGCCAGAACGGAGCAGTGGATCTTCTGAGGGGGCAGACCGTCCAGCGCCTCAACGACCGCCTGATTGGAAAGCTTCAAGGCTTCTTCTACCGGCTTGCCTTTGATAAGCTCGGTCGCCATGGAGCTGGTGGCAATCGCGCTGCCGCAGCCGAAGGTGTTGAACTTGCAGTCAACGATGATACCGTCCTCGACCTTGATATACATACGCATGATGTCGCCGCACTTGGCGTTGCCGACTTCGCCGACGCCGCTTGCATCCTCAAGCTTGCCGACATTGCGGGGATTCTGAAAATGATCCATGACCTTATCGCTGTAAAGTGCCATAATAATGACCTCCTGTTGTTTTTTTATTATGATTAAATAAGATGTTTTCTCTCGCCTTTTTCAAGCTCATCCCACACCGGTGACATATCGCGCAGTCTTGCGACGATCTTCGGAACGCATTCGATAATGTGGTCGATCTCTTCCATGGTGTTGTACTCGCCGATGGAAAGCCGCAGTGAACCGTGGGCGACCTCATGGGGCAAACCGAGACTCAGAAGCACATGGCTGGGGTCAAGGGAGCCGGAGGTGCAGGCAGAGCCGGAAGAGGCACAGATACCGTTCATATCGAGCATGAGCAGCAGGGATTCGCCCTCAATGCCCTCAAAGCACATATTGACCGTGCCGGGGACATGGTGCTCCAGACTGCCGTTGATCTTGCTGTGGGGTATTTTGGAAAGCTCGGCAAAAAGCCTGTCACGCATGGGGATGATCTTTGCGGTGTTTTCCTCCATGTTATCGCAGGATTCTTTCAGTGCTGCCGCCATGGCGACGATGCCCGCAACATTCTCTGTACCGGCGCGTTTGCCCTTTTCCTGTGCGCCGCCCTCGATGATGTTGAAAAGCGGCATATTCTTTTTGGCATACAGGACGCCGACGCCCTTGGGAGCGTGAAATTTGTGTCCGGACATGGCGAGCATATCGATGTTCATGGCCTCCACGTCAATGGGCATATGTCCCGCGGCCTGCACGGCGTCCGTGTGGAAGGGGACCTTCTTCTCGCGGCAGAGAGCGCCGATCTCGGCGATGGGCTGCACAGTGCCGATCTCGTTATTGGCAAACATGACCGTCACAAGGCAGGTATCTTCACGAAGCGCGTTTTTCACGTCCTCGACCGTCACAACGCCATCCGCGTGGACATCAAGAAGCGTTACCTCAAAGCCCTCTTTTTCCAGCTTTTTCAGGGTGTGGAGAACCGCGTGGTGCTCAAACTTTGTGGAGACGATGTGCTTTTTGCCCTTCCTTGCGCCCACCTTGGCGGCTGAAACGATCGCCTGATTATCGGCCTCGCTTCCGCCGGAGGTGAAGTATATCTCCCTGGGGCTTGCGTTTATGCATTTGGCGACCGTCTCGCGGGCGGCTTCCAGACCTTCCTTCACGTCCTGCGCGAAAGCATAAAGGCTTGAGGGGTTGCCGTATTTCTCGGTCAGATACGGTATCATCGCGTCCAGCGCGGTTTTGCTGACGCTGGTAGTCGCGGCATTGTCGGCGTAAACAAACATTTCTTTTTCCTTTCTTTCCTTGTTTCCAATCATTCGTATAACGCAAAACTTGTTTATAATCTTTTTATGTTTTTGAGACAGCTCTGCCGTCTCAAAAACTCACTGAGGCGAGCGATGCGAGTCTCTCGCGCCGACCAAAGAGGGCTTTAGCCCGATGCGATAAGCGCGAGTTCTCGATTGTAAAGCTTTAGTTTTACAATCGATTATCTTTCCATTTCTCGCCGGTCAGAAGATCGTTGAGAGTGATCGTATCAAGATAATTGTTGGTGATCTCGTCCAGCTCCATCCACATCGGAAGAGTACGGCAGAAATCGGCTTTTTCGCACGAAACGCTCCCCTGTTTTATGCAGGAGACCGGGGCAAGATTGTCCTCCACGCAGCGAAGAATACGGCCCACCGTCATTTTATCCGGACTCAAGGTCAGCCGATAGCCGCCCTCCTTGCCGCGGACACTTTCCAGCAGATTATTCTTTTTCATCTCTCCCACGATACCCTCAAGGTATTTCATGGAAATATTCTGCCTGTCGGCAACGGTTTTCAAAGAGATCGGCTTGTCCTGACTGTTCTCCGCCAGATCGAGCATCACCCGAAGGGCATACCGCCCTTTGCTTGTTATATTCATAATCGATATTATCTCCTATTCCTATGAATTTAATATACCATAAGATTGGTAGGAAATCAAGAGCAAAATAAAAGCAACTGAAAAAGATGCTTTTAGTGTTGTTTATAATAAAAAAATATGGTATTATGCGTGTGGTACATACGTACCAGGGGACTGCACAACGGCAGGCGGTTGGTCACATCTCCGAAAGGAGGTGTTGAAATGCCTTTGGCGCTGACTTTTCATATTGGTTATTTTACCATTACGATTCAGATAAAAGCAAACCGCCACCCGGCACGGTGACGGTTTTGTGCTTTAAGCAAAACTAAATCTCTGTAAGGGCCAACCGCTTGTCGCAGTCCCTTTTTTGTATTATATTCTTACCCGCTCTTATTGTCAAGGGCGGCTTTTTATATTTGGGCGGGCTTTGAAGTATCTCGGAAAACCGCCATTGAAATATTATCTCCGATATAGTAAAATAGGGCAAATCGAAAAAAACGGAGGGTGAACTTATGATTTGTCCGTATTGCGGAGGAGAAACCCATGACGGCAGCAAATTCTGCGAGGAGTGCGGAAGAAAGCTGCCGCAGAACAATAATTATAAAGCGGATACGCTGGTGAAAAGCTCCGAGGCTGTTTTCGCCATCGGCGCCGCAGCGAGGGAAGCAAGGCTCACAGCGGATTACAGCGGTGTTGAGCAGCTGTCCCGCCGGGGCTATAACTGTGCGATCATCGCCGTGCTGCTGTGGGGACTGATCGTCAACGCGGTACTGTGTGCCACGGTCGGCAATGTTTACCGGCTGATGAATCCCGCTCTGTTCCTCATATTGTATTTTGTGTGCTGCTTTGCGGGAATCTACATCGCCGGACGTTCCCGGAATCCGCTTGTCAGCTTTCTGGGTTACAATATGATCGTTATACCCTTCGGCCTTACGGTGTCCACGCTGGTGGAGGCTTACGGCGGTATCAACTCTCAGGTCGTGCGTGATGCTTTTATCTACACCACGCTGATCTCGGTCGGAATGCTGGGCACGAGTATCGCTTTCCCGGAGCTGTTCAAAAACCTCGGCGGAGCGCTGCTCGGCTGTCTGATCGGACTGATCGTCTGCGAAGTGGTGCTGCTGCTCTTCCGTGTCGATCAGATAGTCACGGACTGGATCGCGGCGGGACTTTTCAGCCTCTATATAGCCTATGATATCCACCGCTCCCAGCAGTTCACTCCCACACTTGACAACGCGGTGGACTGTGCGCTGGATATCTACATGGACATTGCAAACCTCTTTATCCGCCTTCTGCGTATCATGTCAAAAAGCAAGAAGGAATAATAAAAACCGGGAGGCATTCCCGGTTACAAGGTGTAGACAAAGTGCCATTCTTGTCATTGCGAAACCAGTCCTCAGACTGGTTGTGGCAATCCGTTCTCCTTGACATTGCTGTAATTTCAACGTTTTGGAGATACGGATTCCCACACCAGTGACATCGGTCACTGGTTCGGAATGACAGACTTTGGGGTTTGTCTACAGTCTGAAACCGGGAGGTATTCCCGGTTATTTTTTATGCTTGAGCTTCAAAAAGAGCTGCGGGGCGAGGCGGCCGGCGGCGTAGACAATGCGGAACATCAGCATATTGAGCCATACGATCCCGCTTCGCAGCACAGCACACATCAGCTTTTCCACCGTCCCGCCGAAAACGCCGTGACTGCGGCTTTTTACCTGCTCATTTTCAAGGATATTGCGCACATACTCCCGCTTTTGGGCGTAGGAAAGAGTACAGCTCGGTGTGTAGAGATTGGTCATGCAGGAAAAAATACTCTTGACGAACATATAGCGGCAGCCGGAATCGTCTTTTGTGCCGATTTTACGGCAAAGAGCGCTCATACGCTCATCCGCCTCACAGCAGACCTGCGGCTTTTTATCATAGTATTTCGTTATGAGACTTTCCCCGGGCTGCATGATATAATCATACTTGCACTCGGGCAGTACCGCGCAGAGCTTCGCTTTTTCCAGCACATCGAAGTTGAATAATCTGTCCTCGCCCCAGCGGTAGTCGGGGAAACGGAGCTTGTTTTCCCGGATAAGCTTTGCGCTGTACAGCTTTGCCCAGACCTGATTGAGCATATTCGCCATGTAGAGGTGCGGCAGAGCATCGCCTAAATTCGAGCTGTCGAGCATCTGCTCCGGCTCAAAGTAATCTCTCTCCGTCGCGTCGGGATTTTTGATCGTAAAGCCCAGCATCACAAACTCCGCGCCCTTTTCTGCGGCGGTCATGGCGTACTCCAGTGCATCCTTCTGCATCAGGTCGTCGGAGTCGATAAACGTAACGTATTCCGCTTTGTCCGAAATATGCGCAAGGCCGTAGTTCCTTGCCATGGCGGGACCGGAATTCTCAATGTTCAGCACCCGAACGCGGCCGTCTCTGTCGGAAATGGCGGCTGCCACAGCGGCGGTATCATCCTTTGAACCGTCGTTGACGATGATAAGCTCCAGATCGGAAACTGTCTGTTCAAGTACGCTCCGGGCGGATTTTTCTATAAACTTCGCGGCGTTATAGGCCGGCATGATAACTGAAATCATAGCATTCTTCTCACTCAGTATAGAATTTCAGGAAAAATCTGTACATAGGCATAAGCTTTTCAAATTCATCGACTAAGATTTTCGGAAGCTCCGGAGAAAAGAGGTCTCCGCCGAAATCCTCGCAGTGTTCCAGCCCTAAGCGTCTGCGGTTATACCAGTTGTCGATCTTCCCGTTATGCGTTCCCTTCGGCCGGCTGTAGAATTCGCCGGTGAGAACAAATTCGGGGCATTTCTCGGTTTTCTCAATGAGTCTTTCAAAGGCGGCGGGGTTGGCGTCCACAATGTTCCGAAAGCTCTGCATCTGCGCGGCAGTAGCGCTGTAAAAGCCCATGCCGTAGGAGAACTCCGCCGCGCCGATCTCAAACCAGAACATCGGCCCTTCCAGCAGACCGTCATCGTCCTTGATGGAAAACCACAGATGATCCTTATAGGGACCTCTGCCGAAAAGACGGCGGGCGTCGCGGTAAATTCTCGCCACATGGAGCTTGCAGGTCATATCGGGAAAACGCTGCCCCATCAGCTCATTTGTCTCAGCGGCCAACGCTTTGAAGGGCGTATTCAATACCCGCTCAAATTCTTCCTTGTGTTCTGAAAACCAGGGGCGCTCATTGTTGAAATTCAGCTCCCAGAAAAAATCCGATGTGGCTTTTGAAAATCCGTTAAACATGGCAGAAATACTCTTTCTGTGTTTTTTGTTTATTCTACCACATCAAAGGGGGCAGTTTCAAGCTGTACAAATAAAACCATTTGTGGTATTATTAAAAGATAGAGAAAATGGATAGTTGTGACCTTTATAAAGGGAGTGAAGCTATGAAAGTAATCATTGCGGGAGCCGGAAAGAGCGGATATTCCGTTGCCCAGACGCTTGCGGCGGAGGGACATGACGTAACTGTCATCGATAAAGACAGTTCCGTTATTTACAGCATTTCAAACGCGCTCGATGTGATCTGTGTGGAGGGAAGCATCACAAATCCCGGAACGCTCATCGAAGCCGGGGCGGAGGAAGCCGACCTCCTTCTGGCGGCCGCCAGAAGCGATGAGGCGAACATGGTATGCGGCATCGCGTCCAGAAAACTCGGTACAAAGCATGTCATTGCCCGTATAAGAGATTCCGAATACCTCTCGCAGACGGAATTTCTGCGGGAAACTCTCGGATTATCCGTGATCGTCAACCCGGAGTATGAGTGCGCCAAGGAGATTTCCCGTATTCTCCGCTTCCCCGGGGCCGTGCGCGTGGACTCCTTCTCCAAGGGCAGTGTTGAGATCATGGAGCACCGGGTCGAGGCCGGCAGCAAGCTCGACGGCGTAATGCTCAAGGATCTGGGTTCCCTTTTCGGTGCGACTGTGCTTGTAAGTGTTGTAGAGCGTGACGGCGAGGTCATTATCCCCAACGGGTTTTTTACCCTGAAAGCAGGAGACAGACTCAATGTTACCGGCGCTTCCAGAGAACTCCGCCGTTTTTTTGCCGCTCTCGGGCTGTATAAAAAACCGGTCAGAAGCGTCCTGATCATGGGCGGCGGCAGAATAGCGGCACACCTTGCAAAGCTTTTGATCGACAGCAGCATCGCCGTGACGATCATGGAGGTGGACAGAGCCCGCTGTGACGAGCTGTGCGATCTCATACCCGACGCCAGGATCATCTGCGCCGATGCCACCAGCAGCGATGTACTGCTGGAAGAAGGCATAAAGAGATACGACGCTTTTGTCGCCCTCACCGGTGATGACGGCGACAATATCATTACCTCTATGTACGTAAAGACCTGCGGTGTCGGCAAGGTCGTTGTGAAAGCCAACCGCGAATACTACAGCAACATCATGACCGCCTCGGGACTGGACAGCGTGGTTACGCCCAAGGCGCTGGTTGCCCAGCAGCTCGCCCGTTATGTCCGCGCCATGGACAATTCCGTCGGCAGCAGCATGGAGACGCTCTACCGTCTCGCGGACGGTAAGGCCGAGGCGCTTGAATTCATCGTCGGTGAGGACGCAAAGTGCATCGGTATTCCGCTCAAAACCATGAAGCTCAAGGAAAATGTCCTGCTGAGTGCGCTGGTGCGAGGAAACAAAACCCTTATTCCGGACGGCGAATCCATGCTTCAGCCGGGAGACCATGCGGTCGTTGTTTCCAAGGCGGGTATGCTCAAACAGCTTGACGATATGATAGAGGTGGATAAATGAACCGGAAAATGATATTCCGCGTCCTGGGAATGATCATGTTCTGTCTCTGCGGTCTGCTTGTTATTCCCATGATCGTCGGACTTATATACGGCGAAGGTATCCGGCATTTCACCGTTACGATCGTGATCTCCGCTCTTATCGGCTTTATTTTCACAAGATTCAAGCCGGAAAATGAAGTTATCTACGCCAAAGAGGGCTTTGTGATCGTGGCTATGGGCTGGATCCTCCTGTCCCTTTTCGGCGCTCTTCCCTTCGTTCTCAGCGGCGATATCCCGCACTATGTGGACGCCGTTTTTGAGACCGCCTCCGGTCTCACCACCACCGGCGCATCTATCATGCCCAATGTGGAGACCCTCTCCCGCGGCTGTATGTTCTGGCGGCTTTTCACCCACTGGATCGGCGGTATGGGCGTGTTGGTGTTCATCATGGCGGTCATGCCGATGAGCGGCAACCACTCCATGCACATCATGCGCGCCGAGGTTCCGGGACCGACCGTCGGCAAGCTGGTGCCGAGGGTGCGTGAGACGGCGAAGATACTCTACGTTATTTACATCGTCATGACCTTCATCGAGGTGATCTTCCTGCTCTTCGGCGGGATGAGTCTCTATGACGCCGTACTTCACGCCATGGCGACCGCCGGTACAGGCGGCTTCTCAACAAAGGCTTCCAGCATCGGCTACTGGAACAGCGCGTATATCGATACGGTCATTGCCGTGTTCATGATGCTGTTCGGCATTAATTTCAACCTGTATTATCTGATCCTCATAGGCCGTATAAAGGATGCGCTGAAAAGTGAGGAGCTGCACTGGTATCTGCTGATCATTGCCGTTGCGACGGCCGCTATTACAGTCGGTATCGCCAACACCTATGGCGGGATCCTGCAGGGACTTCGATACGCATTTTTCAACGTCAATACGCTGATGAGCTCCACGGGCTTCGGTACGACGGACTTTACGCAGTGGCCGGAATACTGCAAATGGATACTGGTAATGATCATGTTCTGCGGCGCAAGCGCGGGCAGTACCGGCGGCGGTATGAAGGTTTCGCGCGTCATGATGCTTATAAAAAGCGCCGCCGTGGATGTCCGGCACATCACCCGTCCCCGCAGTGTCTACCGCGTGCAGATCGACGGCAAAAGCGTTGACAGAGATGTTCTGTCCGCAACACTGAGCTTTTCTCTTTTGTATTTCGGACTTCTGCTGCTGTTCACTTTTATTGTTTCCTTTGACGGGCACGACATCGCCACCAATTTCACCGCCATTCTCTCCTGCCTTTCCAACATGGGCCCCGGTATGGGACTGGTCGGCCCCGCCGGAAACTATTCGATCTTCTCCGACCTTTCCAAGATCACCATGACCTTTGCCATGCTCTTAGGCAGACTCGAAATCTTCCCCCTGCTCGTACTTTTTGCACCGTCTACATGGAAAAAATAATTTTTCAGGAGTGAAACATGAACAAATATCTTGATATTTCCCCCGAAGTAAAAGAAGCGCTTGATGCCGGGAAACCCGTTGTGGCGCTGGAAAGCACCATCATTTCCCACGGTATGCCTTATCCCAAGAATGTGGAGACGGCGCTTTTGGTAGAACAGGCTGTCCGCGACAACGGCGCCGTTCCCGCAACGATCGCCGTCATCGGCGGCAGACTTAAGGCCGGTCTCAGCCATGAAGAAATAGAATACCTCGGCAAAACCGGACGCGGCGTGACCAAAGCCAGCCGCCGCGACCTGCCCGCTCTCTGCGCAAGAGGGGCGGACGGTGCAACGACCGTCACCACCACCATGATCATCGCCCACATGGCGGGAATCAAAATTTTCGCCACCGGCGGTATCGGCGGCGTTCACCGCGGCGCGGAGACCACCATGGACATCTCCGCAGACCTCGAAGAGCTCGCACAGACTCCCGTTATGGTCGTCTGCGCCGGGGCAAAATCCATCCTTGATCTCGGGTTAACCCTTGAATATCTTGAAACACACGGCGTACCTGTCATCGGCTACGGTACGGACGAGCTGCCCGCATTCTACACCCGTAAAAGCGGCTTCGGCGTGGACTACCGCGTGGACAGCCCCACAGAGCTGGCGGCAATGTTCAAAGCTCAGAGAGAGCTTGAGTATCGCGGCGGTATGCTTGTCACAAATCCCATACCCGAGGAATACTCCATGGACAAGAGAATCATTGACGCGGCGATAGAGGAAGCGCTCAGACAGTGCGCAGAACAGGGCGTTCACGGCAAGGACACAACTCCCTTCCTGCTGGCAAAGGTCGTGGAGCTCACCGGCGGCGACAGTCTGGAAAGCAACATAAAGCTCGTTCTCAACAATGCCAGGGTCGCCGCCCTCACCGCGGCAGAGCTGGCGAAAGAGTGATTTTCCCGGAGGCTTCCCCAAAGGGGAAGCCCGGGAGCGTCCGTATGTTATGCTATAGCCCGGAAAGTATTTCCCTTGACTATTCCGGCGAATAGGGTATAATATAAATTGTTAATTTTTTGTCTAAAAAAAGAATACGGAGGAAAACAATGTCCACAGAAAAAAGATTTCTCCCCGCCTATGACGTGATCGTTGTAGGCTCCGGCATGGGCGGTCTCACTGCCGCCGCAAAGCTTGCCAAGGCGGGAAAAAAGGTTCTTCTGCTCGAAAAGCACAACCTCACCGGCGGCTATGCCACCAGCTTTGTCAGAGGCCGCTACGAATTTGAAGTCAGCCTTCACGAGGCCTGCGAATTCGGCGACGGACTGGACGGTACCGGCTACGGCGCCTGCAGAGCCATGTTTGACGATCTGGGGATCAAAATGGATTGGGTCAAAGTTCCCGATGCTTACCGCGTCATCCTCACCGATCAGAAGATTGACTTCACCATGCCCTTCGGTATTGAAAACTGCATTCAGGCCATTGAAGAGCTTGAACCGGGCAACGGCAAAAAGGTCCGCAATTATTTCAGACTTTTCAAGGAGATCAATGACGCTCTCGAGTATATCGGCTCCTGCGGCGCAAAGGGTCCCGAGCCGAAAGTCATGGCGACGAAGTATTCCTCCTTCATGCGCACTGCCGCCTACGAGACCGACGAGGTCAACAGATCCTTCAAATTCGGTCCCAAGACGCAGGAAGTCCTCAACGCCTACTACGGCTACATCAGCCGCCACCTGAGCGAGGCGAGCTTCACCGTCTGGGCGCAGATGATCTACCTTTACCTGCGCGACGGCGCTCATATTCCCACCAAGACCTCCCATGAGATCGCAAACGAGCTGGAAAAAGCCTTCCGCGGCTTCGGCGGACAGGTCGAGACCAACGTGAAGGTCGCGGAGTACATTCTCGAAGACGGCCGCTGTGTCGGCGTAAAGACCGAGGACGGTTCCGTTATCAAAGCGGATTTCGTCATCTCCAACGGCAACCCCACCAAAGCCATGGTGGATATGATGGATCGCTCTCAGGTTCCCGAAAAGGCTTATAAGCTTGCGGGCGCGAGAAAACAGCTCGCCTCTCCCTTTGTGGTCTATCTCGGACTGGACGCAGCACCTCAGGAGATGGGTATCGAGAGCTATGAATACTTTGTCGGCGAGAATATGGACACCGAGCGTATTTACAACACCACCAACAACTGGGTCTCCCACCACAGAGTTTCCGCCACCTGTCCCGATGTGGCTATCCCCGGCTTCTCCGGCGAAGGTCGCTGCCAGATCAACCTCACCAGTATGTACAGCCCCGACGCCATGAACAAGTCCTCTCTCACCAAGTACGAATACCTGCCCGAGAACGAGAGATTTGCCAACTGCATGATCGATACATTTGAGGAGATCACCGGTGCCCGCATCCGCGACCATATTGAGGAGATCGCCATCGCAACTCCCGCGACCTTCACGCGCTACACCGAGGCCTTCCGCGGCAATATCTACGGCTACGCCTGCACCGCCATCGACGGCGCCGTCACCCGCACGATGAATCAGGAGGCGGAAAGATTTATCCCCGGTCTCGACTTCATCGGAAGCGCCGGCTACCGCGCACACGGCTACTCCAGCGTTATCACCAACGGCTACCAGGTTGCCAACGTTGTACTTGCAAAACTGGGAGGTAAGAAGTAATGGCTAATAAAGCAAAGGTTTCCGTCAGAGGATATTTTAAAGACCTCATGGGATTTTTCGGTCTGACCAAGGCACGTGAAGCATGGATAGCTTCCGGCAGCACCGACTTTGATATGTCCGACCATGCAGCCGACCTTGCAAACGAGCTGCACCCTGTTCTCACAAAGGCTGTCATTTCCTCCGTCAAGGATGAGACTCCTTCCGCAAAAACGTTCACTTTCAAAGCTTTGGATGGCTATAAACTTCCGTATTTCTATGCCGGTCAGCACATTTCCGTAAAATTCTGCATTGACGGCAAATGGGTCACACGTCCCTTCTCCGTCTCCTCCGCTCCCCATGATACCGACGAGGGCATTTTGCAGATCACTCTGCGCAAAATGCCGAACGGCTATGTGACCTCCTGGGTCTGGGATAACTGGAAGGAAGGCACCGAGGTCGTATTTGACGGCGCTTTCGGCGAAGGCTACTGGTCCTCTATCCGCGACACCAAACATCTTGTCGGTATCGCAGGCGGCTCCGGCATCACGGCGTTCCGCTCCATTGCAAGAGAGATGCTTGTCTCCAAGCGTCCCGAGAAGTTCACGATCCTCTACGGCTCACGCAGCGAAAACGACATCATCTTCTTCGATGAGCTCAACGCGCTCGCAAAAGAGTCCGACGGCGCGATCGAGGTTTTCAACATTCTCTCCGAGCCGGGCGAGGGCTGGCAGGGTGAAAAGGGCTTCATCAGCGCAGAGCTTATAAAGAAGCTCGTTCCCGACTGGGATAAGGTCAGCTACTTTGTCAGCGGCCCCCAGCCCATGTATGATTTTCTGGACGGTGAGTTCAAAAAGATGGGCATACGGGAAAAATTCATCCGCAAGGCGGAGTACGGCGAGACTGCCGACATCACGAAATCTCCCTTCTATCCCAAGGGACACGAGAACGAGACCTTCAAAATCAAGGTCATTTTCGGCACCGATGAACAGGTCATCGATGCAAAGGCTACCGATACGGTCGTCGTCTCTCTCGAAAAGGCCGGCCTTGCACCCGATACCCATTGCAGAAGCGGCGCCTGCGGCTGGTGCAGAAGCCTTCTTCTGGAAGGCGAGGTATGGCAGCGTCCTCAGTCTGACGGTGTAAGAGCCTCCGACAAGGATCACGGCTATTTCCACCCCTGCTCTGCCTATCCCATGAGCGATATCACCGTCAAAGTAGACTCAAGACTCTGATTCTACCGTCAGTAAAATCCCGACACTGTTTCAGGCAGTGTCGGGATTTTTGCAATTTCCGAAAAATCAATGGACTTTTCCGTCTTTTGACGCTATACTTATCTCATACCATTCTCCAATAAAAAGCTTAAACTTTTTATTGGAGAGATGCTGCCTATGGCATCATCCATTTGCTAAACGCAAATGCCGTCTGATACGATTCTCAACGCACCTGACGGCACTATAAAAAGCAGACTTTGTCTACTTTTTAATGAGAATCAGTATCAATAGAAATTCTGCAATGCAAGGAGTCCGAGATGAGTTCTCTTACCGTTGAAAAAAAGGCCGCCGCAAAAAACGGCGTCAAACGAATGGTATTTTCTCTGCTGTCGCTGCTGTTGAGTATCGGACTGTGGTTTTTTCTTTTGTCTCGACTCAGCTCGCATTTCGCATGGATCGGAATTGTCATCAATTCTCTGGCGCTGTTTGTGTCGCTGAGAATTTACGGACAGAACAAGACATCCTCTATGAAAATGCCGTGGATATTCCTGATCCTGGCTTTCCCGCTTTTCGGACTTTTTCTCTATCTTCTCGTCGGCAGCAGCGCCCATACAAAGAAAATGAAAATGAATTTTGCGGAGGCAAATGCCCTTCTGCTGCCGAAGCTCCCCAAAAATGCGGAAGAGCTTGATTCGCTCCGCCGCCTTGATCCGGCGGCGGGCAATATTGCCTGCTATATCGCGAGAAACAACCGTTATCCCCTATACGCCGACTCCGCCGTCGAGTATTTCTCCGACGCCTCCGAAGGATTGGAAGCTCAGCTTAAAGAGCTTGCGAAAGCCGAGAAGTTCATTTTCATGGAATACCACGCCATAGAAAACGCCGAAAGCTGGGGGAGAATACAGAAAGTTCTGGAGGAACGCCATGCCGCCGGAGTCGAAGTAAGGGTATTCTATGACGACATGGGTTCCATCGGCTTTGTCAACACGGATTTTGCAAAGCTGCTGGAGAGTAAAGGCATACGCTGTCATGTGTTCAACCCGTTTAAGTTCGGTCTGAATATATTCCTCAACAATCGCGATCACCGCAAAATAACCGTTATTGACGGCAAAGTGGGCTTTACCGGCGGGTACAATCTGGCAAACGAATATTTTAACATTTCCAGCCCCTACGGGAGATGGAAGGACACCGGCATCAAGATCACCGGCCCTGCCGTAAGAAGCATGACCGTTACCTTCCTTGAGATGTGGACGGCGGTAAATAACGGAAAAGCGGATGATTATGATGTGGACAAATATCTGCCCGAGCTCTCCCCGGCGGAGAACGCCGAGGGTTATGTCATGCCTTACTCTGTCAACCCGCTCTACGGCAAGCACGTTGGGGAGGACGTATATATCAGTATGCTGGACAAGGCGACGGATTACTGCTGGTTCTGCACGCCCTATCTTATCCTGTCCGATGAAATGCTCAAAGCGATGAGTCTTGCGGCGCGCCGGGGTGTTGACGTGCGCATCGTCACGCCCGGCATACCCGATAAAAAGCTGGTATACCGGGTGACGCGCTCCTTCTATCCTCCGCTTGTCAAAAACTACGTGAGAATATACGAATGGTCTCCCGGCTTTGTCCACGCCAAAATGAGTCTTGCCGACGATAAAATGGCTACCTGCGGCACGATCAATCTGGATTACCGCAGTCTTTACCACCACTTTGAAAACGGCTGTTTCTTCTATGGCAGCACGGCCGTCGGCGATATGAAGGCCGACTTTGAGCGTACCTTCGCGCAATCCCGTGAGGTGACCGAGGTTTACCGCGACGGAAAATCCGGTCTGAGTCTGCTGCAGCTTATTCTGCGCCTGTTCGCAGAGCTGCTGTGAACAGCCAGAGTTTACTCCGCTCTATTACAGAACGCGGCAACTCTTGCGCCGCCTCCGACGGTGCAGGTATACAGCACAAGGTCAGACCCGCCGCCGAGGACGGTTTCCGTATCGTCCGGGTCCAGCGTTTCAAGAGCTTCAACGGTATACGTGCTGACGATCCCGTCCATGTCCGTGAAAAGGACGCTTTCGCCGCCGTTCAGCTCTTTTAAACGTCCGAAGTGACTTGTGTAATTATGCGCCGCAATCACAAGATCGTCCGTGCGCGATGAACCGGACTGACGGCAGGGCGCTGTTTTCAGTCTCGCGTAATCCCATTCGTTCATCACCGGCAGCTTCAGATCAAGAGCCGGTATTTCCAGATATCCCACATATTCATTTCCGTCAAGCTCTTTGACAGGCAGCTCCGCCGGGAGCGGCTCCCGGGGACTTTCCTCTGCGCCTGACGGCTTTATATGGGATTTGATAACTGTCAGAATATCCTCGGATCGCTGTCCGGCGAGGTCATCTTCATATTGATTATTTACAGTCAGGAGCAGTGCGAAAACGATCAGCACTGCTCCTGTAAACGTCAAAAATAAACCTGTCGTTTTACTCATGGTTTTTCTTTCGCCTTTTCCAAAGACCCGCAATGCCCACAGCGCCGAGCAGAATACCCGCGCCGCCCAGCACCCAGATCGGCCATACAAGCTGTCCGGTCTGAATGAGCCCGGTCGTCAGGGTATTGGTGATCGTTGCCACATTACCCGTGTGGCTGTACGAAACAACATATCTTCCCGGGACGGGATCTTCCACAATATGCCATTCTTTACCGCTCTCAACAAGTCCTTTCCATGCATAAGACCAGCCGTTTTCGGCATTGAGAACAGCAGTCGCCAGAACTCTGCCCTCCGATATGAGCTTCACGGTAACCGATGTGGGGCGGTTCTGACCGGGATCGACCCAGAGCTTGCGGACATAAACAGGCTGATAGGTGACTTCCGGTGTGTAAGCGTTCGTAAATTCGGCGGCTTCATATTTTTTGCCGTCGTTTCTTACGGATATTGCCGCTCTCAGACCGCTTCTGTCTTCCGAATTGGATACCGTTACCGTGACATCGTATACCCGGTCATCATACTGCGCTCCCGGATAGCTTCCGGGGATCTGTGAAACCGTATAATGATATATGCCCACCGTCGGATAAATAACGGTCGGGAAACTCACATATCCCGCGCCGGTGCAGGATATTTCGCAGTACTCCTGCCCTTCTGCCGGCATGGGGGCCTTGTCCCGGGGCGTCAGTCGGAAACGGTAGTTCTCCATGGGTGCACTTCCGCTTACACGAACGCTCACCGGCAGAGTCGCCGAAGCGGGAGTCAGCGCAAACGCGGATAGCGGAAGAAGCGTCAGACTCAGAAGCAATATCAGCAAAAGCATGGGTATTGTGTATGATTTTTTGTTCATTTATGATCCTCCATTTATTTCTTCCATAACTGCCAGAACGACTGTTCTTGCATCCGTGAATTCGGATGCGCATGTACTCATCCCGAGGATCGGCGGACATTCTTCACAGGAGCGTATTCTTTCAAGCAGCGGCTCGCTTAGAAGTATGGCGTTTCTTTCCGCAAAATCGACAAGTCCCCCGGCGCCATCTCTCCATTGCTGCGGCTCAAAAACGTACCTTTCAGAGGACGGTACCAGCAGACAGGCAAGGATCTCCAGCTTATATGTGCGATCCGGCAGGATAAGCAGACCGCCGGGATTCTCGCTGAAAAACGGTTCGTCTTTGTATAAATCCAAATCGCCGAACATTTTGCTGCTATCCATATGATGCCCGTAAAGGAGGCTGAAGCTGTCCCGGAAGGCGGTATTACAGCGGGAGTCCAGAAAAATACTCCCGGCTAAAGCGAAATTTCCGTACACATCGGTATTGATATAGCTCAGGTTGCTGTCCCCCTGCAGAACAGGATAATCTATTTTGGTATCGGCAAGACTCAGCCATGCACAGACATCGGGATTGATCGCCCGGAGTTCTTCAAAGGAAGCGCCGTTATCGGCAAGCGGGTCTGTTTTGGGCTTGAATGCAAGCAGCTCCTCCCGAACGTTTTCGGCTTGGGCATATACTCGGTTATTGTCCCAGAGCGCAAAAGCGGAATATGATCCCGATATCAGCAGGGCAAGAAAAACCGCAAGATCAACGAGGGTATTCAAAAATTTCAGGATTCTTTTTGCCATTTTTTCACCTTACCCGGGGACAGACAAAGCCGTCTGTCCCCGGGAATTTTGAAAAAGATTTTCAGCGTTTACTTGGAAAAACGCTTTCTCAGGGAAAGGATGATCGCTCCGAGTCCGGCAAGAACAAGGACAATGATAAAGGGAAGGCTGTCAAGGGAAACGCCGGTGTCGGGATCGCCTCCCTTGTTGTTGGTGAACTCAGCCGTCTGCAAGGCGGAATCAACGGTGCCGGTATCACCCGACTTCGTCAGGGTATAATCGGATGGGGTATCCTCCGTTACCGTATAGCTGACGCCGTAGGGCAGGTTTGAAATGCTCAGAGTGTCGTCAGATTTAAGATAAAATGCCGTCGCTTCGCCGATTTTGATGCTCGTTGGATTTTTATCCGAAGAGCCGCCGGAAACGGCATACGATTCATTGTAGGTTTTGTCGCTTTCACCGGTCAGTGTCACGGTAAAGGAGAAGTATTTGCCCGTATCGCCCAGACTGCCCGTAACGGACTTGGTGATGTTCAGTTTTCCGGCAGAGTAGATGTTGGAAAAACGGTCTGACTTTTCATCGCCGACGCTCTCGGTATGCACGGCGGCAATACGAAGTCGGCCGGTCTCCTCGTCGTTTATAACGGTCACCACGAGCCGGATCTCGTTTCCGTAGTAGGTCACACCGGCAGTCGATCCCTTCGTCTCCGCCAGAGTGTACTCGTATATGCCGACTCTTTCGTAGGTCGGCAGAGTTATGGTGAATTCGGCCTCCGCGCCTTCGGCGGTCGCCGCGCCCTCCGCAAAGCTTACATCCGTGATGCCGACAAGATCGGGCGCGGAGTCCGCTTCTCCGTCTTTTACGCCGCCCTCTCCGATCTGACGGAGAGTGAAGGTTTCCGCGGGGCTGCTGCCGTCGCCGACGAGCTTATACACCTTGGTCACGGTCACGCTCGTATCATCCGTATACTGTACGGGTACCGGCTCATCGACCGCAAACGCGCTTATTCCGAGGCAAAGGATCAGGCAGAAAACCAGAGCCGCGGATACTGTTTTTTCAGCTTTCATTCAAATTCTCCTTTTGTTTTTTGATAATGTGCAGGAACAAGTCTATAAACCTCTCCTGCGGAGGAGGCTGATGACCTTTCCTCCAACATCCTCCAAGGCTATCTCACCCCTTTCACGACTGTCATGTGCTGCTGTGCGGTAATCGCCCAGTACAAAAACGCATCCTTCGGAAACTCTATACGGATAGAGAAGACCGTCTTCGGCATAGGTAGGATACAGGATCTCCCCTCTCTGCTCTGTCCCGTTTACCAGCAGGACGCCGCTTTCATCAACGGTTACCACATCGTCCTCCAGTGCGGCGATGCGCCCTGCATACGTTTTCCCTCCGTATGTGTAAGCGACGACATCGTTTTTTGCATAGTTTCGCTGAAGCCGGAAAGCAAGGATAAGGTCTCCGTCCTTCAGAGCCGGGAACATCTCATTGCCTGTCACCTGCGTTACCAGAAATACCTTTGTGAAGAGAGCTGCGCCGACAGCGGCTATAAAGAGGATGCGCAGAACAAGCGCAATATATCCGACAGCCGTTTCCGACAGACCGCGCCGTTTGCCGATCTTTTCGATGAGGATACCTGTCATATCTTCACCCCGCTTTTCTCCGGCGAAAAACAGCCACAAAAGTACCTGCCGCCGTCATGCCGAGGAGCAGAGCATACGGCAGAACATCCTGCATGACGCCCGTATCGGGGGCAAAGTCTTTTGTATTCGTGAAAGCTGCGGTATTTCCGTTTGCACCGACGCTTTCAAGAACGGCTGTTCTTCCTCCGACAGAGCTCTGACCGTCGATCGAATAGGATGCGGCGTAATTCATTCTGCTGTAATCGTTCTCGCTCACCGTTACCGCAGCTCCGACCGGAACATCTTCCAGAATAACACTTTCGCTGTGCTTCAGTGAAAATTGTGCTTTTCCTGTATATTGTGTGCCGTTTATTTTAAAAATTGCATCATCCTCGCCAAGCTTTACGGAAACCGTAAAATCAAAGCTTTTATTGCGGTCGCCCAAAGCTCCCGAAACCGATTTGGAAACGGTCACATTTGTCCGATCACGCTCATAGGTATTGATAAGTGCGATCTCCGGATTGCTTGCGTCGGAAAGAGAATATTTCAGCGTCGCTACGTGCTGCCAGTTTCTGGTCTGTCCGATAACGATCTCCTCCGCGGAAGCATCGTAGATAATGGTCGCGCCGTTCAGCTCAAAGCCTTTACCGTTTTGAAGCTGCTCCCGGAGACTGTAAAAATATACCGGAGTCTTCCACGGCCCGTTTATTCTGAGAACGGCCGAGGAAACGGCGGCTCTTTGGGAAGCGGAGAGCGGTTCCTTCGAAATGACCGCAATTCCGCCCTGCGTAAGCGTTGCCGCAAAGAGGACATTGCTGTCCCCATCTACTCTGACGGGCCAGTTGGTATGACTGCACGTGGTTTCATGCACCGGAACAGCCACCGCCATATTTGCCGCTTTGACCTCCACCGTCCCTTCGCCGCTTTTCGTCACGCTGTAACCGTCCGAGCTTTCATTCGATTCGCTCACACTGTATGTCCCTATGCCCGCGCCGATGATCTTCCACGTCCATATCACAGTTCCGTCCACTTCTCTCTTGCCGGTCGTATTGTCTTTATTTAATATGTAGACATCACGGTCGGAAGAAACGCTGATTTGAAAAGAAGCGGGAATCTTATCTTCGGGCAAACCGACGAACCTTTTTTCAACGATGATATAGTTGATATCTTCCGCGCTGTCGGAGAATACCGCAGGGGTGTCATTTGCTTGCAACAGCATTTCTTCGGGTTCGGCTTCCGGTTCCCCGGATTCCTCCGAAGGCTCTGTTTCTTCGATTATTTCCTCGGATTCACTGCCCGTTTCTGTCTCTTCGGTCGTTTCCCCGGAGTCAACACCGTTTTCCGTTTCTTCGACCTGCTCAGGAGCTTCCGTTTCGGAAAGGACGGAGCTTACATCCGTTTCGGCGTTGTAATTCGGTGCAGCGGAGATCTCATCATCAATCGCTGACGCGGCCCCCGGCAAAACGAGGCTGATAAGCAGAAACATCGCCGGTAAAAGGTTTATCATTCGCTTGGATTTCTTTTCTCTTTGATAGCTTTTGTTTTTCATAGACTGCCATCCTCCTGCCATCATATTTCAAGTTGGATTTTAAGAGGGGCAGGATGAAAAAAAGATGTTTTACGTATGAAAAGAGTATGAAAGGCAAAAATTGCACCGACTATTGCGGTGCAGTTTTGGGAGAATTATATTTTTTCTGTGAGAAGCGGAGCGCACCGGCGGTATCTTCCGCCCAGCTGTAATTCGTCATGTATTCTCCGAGATAGCTTTGGACGGCTTTTGCTTCCCCTTTCAGAAAATTGTAGTAATCACAGGACACCTTGCTTTTGTCAATGGCCATGGAGTTCCAGCCGGACAGGAGAATGTTCTCTACACCGTACCCGGACAGCGTGTCCCGGAGATCTTTTTTCGTATGCTGTACTCTGTCTTTTGCCGTCTCCGCGTTGACCCGGTCTTCCCAGAGGACGGCTCCGATCTCGGCGGAGGAGACGCTGGCTCCGTTTCTGTCAACGAGATACGCCAGAAGCTCTTTTGCTTTGCTTCTGGTGAAGAGCGCCAGCTTTCCGTCAATGAACACATCAAAATTTCCGAAGGTCTGTATCGCAACATGGGGAACACCGTCGCCGACAACCGGTTCCAGCGTGCTGAGAAGCTCGCGTATTTCCCCGGCTTTGACGGGTTTCAGCAGATAACCGTTGGCATAGAGACGGAAGGCTTCCATGGAGTACCCGGGAAAAGCCGTGCAGAAGACTATTTTTATCCCCTTGAAGCTCTCTCTGAGTCTTTTTGCAAGCTCAAATCCGCTGCCGTCGGGAAGCTCTATTTCAAGGAAGGCATACGCAGCGCTTTCCCCGGATGCTGCTGCCCTGTCAAGATAAGCAAGACAGGCCGAGATGTTTTCAAAGCACAGTATCGTATCGTTTGGAAAAACCTTTTCAAGTTCGCGTTCCAATTGTCTCAGCGAAAGCTCATCGTTATCCAGTGCCAGTATATTCACCGTTTCCCCTCCAAAAATCCGTATTCTATTTTTTCCGGGAAAAACGGGTTTTATCCTTATGACATATTAATCATCCATTCCGCCGCTTCGCGTCGGCACAGATAGTAATGAAATTGCTGCATCTTATCACGCGAAGCAAAGGAATGACAAGATGATTAAAAAAACAAATCCGAACACTTTCCAAATAAAGAAAACGTTCGGATTAATCAGGTTCTCACTGAAAGTTTGTATTACTTGACGGACTCGGAGGCCTTGCGGCGGATCACGTCGATGACGACAGCCACGACAATGATAAAACCCTTGACCATCTTCTGCGGTCCCTGTGCGACGCCCAGAAGGTTAAGACCGTTGGAAATGATGCCGATAATGAGAATACCGATGAGCGTTCCGATCATGGAGCCTTCGCCGCCGGACATGGAGGTTCCGCCGATAACAACGGCTGCAATGGCGTCCATCTCCTGACCGTCTGCATTGGTGGGAACGGCAGAGTCAAGTCTTGCGCTGAGCAGCAGCGCCGCCACGCCGCAGCACAGTCCGCTGAACATATAGACAAAGCACTTTACCTTTTTGAGGTTGATGCCGGAGAGCTTCGCGCAGTTCTCGTTGCCGCCGATGGCGTATGTAAAGCGTCCGACACGGGTGTACTTAAGGATATACCAGCCTATGATCATAACCGCGATCATGATGAGCGTAGACCAGAGAGGAATACCGCCGACACGGCCGGCAATGCCGGTGAAGCCCTTCGGGAAAGTGTAGATCGGCTGTCCGCCGGTAACAGTGTATGCCGCGCCGCGGACGATGGACATGGTGCCGAGGGTGGCGATGAACGGGGGCAGGTCAAGGAAAGAGATCAGCACGCCGTTGACAAGACCGACCAGACCGGAGAAGGCAATGCAGGCAAAAATGGTCACAGGAACAGGAACATTGTAATTCTTCATCAGAATACCCATCAGCAGGCCGGACAGAGCGATGTTGGAGCCAACCGAAAGGTCGATACCACCGGAAATGATAACAAAAGTCATACCGACGGCAATGACGAAGTTGATGGATATCTGCTGGAAAACATTCAGGAAGTTGCTCGCCGTAAGGAACACGGGCGAAGCGATGGTAAGGTCAAGACACAGCGCCGCCAGCGCGATAACGATACCGATGACATTATTGGAGGAACCCAGCTTCTTTGCCGCACCGGAAGCGGCTTTTTTCTGCTTTATTATGCCGTAAATAAGTCCGCCCACGCCGATGATGAGAAGGTCTATTACAAGAACCCAAAGCAGACGGCTGCTGTCATAAACCTTCAGAATAAATTCATCGAACGACGTCAGCTCGACCTCATCGGGCACAACGACCGTAGCCGGGTCGATGCCGAGGACATCCGCCGCCTTGATCTTGGCAAGCGCCTGTTTTCTCGCAGCCTGCTGATCCTGAATTTCCAGCAGACGGCTTTCCTGTGCCGATGCATAGAGTGCAAGTGCACCCAGCAGTACAGCCAGTGCAATGCAGATAACAAATACAGTTTTCAGACTTTTCTTCATAACTCTGTTTCCAAACCTTTCTTTCGGTGATCATGCGGTATGCTTATCGCCGCCGGTGGCATAATAAAGGATCTTTTCCTGCGTAAGAGTACCGTCATTGTTGAACACGCCCGTTATTTCTCCCTGGTGCATGACCGCCACACGGTCGGACATTCCGAGGATCTCCGGAAGCTCCGAAGAGATCATAATAACCGCAACACCTTCTCTGATCAAAGAATTGATAATGTTATAAACTTCGATCTTAGCGCCGACGTCAATTCCGCGGGTAGGTTCATCAAAGATAATTACTTTGGAATTACTCAGCAGCCATTTAGCAAGAACGACCTTCTGTTGGTTTCCTCCGGAAAGATTTCTTGTCAACTGCAAATGGGACGGGGTTTTAATATTGAGCTTGTCAATATAATCAAGGACCGTCTTCTTTTCCTCGCCCAGATCAAGCTTGACTGAGTTACCGAATTTATCCAGCGTCGCCAGCGTGATGTTCTGCCCGACCGACATGGTGAGGACAAGTCCTTCCAGCTTTCTGTCCTCGGTGACAAAGCCTATCCCCGCTTTGATGGCATCCAGGGGCTGCGTGATCGCGACCTTCTCGCCGTCTACATAGATATCCCCGGATTCCTTCGGATCCATACCGAAAATCGCCCTTGCGGTCTCGGTCCGACCGGCGCCCACAAGTCCCGCGATCCCCAGAATTTCGCCGCCTCTGGCGGAAAGAGAAACACCCTTTACGCGCTTGCCGGCACTGATGTTATCGACCCGGAGTCTTTCCTTCCCCGGCTCAACATGGATCTTGGGGAATTTTTCCTTCAGCTCGCGGCCGACCATATATTTAATGATCTCATCGAGATTCGTGTCAGCAACATTAAGTTCGGTCACATTCTGCCCGTCCCGCATGATGGTCGCTCTGTCGCAGATCTCCATGACCTCTTCTAGACGGTGCGAAATATAGATAATGGCGACCCCTCTGCTCTTGAGCTTCCTAATCGTGTTAAACAGAATCTCAATTTCATGATTTGTCAGAGGAGCGGTAGGTTCATCCAGAATCAGAACCTTTGAATTGATGGACAGCGCTTTTGCCACTTCCACCATCTGTTTGTGTGCAACACCGAGATCGCCCACCAAAGTGTGGGAATCTATACCGACATCCAGATCGTCCAGAATGCTCTGCGCTTCTTTATACATGGTTTTCCAATCAACCATGAACCTGTTTTTCATGATCTGGCGGCCCATGTAAATATTCTCGGCGACTGTAAGCTGATCCGTAAGGTTCAGTTCCTGATAGATCGTGCTGATATTCAGAGCCTGAGCGTCCTGCGCGGAATGGATCTCGACCGGTTTTCCTTCAAAAAGGATCTCGCCCTCGTCCTTGCTGTACGCGCCGGAGAGCACCTTCATCAGTGTGGACTTTCCCGCGCCGTTTTCACCGAGGAGAGCATGAACTTCGCCTTTATTTACTTTCAGATTAACATGATCCAGAGCAAGAACACCGGGGAACTGCTTAACGATGTTCTTCATCTCAAGAAATACTGCCATGCCTTCAACTCCTATCATTTCAATCGATTACAAAACTTCGTTTTATAATCGATAACTCGCGTTTATCGCGCTCCCTTCAGTCGCTTGGTCGACGTGAGGGCTCGCTATGCTCGCCTTAGAGTGTTTTTAAGGCGGCAAAGCTGCCTTAAAAACATATTATATTTTCTCCTTCTATTGGTCCATATAAGAACTGAGATTTAAAAACGGCGGCGCGTGTAAGCGCCGCCGCAATTCACGTCGGATGATATTACTTGAGGTAATCGTCAACGAGAGTGAGGTCAACAACAGTGGTCTCAGCCTCAATGACCTTCTCTTCTCTTGCAACACCGTCAATAGCCTCTGCTACTGCCTTGATCGCGTTTGCACCGATAGCAACGGGGCCGCAGTCGAGAGTAGCGGTGAGCTCACCGGCCTTAACGGACTCAAATGCATTGGGATTGCCGTCGAGACCGACGCAGATGATGTCGTCACGGCCAAGCTGCTTGCAGGCCTGAACTGCACCGAGAGCCATCTCATCGGACAGACCGTAGATAACATTGATTTCGGGGTGAGCCTGGATCATATCCATAGCGGCGTTCATACCGGTCTCACGCACCCAGTCACCGGGCTGAGAAGCAACAAGAACGATGTCGGGGTAAACTTCCTTGCATCTGTCAACGAAGCCGCCCATACGCTGGGTGGTGTAGTCAGAGGGGAGACCTTCGATGATAGCGACATTGGCTTTGCCGCCGGTCTGCTCATTGACCCAGTCAGCGATCTTGGCGCCGCCGTTGTACTGGTTGTAGCCGGAGTAGGCGTATACATCAACGCCTTCGAGCTCGGTAATGGTGTTGAACATGACAACAGGGATACCGGCAGCATTTGCATCCTTGATACCTGCAGTAACGGCTTCAAGGTCGATGCAGCAGCAGGCAAGACCTGCAGCGCCGCTGGTGATAGCGTCTTCCATGAGGGACTTGTAGCCTTCATAGTCGTCTTCGGATTTGGGAGCGAGAACTTCGAGCTCATAGCCGAGAGCTTCTGCTACAGGCTCTGCACCCTCAATGCAGGATGCGTAGAAGGGGCTGGTCATGGCGGGGGGCAGGAAAACGATCTTTTTGCCTTCTGCGAATGCACAGGTGCTCATTGCGAGGATCATAACGAGTACCAGAATAATGGAAATGGCTTTCTTCATTTGGTTATTCCTCCATAAAATTTTTTCGTCACCATGTTTTGGCATGGCTTATCTGTGTAGAATTATAAATTAGCTGTCAAAAAGAGTCAAGAGTTTTTTATTCTGTCAACACCGATTTATATATATTTTTTTAATTTTCTTTTGCCGTAGTTTATGCTATATTGGACAAAACGGAAATCCGTCATAAGTAAGAGAGGACGAATATGAACACAAAACTGAGAGAAGACGCAGATGAGATCATTGAGTACGCGATCCGTTCCGTTCTGCCGGACAAGGCGGTCAAACGGGCTCTTGAAAAAGCCGACTTTCCCGGAAGGATCGTACTGGTCTCCGTTGGAAAAGCCGCCTGGCAGATGGCAAAAGCCGCTTATGAGATTCTTTCCGAGCGGATCGACCGGGGGATCGTTATCACAAAATACGGTCATGTGAAAGGTGAGATCGGCTCCATCCCCTGTTATGAAGCAGGGCACCCTCTGCCGGACGAAAACTCCGTGAAAAGTACCGCCGAAGCTATTCGCACCGTCAGCGGTCTCCGTGCTGAGGATACCGTACTGCTTCTGCTTTCCGGCGGCGGCAGCGCCCTGTTTGAAAAGCCCCTTGTACCCCTTGATGAGCTTCGGGACATCACTTCTCAGCTTTTAGCCTGCGGTGCGGCCATTACCGAGATAAATACCATAAGGAAAAGACTGAGCGCGGTCAAGGGCGGCAGATTCGGTCGGCTCTGCGCTCCGGCTTCCGTTTATTGCGTCGTGCTGAGCGATATTGTGGGTGACCCTCTGGATATGATCGCAAGCGGTCCCGCGTTTCCCGACAGCAGTACCTGCGCGGATGCGGAAGCGATCATCCGAAAATACGGAATAAAGCTCTCCGCCGAGGCAGAGAAGATCATCCGTACCGAAACCCCCAAAACCGTGGAAAATGTGACGACCTGCATCACGGGCAACGTCACACATCTGTGCAGGGCGACGGCGGATATATGCAAAACTCTCGGTTATGAACCGATCATTCTGACCGACACTCTCGGGTGTGAGGCTTCGCAGGCCGGGCGCTTCCTGTCGTCGATCGCCGTCACTCATCAAAGAGACGGAGCTAAGAGGGCTTATATTGCAGGCGGCGAGACCGTCGTGCATCTCAAGGGCAGCGGACTCGGCGGACGGAATCAGGAGCTTGCTCTCTCGGCTGCGGCGGAGATTCGAGGGATAAAAAATGCTGCGGTATTCAGCGTCGGCAGCGACGGGACCGACGGTCCCACAGATGCCGCGGGAGGCTACGTTGATGGGGATACCATGGACGCGCTGGCAGAAAAGGGACTCGATCATGCCGCCGTACTGGAAAACAACGACTCCTATCACGCCCTTCGATCCATCGGCGGACTGATCGTGACCGGTCCCACCGGAACGAACGTCAACGATGTATCGGTCGTTCTGATCGATAATCCGTAACCGAAACAGAATAACGGGGCTGATGTATCGCTGCATGATACGTCAGCCCCGTTATTCTGTTATGTAGTCTCCCCTACGGAAAGGCTCGGACCCAGGACAATATGTTCCGGCTTCGTTTTCCTTTCAATGGCATCGATCAGCAGTTTTGCGGCAAGGCACCCCATCTGATAGCGGGGCTGCGCAATAGTCGTTATTTCCGGATGCAGAAGACGGATCACGTCCAGTCCGTCATGCCCGATCAGCGCTATCTGCCCGGGGACTTTCACGTTATGTTCCTGCAGTCTTTTCAGGATCGCCAGCGCTATGGTATCGTTCTCGCAATAGAGCGCATCCGGAGGCTCCTCCATGGCAAGAAGCTTTTCGACGATATCTTCCGACTGCTTCTCCGCAATATCCGCTCTGCCGTTGCAGGTGTAAAACACCGCCGGCGCAAGAGAATATTTTGACATGGCGTCCAGAAAGCCGTCCGAACGCTGCTGCCATATGCGAAACTGAAAGGTATCCTCGTAGGGGACGTTCTCGCCGCCGTCATACGGCTCGAGTATTCCGTGAATACAGCCTATCCGGCGGTAGCCCCGCTCAAATAGATGGTCAACCGCCATCTGCGCTCCGAGGTAATTGTCCGTATTTACGCTCGATACGGAGGGAATATCAAATTCATTATCAATGAGCACACATTTCGTGCCGCTCCGTTCAAGCTCATCAATAATATCCCGGGTGATCGCCAGATGGTGGAATGCCACACCGCCGGTCCTGTTCTCCTGAAAGATGTCAATATAGTCCTGCTGTCTTGCGGCAGAATGCACATCACACATAATGCCGATATACCCGCTGTGGTAGGCGATCGATTCAAACCCCTGCTTGACCAGGTTGTGAAAAGGATCTGAGATATTGACCATAACATATGCAAGAGTCTTCTGCTGTTGAGTGGCCAGAGCCTTGGCAAGCATATTCGGTTTGAAATTCATCGCCTTAATAACTTCCTCGACCCGGGTTCTGGTTGCGGCACTCACATACCCGCTGTTATTGATAACGCGGGAGACCGTCATGCGTGAAACGCCTGCCTTTTCTGCAACGTCTTCTATGGTGGCCAATCTTATTTCCTCACATTTTCAAAAATTCAAACAGGATGCAGACAAAAGGGATCCCTGTTCCCATACTTTTTGTCCGGATACAACGCCCGAATCGGCAAGATATTTCGCGACCGCAAGGGCGGCATAGTCACCGATCCGCTCACCAAGTCCCGCAGGCAGAACACGGCAGACATTTGCGGCAGGCGCAAGCGCTTCGCAGTGTATGACTTTTTCACAGCCCTCAAGGAGAAGGTCGGTACAGCGTGCGAACACTCCGCCGATTATGATACGCTCGGGGTTGAGAAGGTCAATGATCATGGAAAGCGACTTTCCGAGCATTGCGGCGGAAACATCAAAAACACGTTTTGCCGTCCCGTCGCCCTTTCGGGCATAATCCGCTAAAAGCTTTGCCGTGATCTCCGTGCCGGAGCGGTACAGATTGGCAAGCTCCGACTTTGCGCCCTGCTGAACCATTTCATAGAGGTACGTCTGCCCCAACTGGGCGATGCCGCCGCCGCTGCAGTAGCCCTCGACGGAGCCTGCCTTTCCGTAGCCGACCGGCCCGAAGTCCGTAAGACGGATATGTCCGCATTCCCCGGCGTTGTCGTTCGTTCCGGAATACAGTCTGCCGTCAAGTATCAGTCCCGCACCGCAGCCCGTGCCGAAGGTGATAAAGACCATACTTTCGCACCCACGCCCCGCACCGAACTTCCATTCGGCAAGCGCCCCGGCGTTGGCGTCGTTCTGAAGCAGAACGGGTGCGCCGAAGTGAGAGCGGACGATCTCCGCCGCGGGAATTTTATCCCAGCCGGGGAGGTTTGGGGGCGAACAGATCAGCCCTTTTCTGCTGTCAAGAGGGCCGCCGCAGCTTATGCCTATTGCCGATATGCTCTCCTTTGATACTCCGTGTTCGCTGATAAGCTCATCACCCAAAGCGCACATTTTTTCAAGAGCTTCTTCGGGGGAGGCGGCGGAGCCGGTGGCAAAAGAAAGCCTGCCGAGAATTTCGGGCGCTCCGTCAGCGCTTTTTCCGAGGATAACGGCGCATTTTGTTCCGCCGATGTCAAGTCCGAGATAAATCATGTTTATTCTCCGAAAAAGTGGATTTCCAGCATACGGCAGAGCGCATGGTATACGGGTAAATGAAGCTCCTGCACCTTAAAGGTCTCCTTTTCCGGAACGCGGATCGTGCAGTCGCAAAGCATCTTGTATTTTCCGCCGTCTGCCCCGGTAAGGCCGATGGTGCCCATACCCTTCGCGGCGGCGACCTCAACGGCCAGTGAGCCGCTGCGGGAGTTGCCGGAGGTGGAGATGGCAAGCAGCACATCTCCGCTTTTGCCGAGACCGATCACCTGCTGCGCGGTGACAAGATCACCGGCGATATCGTTCTGAACGGCGGTCGCCAGCGCGGAATTTTCCACAAGCGCGACGGTCGGAAGTGCGCCCTGCAAAGAGCCGACGAGGTATTCCGCATCCTCGGGAAAGCGTTTTTTGAGTTCCTCCGCGACAGATGCATCAATGCCTCTTTTTGTTATGAACGATTTCATAAGCTCGCCCGTGATGTGCAGAGCGTCCGAGGCGCTGCCGCCGCTGCCGCAGATCAGGAGCTTTCCGCCGTTTTCAAAGCATTTGACAAGCAGTTCATACGCTGCCCATATATCACTTTCACACTGCCGAAGAGCTTCATATCTTGTAAAAAGCTCTTTGGCGGTATCCTTTATGCTGTCTTCTCTTACCATGCTTACTTTGCCTCAGGATACTCGTTGCAGAGGAGGCGGTAGGGAGGCTCATCCTCATCGATGGCGGGGAAGCGTCCTGCGGGAGGATTGAAACGGTTGTCGGTATTGTCGTCGTTGCACTGGCTGACTTCGCCCAGAAGGACAGGACCGCTGCCCGCTTCGACGGAGAAATCATGGTACATATACTGCTGGATATGGATGCTCTCGCCCGGAGTCAGACGAACCTGCGTGCCGGCGGGGACGGTGTAGGTCCTGCCGTCGGTATGTACGGTCACGTCGCTTTCGTAGTCGATGGACTCATCGGGGAGAGAGTTGTAGACACGGATCAGAACGTTGCCGCCGCCGCGGTTGATGATATCCTCGGTCTTATACCAGTGGAAATGGTTGAGCGCATACTGGCTTTCGCGCAGATAAAGGATCTTTTCGGCATAGACCTTGGGGTACTTGTCAGCCATTTTGCGGTTGCCGTTGCGGATGGTGATAAGGGAAAAGCCGATCTTGTTGAAATCCCCGGAGCCGTAGTCGGTGATGTCCCAGCCGAGCATACAGTCCCTGATCTCATCGTACTCATGGCCGAGAGTCTGCCACTGCTCGGGGGTGTAGCTGCAGAAGGGCGGAAGCTGAAAACCGCACTTTGCGCACATGGCTTCAAGCTCTTTTATGGATGCGTTGATCTCTGAACGTTTCATGATATTTATCTCCTTGTAAACCAATTTTAGCAAATTATATATCAAGCACTACCTCGCCGTCAAATATTTTCTGAACGGCATAGGCTGTCGCGCCCACGATCGGACCTTTGCTGTGGAACGCGGAGTGCCGGACGTTGAGTTTGCGGTTTTCTCCCGCGACGATCCTGGAAAGCAGCTTTGTCCGCAGCATATTTTCAAAAATTCCGTTGTCGCTGCCCTGATAGCCGAGAAATATGTTTTCACTGCTGATCATGTTCAGAAGATTCCCGAGTGCGACCGAAAGATAATCCGAAAAAGTGTCAAGGGCTCTGACTGCCGCCGGATCACCGCGTCCTGCCAGCTCGATCATCATGGGAAGCGCCTGCGCCGGCTCCGCAGTCAACTGCCCGACGGAGGCCTCATTATAATCTTGCAGAATTCTCCTGCCGTTAGCATACAGTTCAAGGCAGCCTCTGCATCCGCAGGAGCACAAAGGGCCGTTCTGATCGATAGAGGTATGGCCGAGTTCTCCTCCGAGACCCGTGAGACCTTCTATGATCTTCCCGTTGATCACGATACCGGCTCCTATGCCGTTGTGAATCAGAATATAGATAAGATCGTTGAGTCCCTTTCCGAAGCCGTAGAGATATTCGGCCAGTGCGGCGGCGGCGGCATCGTGGAACAGCATACAGGGAAGTTCAAGCTCCTTTTCCAGAAACGGAGCAATGCTGAGGTTGGTTATGCCGTGAAACCCCGGCGGTGCAAGAATCATACCGCGCGTGGAATCCACCGGACCGATGGCGGTGATCCCCGCAAGCGTGATCTTCCTTCCGGAAGCGTGCATGAGCGCCCGACTCTTTGCAAGAATGAGTTCGGACAGCTCATCGCCGGTGATGCTGTCCGGATAGTGGAAAACATCTTCGAGTATCACACGGGCGGACAGATCGCAGATCTGAACAGCGCAGTAGGTTCTTCCAATACATACTCCTAAAACACAGGGGGAGTTATCCGACAGCTTCAGAAACATCGGCGTCCTTCCGATGTGGGTATCGCTGTGTGAGTCGGAGCGAAATTCCCGGATCATCCCCGCCGCAAGCAGATCGGCAGTAATGTTGGACACGGTCATCTTGGTAAGCCCGGAAATCTCCGTAATCTCGCTTCTGGAGATCACATGTTCCGTTGCAATCATTTTCAGAACCTGAAGTCGGTTAAAATACTTCATTTCCTGCGCATTGTTCACTTTTGTGTTATTCATAGGCCGCTCCGGTTCATAAAATACTTGACAAAAAAGGGTGATGACTGTATAATTATGGAGGATTAAGTAAAATCATTTTACTAATAACCCTATTATACAACGTTTGAAATATTTAGCAACTATTTTTTTGGAGATTTCATGAATTTTTCTGATTGCCGCATAGCCGTTATCGGAGACGCCGCACTGGATTTCTACTATTTTTCGGAACAAAGCGGTGAAATATCCGTTGAAACCGGACTTCCCATCAACTATATCAAACGGTATTCCTGCGGAGCCGGCGGAGCCGGGAATCTGGCGGTGAATATTGCCGTCCTCGGTGCGCAGTGTGATCTGTACGGCGCCTGCGGAAATGACATCTGGGCCGATATTCTCAAAGACTCTCTCAACAGCTTCGGCGTGAATACCGATGGCTTCACGGGATATGACGGATTTGATACCTTTGTTTATCATAAAATCTACGACGAGTCCGACAGTGAGCTTCCGAGATACGACCTCGGCGCGGAAAATGTCTATTCCAAGGCGCATCTTGACGCGATCCTTACTAAACTCCGGGAGAAGATCAACCGCTATGATGTGATCGTTGTCAATTCTCAGTTCTCGAACACGCTCCATACGGAGTATTTCCGCAAGGGGCTTGCCGCAATTCTTTCACAGGTCAATGTCCCTGTGTGGATCGACAGCCGCAGGGAGCTTCTATATCCCAACGGCTCCTATAAGATGAATCTCTCCGAGGCGAGAGCCCTTACCGGCGCGGAAACCCCGGAAGAATGTGCCTCTGCACTGGTGAAGCTTTACGGGGAATCAGCGAATGTTGTTATAACTCTCGGCGCTGACGGTGCAATAGGCTTTGACGGACATACTTTGTCCTCCGTTCCGGGGATCAACGCTATCTGGGCAACCGATACCGTCGGAGCGGGAGATGCCTTTCTGTCCGGTCTTGTCTGCTCTCTTGCCGCCGGAAAGGCGCTTGAAGAGGCGCTTCCCTTCGCCAACGCCTCCGCCGCCGTCAGCACGAAAACGCTCCGGGCGACAGGTCATCCCCGTATGGAGGAGACAAAAGAGCTTCTCTCCGACCCGGATTACCGTTATAATCCCGCTCTTGCCGGGGATATAAGGCAGGCAAACTACCTTGACGGCACGGATATTGAGATCATAAATCCTGACGCCGTGCATTTCGGTCAGCCGGACGTGGCTGTCTTTGACCACGACGGAACCGTTTCCACCATCCGCCACGGCTGGGAAAAAATCATGCGCGCCGTCATGATCGAAGCGATCACGGGGGATTACTATGCCTCCCTCAGTGCGGAGAAAATTGCCGCCATCTATGCCGATATTGATGCCATGATCGAAAAGACCACGGGCATTCAGACCATCGTGCAGATGCAGATGCTTGCGGACATGGTGAAAAGATACGGCTATGTTCCTGCGGATAAGATAAAAACCGCGGCGGAATACAAGAAGATCTATACGGCGGCTCTCAACAGGGCGGTCGATAAAAAATACGCAAGAATAGCGGCAGGCATAAACGATGCTTCCGATTTCACCATGAAGGGTTCCCTTGAGTTTATCGAAAGTCTCGGACAGGCGGGGATCAAGGTGTATCTTGCCAGCGGCACCGACCTTGTGGACGTGAGGAAAGAAACGGACGCTTTCGGCACATCCGAGCTGTTCACGGGCGGTATATTCGGTTCCGTCGGAGATATTTCCAGTGACCCGAAAAAAACTGTCATGCGCAATATCATAAAGAGTATCAGCTTCGCCGAAAACGGAGAAAGCATCCGTGCCGTTGTCTTCGGCGACGGACCGGTAGAGATCCGCGAGGGCAGAAAAAACGGTTTCCTCACTGTCGGCGTACTTAGTGACGAAAATCAGCGTTTCGGGCTCAACCTCAAAAAGCGCGAACGGCTTGTGCTGGCTGGTGCGGATATCCTCATCCCGGACTTCTCGTGGATGCCCATATTGAAAAAATATCTCGGATGGAAATTCTGAGCAGGGGGAGTACATAAATGAACGGTCTTTTTGACAGGACGGAAATGATCTATCCTCCTCTTGCAGACAGATACAGCAAAGTAGATATCGCCGAGGCTTCCCTTGAACCGGCGGGAGTCTCTCTTGACGGATTTGACGGAGCTCTTGTCTCTCACTGTGAAGAGATAGCGGAAGAAATACGTTCCGCCAAGGAAAGCGGAGCGGCGGTCGTATGCGCTTTCGGCGCTCATTCCATCAAGAACGGTCTCGGCAGACTCATCGGCGCGCTGCTGGAAAAGGGCTGCTTTACCCACGTCTGCACAAACGGCGCGGGGATCATCCACGACTGGGAGTTTGCCTTCCTCGGCCGAAGCAGTGAGGACGTCCGCGCCAATGTTGCCAAAGGACGCTTCGGCACCTGGCAGGAGACCGGCGAGTATATTAATTTAGCCATCGCCGCCGGTGCGTATGAAGGCTTGGGTTATGCCGCCTCCGTAGGTAAGCTTGTCAATGACGACGGCATTCTGATCCCGTCCGCAGACGAGCTGGAAAGTGTCGCCTCCGATAAAGCTGTTCCCGGATGGAAAAGAGCTGCCGCGTTGGATCTTAAAGATTCTGTTGAGCTGTGCGGGCTCAAAGAGGGCTTTCTTGAGATTTCCCATCCCTATAAGAGATTCAGCATCCATTCCTATGTCTCCCGCTCGGATGGGCGTTTCACCTGCCATCCGATGTTCGGACACGACATTATCTATACCCACTATGCAAATAAAGGCGCCGCCGTCGGCAGATGTGCCGAAACGGATTTTCTCTCCTACGCGGACAGCATAGCGAATTTACAGCACGGGGTTTACCTCTCTATCGGCTCGGCGGTGATGTCCCCGATGATCTTTGAGAAATCCCTCTCCATGAGCAGGAACGTCTCTTTGCAGAGCGGAAGGAACATTGACAGTTTTTCGATCCATGTTGCCGACTTGCAGAAATCCACATGGGATTGGTCCCGGGGTGAGCCGCCGATGGACGAACCTGCTTACTATCTCCGCTACATGAAGACCTTCAGCCGCATGGGCGGAAAGGTGGATTATATTTCCGCCGACAACCGTGATATCCTGCAGATCCTGTATACCCTGCTGTGCAGCTGACGGCACGAAATATTCTATGATATATTGAATTCCTATTGACAAACCTTTTAACCGCCTATAAAATTAAAAAGATAACAGCACGGAGGGGATACAAATGGAACAGTTTTCCGGTGAATATATAGTCGAGCTTGACCACGTCAGCAAAGTTTTTCCGGGCGTCAAGGCGCTGGACGATGTTCACTTCCGCCTGAAAGCCGGAGAGGTCATGGCGCTCCTCGGCGAGAACGGAGCCGGTAAAAGCACTCTTATGAAGATTCTCTCCGGCGTCTATACGCTGGACAGCGGCACCATGAAGATCTTCGGTGAGGAAGTCAACGGAATGAATCCGAAGAAGGCACAGGAGCTGGGTGTGGCGATCATACATCAGGAGCTCAATATGTGCCGCCACCTCACGGTTGCCGAGAATATGTTCCTCGGGCGTGAGAAGCACAAGGGCGTCATCGTCTCCCAGAAGGAGATGAACGAAGAGGCACGTTCGATCCTGAAAAGCCTCGACATAGACATTGACCCGACAACCATCGTGGGCGACCTTCAGGTATCCAAACAGCAGATGGTCGAAATTGCCAAGGCGCTTTCAACCAATGCAAAGATCCTCATCATGGACGAGCCTACCTCCGCGTTGACAAACCGCGAGATCGAGGAGCTTTTCCGTATCATCCGCCAGCTTCGCGCCGAGGGCAAAGGCATTGTGTACATATCCCACCGTCTCGAAGAGCTCCAGCACATTGTTGACAGAGTTACGATCCTGCGCGACGGTCAGTTCATTCTGGAAACAAACTTTGCGGATATCTCCATGAACGATATCATAGCGAACATGGTCGGCCGCGAGATAAAAGAGAAATTCCCCCGCGTCAAATGCGAAAAGGGGAAAAAGATCCTTGAAGTCAAACATCTCAACGCCGGGCGCATGGTGCGTGACGTCTCCTTTGAGTCCTACGAGGGCGAGATCCTCGGCTTTGCGGGACTGATGGGCGCGGGAAGGACCGAAACCACACGAGCCATCTTTGGCGTCGATCCGAAGGAATCCGGTCAGATATTCATTGACGGCAAGGAGGTCAAGATCAATTCTCCCGCCGATTCGATCAAAAACGGGCTTGTCCTTGCCCCCGAGGACAGGAAAAAGGACGGTCTTTGCACAAAGCTCTCCATCCGCTCGAATATCGAGCTTCCGAATCTTGACATCGCCTGCAGCAAGATCGGTGCAGTGAAGAAAAAGCTGGTCACCGAGATGGTGGAAAAGGCAAAGAAAAACTTCGTGATCAAGATGGCGGGCGACGACGCGGACGCGGGCAGTCTTTCCGGCGGCAACCAGCAGAAAGTCGTCGTGGCAAAGTGGCTGGCGCGGGATTCGAGAGTCGTGATCTTTGACGAACCGACAAGAGGTATCGACGTTGCCGCTAAGGTCGAGATATACCACATTATGAATGAGCTCAAGCAGAAAGGCATATCCGTTATCTTTGTCTCCTCCGAAATGCCGGAGGTTCTGGGCATAGCCGACAGAATCATCGTCATGTGCGACGGACGCATCACGGGCGAGCTGAATATTGAGGATGCGACTCAGGAAAAGATTCTTGAGTATGCCACCAGATTTGAAAATAAATTCGACGGCGAACAGGCCGTGAACGTTTGAGATAAGGAGCATATTCAGATGGAAATTAAAACAAAACAGAATCCCATTAAGAAATTTCTCTCCGCCCGAGGCGTCGGACAGGTCGTAACGGTCGCTATAGGTCTTGTGTTTTTATGCCTCCTGTTCCAGATCAAGAATCCCAACTTCCTCGGCAAACGCAACATCGCCAATCTTCTCCGTCAGATCGCTCCCTATCTTATCATCGGCATCGGTCAGGGCTATGTCCTGATAACCGCCAACATTGACCTTTCCATCGGCTCCGTCATCGGTATGAACTGCATGACGATCGCCACCCTCATCTGCAACGGAATGCATCCTGTTGCCGCCATCATGATCGGCATGGTCTGCTGCCTCACCGTGGGTGTCCTGAACGGTGAACTGGTTGCCCGCTGCAAGCTTCCGCCCTTCGTCGCTACTCTCGGTACGCAGACGATCTGCCGCGGCATTGCCCAGATGGTCAACAACAACATGAACACCGACTCCATCGTCGGCGCCGGCAGTCAGTGGCGTGAGCAGGCCAAGGCCGTGCAGGATTTCTTCTACTATGGCAAAACGGCGGGCATATACAACACCTTCTGGATCGCCATCGTCATCTGGCTCATATTCAACTTTGTCCTTTCCTACACCCGCACGGGTCGTCATATGTACGCCATCGGCTCCAATATTGACGCCTCCAAGCTCTCCGGCGTCAATGTTCCCAGAACGATCGTCAAAGCCTATCTCATTTCTTCTTTCTGCGCCGGCGTTGTCGGCATCATCGTCTGCGCCCAGTCCGGCACCGGCACCATGAACGCAGGTACCGGCTACGAGACCTTCGCCGTTGCGGCTTCCGTTATAGGCGGTATTTCCACGATGGGCGGTACGGGTATTCTCGCGGCGGTCATTGTCGGTTCAAGTGTATGGGCTGTCATGGACAACGGTCTGCAGATGCTCAACACGCAGGTCGGCCTTAAAAATGTCGTTGTCGGCGGCATCGTCATTCTCTCCGTTCTGATCGACGTTCTCCGCAGAAGCTCCAAGCGTCCCGCCAAGAAGTCCTGAGTTCTCAGGCGGTCAATTCGTAATTAAAACGCACAGCGTTTTAATAAATATTAAAAGGAGGAACAATTTCATGAAGAAACTGTTCGCAATCGTTCTCGCGCTGGTTATGGTACTCAGCCTTTCCGCAGGCGCATTCGCAGAGGAAAAAACCGTATACCTCATCACCATGGACCTTGAGGATATGCACTGGGTTTCCGTCGATGAAGGCGCTCAGGCAGCTGTTGCCGAAGAGAAAGACCTCACCATCAACTACAAGTGGACCGGCCCCACAACCGGTAAGAATGACGCTGCTCAGATCGAGTGCATCAACAATGCATACGCTGACAATGCAGACGTTATCCTTCTCGCTTCCAACGGCCCCGAGACCGAAGTTGCAGTTATCGAGCAGTACAATGCAGATGGCGTAAAGTTCATCTATGTTGACTCTCCCGCAAACTCCGATGTCGCTCTCCAGACCCTCGCAACCAACAACACCAATGCAGGCGAGCTCGCCGGCAAGACCCTTCTCGATGCTCTGACCGCTGCAGGCGTTACCGAAGGCAAGATCGGTATTGCAAACGTCAATGCTGCTACCGTTTCCACCCAGCAGCGTGAAGCCGGCTTCCGCAAGGCTTTCGAAGGCACCAAGTTCGAGGTCCTCGAGCCTGTCTACACCGATGGCGACGCAGCAAGATCTCAGGAAGCTGCCACCAACTTCATCACTGACGGCGTCGTAGCACTGTTCGGTGCAAACGAAGGCACCACCGTTGGTGTCGGCAACGCAATCAAGGCTGAAGGCGAAGACTGCAAGGTTCTCGCAGTTGGCTTCGATAAGTCCGACGCTATCCTCAACCTCGTTGCAGACGGTTTCCTCGTAGCTACCACCGCTCAGAACCCCTACAACATGGGCTACTACGGCATCCAAACCGCTATTGAGTACCTCAAGAACGGCACCGAAGAGTTCGAAGATATGGACACCGGTGTTACCATGCTCACCGCTGAATATATCGAAGAGAACGGTCTTCTCAAGTAATTCATTCTGAAATACTATAGATAAGAAGACTGACAGATAAAGCGATACCCCTATATGCAGGAAATAAGTACTGCATATAGGGGTATTGTTATTGTTTACAGGATTTTTTATCCTCTCTTGAACTGAACGGACTTTTCGTATTTGTCCATTTCTTCGATCCAGCTCATGCCGACGCCGGTACCGGTGGTGAGGCAGAGATAATCCCAGACAGCGTTGAGAGGCAGATTCTTGCACTCCTCTAAAAGAGCCAGTCTCTTGCCGAGGTTGCCGGAATACTCGGCTTCCTTCATGATCTGAGTGGGCTCAAGCAGGGCGGCAAGCATCGCCTTGCCGGCGGCGCGGGAGCCGAGTATCCACGCGGTGACGCGGTTGATCTGTGCATCGAAGAAGTCAAGACCGATGCCGACATTCTCACTCAGCAGGAGGTCGGCTCGGACAAGCTCCTGAAACACCTGATAAAGAGCGTCTTCCTGGATGAGGGTATGGTCGGAGTCCCAGCGGACACCGCGGGAAAGGTGGAACATAAAGCCGCCGAGGAAGGGTTTGAGCGCGGAAATTTTGTCGGCAAAGTTCTCGGTGGGGTGGAAATGACCGGTGTCAATCGTCAGACCGAGATTGTTCTTGGAGGCGTAGGCGATGTAGAAGTCATGAGAACCGGCGGTAAAGCATTCATTGGCGATGGAGAAAACCTTGCCCTCCATGCAGTCGCAGATGTAGCGCTGATCGAGCTTTTCCGCATAGATTTTGTCAAGAGAATCCTTGAGGCGCTCTCTGTAGCCCATGCGGTCAACAGTCAGATCCTTCACGCCGTCGGGAGTCCACGTATTGTTGAAGACTCTGCAATTAAGCTCTCTGCCGATGCCTTCGCAGATGCGGCGGCCGTTGATGCCGGCCTTCACCCAGTATTCGCGCACAGCGTCATCGGGAGATGCCAGAGAACAGCCGTCTTTCATCATGGGGTGAGTGAAGTAAGATACGTTATAGTCAACAGCGATCTTCTTTTCCTTGGCAAAGTCGATGTAATTTCTGAAATCCTCAATATCGTAGTCGCAGCGTTCTTTCTTTCCCTTGGGTTCTGCGTGCATACTCTGCAGCCCGAGACGGGAGGTGCAGGGGATGAACTTCATGGCCTGTTCGATATCCTGCCGCAGCTCATCGCCGTTGCGCGCCTTGCCGGGGTAGTTGCCGGTGACGGTATTCTCGGAGTGAACGGCGCCCTCGTGCACCTCAAAGCCGGTAACATCGTCGCCTGCCCAGCTGTTTATGGAAATACCGACCTTCTTGAAATCGGCTATAGCCTTCTCGACATTCAGTCCGAGGGAGGCGTAAACCTCTTTTGCATCCTCGTAATTGCGGAGAATAGCGGTTTCTTTCGGTGCTGTATACATTGTTTGTTCTCCTTTTCTGATAAAAATATTCTGATTTGTATTTTGCTTACAGATGGAAAACGTATCGGCGGGAGCTGAGCCCCCGCCATACGATGCGGTAAATTAAGTCTTTTTATTCTGCCCGGTGGAGAAATAGTCCATAATCAGCGCAAGGATCAGGACTGCACCCCAAATCAGGGAGATATAATAGCTGGAAATATTGTGGAAACGGTTGATTCCGGATTCCAGAAGCTTAAGCAGAACAATAGCTGTAATAACACCGGACATCCGGCCGGTACCGCCGTTAGGGCTTACGCCGCCGAGAACGACGATCAGGATCGCCTGCATGGTGTACTGGGAGCCGTAATCGGCACGGACGGAGGCATAGTTGGACATCATCAGCATCCCGCCGAGTGCGGAGCAGACGCCGGAGCTAAGATAAGTCCGAATGAGAAGACCGGAATTGTTAAGACCGGAAAAACGGGAGACATTCTGATTGGTGCCCAGGAGCTTGATTTTGAGGCCATAGCTCGTCTTTTCCAGCATGAACCAGATAATCAGCGCCACAAGGATGAACAGCACCAGTCTCACGGGGACAATACCGCCGATGTTCTCCGAAAACAGCTCGCAGAACTCCTTGGGGAAGGAGGACACAGGGCTGCCGCCTGTGAGAACGATGCTGATACCGGTGAGAAGTTCATTGACGCCCAGCGTCGCCAGAATCGGCGGAACACCAACGGTCGATATCAGAAAGCCGTTGAACGCGCCTGCAGCCGCACCGATCAGGATCGCCGCACCGAACATAACGAAGGTATAGCTCAAAGGCATGGAGCCTTCTTCCCCGAAACGGGCGATCAGCATATTGACAACAAGGATCGAGGTAAGATTTGCAACACCGACACAGCTCAGGTCAATGCCGCCGGTCATCATACACAGCATACAGCCGAGAGCCATCAGCCCGTATTCCGGGAACTGGCTGGCAATGGTCTGGAAGTTCTTGAAGGAATAAAATTTCTTGGGCTTGGTGAGAGCCATGAAGATGAGCCACAGGGCAATAATGAGAAGGATGCGGTAAACCTGACGGTTTTTGTTATACACTCTCTTGATCGTTTCCATTATGCTCTCTCCTTTCTGGCAAGCTCTGCGGATTTTTCAGCCCTCTTTACCTGCATGGCGCTGATGCCGACGCCGATGACGATCAGCGCACCGGTGAAGACATTTTTCCATGTGGTGGGAATACCGAGCATGATCATGGAGTTCTCAACCATAACGATCAGCGCTGTACCGAGGAAGCAGCCCGCCAGAGAACCGGAACCGCCGGTAATCGCCGTTCCGCCGAGAACAACGCCGGCAATAACATTCATTTCCATGCCGAGCATATTGGTGGGGTGACACTGCTGCATAACGCAGACACGGCACAGACCGCCGATCCCCGCGACAGCGCCGCTTATGACATAGACAAGGAACTTTGTACGTTCGACCTTATAACCGGCGCAGCGCGCGCTCTGGGGATTGCCGCCGATAGCGTAGATCGCACGGCCGAAGAAGGTGTATTTCAGCAGGAAATATGCCAATATCAGCGCAACCACGAAAATAATAAACGTCATCGGCATCTTGGATGTGAGACCGGAGACGGGGTTGGTGGAGACAAACAGCGCGTCCACGCCGAATTTTTTCATACCTGCCGGGATGACCGCCAGCTGCTTGGAGTTGAGAGCGCCCTGCATGAGCCCCTTGAACACGGAGGACGCGCCGAGCGTGACGATCATCGGCGTGAGGTTCATATAACCGATCAGAAAGCCGTTGAAGGCGCCTAAAAGAGCGCCCATGACAATGACCATAACAAGAGGCAGGAGAATTCCGCCCTCATAGCCCTTGTCCAGAAGGATCTTGGTGGTAGCATAGATGGTGAGAGATGCGGCGGCGGGGAAAGAGACGTCAATACCGCCGGAGACAAGCACCATGAATTCCGCAATGGCAAAAAGTCCCGGGACGATCATGGCGGAGAGAATGTCCACAAAGTTGTTCGCCGTAAAGAACTGTCCGGAAGCCAGCTCTATGGCAATGGCGAGCACTACGATCAGAAGGAAAGTATAGAATTCACTCTTGCGGGTGAGCTTTTTTAATGTTTTTCCCATACCCTTGCCTCCTTACATCATCTTATCGAGGATCGCGCTCTCGGATGCATCCTCGGCGTTCATTTCCGCAACAAATCGGCCTTCTTTGATAACAATAATGCGCGAACAGTTCTGGAGAATTTCAGGCAGGTCATCGGAAATGATGATGACCGCCATGCCTTCTTTGGCCTGCTTCTGCAAAATAGCGTGAATATCATGCTTGGAGCCGATATCAACACCCACTGTGGGGCCGTTGAGGATCAGCACATCCGGCTTGACCGCCATCCACTTGGCGAGGACGATCCTCTGCTGGTTGCCGCCGGAGAGCGTGGAAGCCGCGTTGTGGTGATCGAGCGTCTTGATCTCCAGTTCATTGACCCAGTTCTGTTTTTCCTCATCCGCCTTTTTGCTGTCAAAGGTTCCTGCGGGGCCGCTCAGTTTATCCAATTCGGAGACAATGATGTTGTCGCCGATCTGCTGCGGCAGAAACAGGCCCTCGGATAGCCGGTCTTCGGGCACATAACCGATCCCGACCTTGATAGCGTCGCGCGGGCAGGTGATTCTGACCTCTTTGCCGTCCCGGAGGATCTTGCCGGTGTCGGTCTTTTTCAGACCGAACATGGCGAGGGCAAGCTCGGTTCGCCCGGAGTCCAGAAGACCCGTGATACCGAGAATTTCACCGCCGCGGACAGAGAGATTGATGTCGTTGAAATAGCCCTTCAAGCCCAGTCCCTGCAGCTCAAACACGGGTTTTTCGGAGAGCTTTTCGGGTTTAAAGATACGGCTTTCAAATTCACGGCCGGTCATGTAGTAGGTAAACTTTTTATCATCGAGATCCCTGGTGGAGCCGGTGACGACCAGTTCGCCGCTGCGGAAGATCGTAAATCTCTCCGAAATTTCAAATACTTCGTTTAATTTATGGCTTACAAACAGAATTGCAATGCCCTGTGCCTTGAGCTTGAGGATGATGTCAAAGAGAGCCTTGACCTCTTTCTTGGTAAGGGCGGTGGTAGGCTCATCCATGATGATAAGCTTTGCATCAGACATGAGCGCACGGCATATGGCGACCATCTGCTTTTCCGCAACGGACAGCGAGCCGACCAGCGTGTCCAGATCGACCTGAAAACCGATCTTGGCTATGGCTTCCTCCGCAATTCTGCGCATTCTTTTCCAGTTAACAAGCTTGCGGTTCGCCGCAAGCTCGGTATTGATCGCGAGGTTTTCCATGACCGTGAGGTTGGGGAAAACCGCAAAATCCTGATAGATAACCTGTATTCCGAGGGCAATGGCCTCGGAGGGAGTAAACTTTGTGAGTTTCTTTCCGTTGAATTCAATATAACCGGAGTCCATCTGATAGACGCCGGAGATAATTTTTATCAATGTGGACTTTCCGCATCCGTTCTCTCCCGCCAGACAGTGGATCTCACCGGGCTGGATCTCCAGAGAGACGTTTTTCAGTGCGTGGACAGCAGCAAAAGACTTGCTGATACCGACCGCTTTTAAAAGTGACTGTGGCATATAAATCCTCCATGCGGAGTTACCGCACAAATTGGTTTTGTAAATCCTCCCGCATGGAGGATTTTTTGCCATGTCAGGCGGTTGCCGCATCAGCGGCGAGCCTGACGGCTTTTGGAATATACTGTGATCTATCACAGTATCCCTCCACCAACCTAAAAGCCGACCTCCCCCGAAAGGGAGATCGGCCAGAGGTTTTTATTTCTTAGATTAGTTTTGCGAACGGGAATCAGAAGCCGAAGGAATCAACGTTCTCTGCATCGATGGTGACCCAGCCCTGTCCTTCGAGAACAGTCTCGGAACCTTCGCGGAGCTTGAGTTCGGTGTAGCCGTCAACGCCGAGGTCAACGACATCGCCCAGTTCTTCACCGTTGAGGAGCTTGATTGCCAGGGAGACCATTGCCTGTCCTGCCAGTGCGGGATCCCACAGAGTCAGAGACTTGACAACGCCGGACTTCAGAAGCTCTGCATTGTCAGCGGGCATACCGGTGCCGGAAGTGAATGCTTTGTCAACGAGACCAAGCTCTTCGATTGCACGTGCAACGCCCGGAGCATCGAAGGAGGAGGTGCCCATGATACCCTTGAGTTCGGGATAGGTCTTGAACAGCTCTTTTGCCACGTTGTATGCGGTGTCGCCGTTGTCGTGGGACTCAACGCGGGGGTTGGCCTCAAGGAGCTTCATGTTGGGGTACTTCTCAAGCTGGTGAGCAACGCCGCCGTCTGCCCACTCATTGTGGGAGCCGTTGGTCAGGTCAGCGACCATGGTGGTGTAAACGCCCTCTTCGCCCATTGCCTGAGCGAGGTTATCCATAATGAATGCGCCGTATGCGGAGTTGGAGAAAGCTTCGATATCATAGTCGACGTTGGTCAGTGCAGCACCTTCGTGTGCAACAACAACGATGCCGGCATCCTTTGCCTTCTTGAGAGCAGCGTCCATGGACTCAATGTCAACAGGGACAACGCAGATAGCGTCAACACCCTGAGCAACAAGGTCTTCAACGAGCTGTGCCTGCTTGGTAGCATCGATAACATCGGTGCCCTTCTGGTAGATCTCATGATCCTCATTGAGCTCGGCATACTCATCTACGCCGGCATTCATGCGGACGAACCAGGGGTTGGAGGAATCCTTGGGGACTACAACGATTTCGTACTCGTCAGCTGCAAAAGCGGTCACGCCGAGGGTGAGAACCATTGCAACTGCCAGAACTACTGCCAGAAACTTTTTCATTTTTGACATCCTTTCTTTTTCTGTGATATCTATTTTTTGCGGTTTCCCGCATATCACACAGTATAGCAATTAATATTTTACTTTTTTATCAGCAAATGGTCAAGAATTTATTGCAAGGCTTTTTAACCAAAAAAACCATCCTGTTTTGGTGCAATTTGCCGATATATGTGTTAATTAATTATCAGTCCCGGTTTTTCAGGAATTCCTGCACTTCATCTATGGTCGGAATAGATGGTGCGGCGCCGGGGCGGGAGACAGAGACAGCCGAGGCGGCAGCGGCTATGCGGAGCGCTCCCGGTATATCCACGCCTTTGCAGCGCTGGGCAAGAAAATACCCGCAGAAGGTATCACCGGCGGCGGTAGTATCCACGGCTTTGACCTCAAAAATACTCTGGTGAAAGCACTCTCCCTCTGCTTTGCACACCGCACCGCGCTTTCCGAGAGTCATAACGATCTCGGCTTTGGGATAGCGTTCGCTCAAAGCGGCAAGGATCGTTTCCGGCTCGTCGTTTTCATTCATCCCGGCCAGCTCCGCCGCCTCGATCTCATTGACTATAAAAACTCCAACATCGGAAAGAGGCAGAGCCTTTATGCTTTCGGTGAAAGGCGAGGGATTGAAAACGACCGTCATGCCGCGCTTGGCACTTTCCGAGATAATAGCCGCTGTTTCGCTCGTCTCGTTCTGCAAAAGCACGAAGTCACCCTTTTCTCCTTTTTCGAGGCAGGAGAGAACATAATCCTCCGTCAGAAGACGGTTTGCTCCGCCGAACACGATGATGGAGTTCTGACCGTCCGGCTCCACCTGAATGATGGCGTGGCCGCTGGGTGCATCGAGTCTTAAAATGTTCTCCGTGTCAGCGCCGGAGCTTTGGAGAAGCTCGGCAAGGAACTCCCCCTCATTGCCGATCGCGCCCAGATGCAGAACTTTTCCGTCCGCTCTGGCTGCGGCGATGGACTGATTGAGTCCTTTACCGCCTGCATATGTATTAAGACCTTCCGCCGTGATCGTCTCCCCGGGCTTGACCATGTGAGACACGCCGTAAACTCTGTCGATATTCAGAGAACCGAAATTCAGAATTTTCATTTTTTTATTTCCTTATCATTAGTATATTCAATTCCTCTATCCGAATTATCGCATATTTCCGTCAAATAAGCAACAACATTTTCTCTTTGAAGTGCAGAACAGAGATTGTATTTTTCTCCGGAAATGTTATAATTTATCCGATAGTTTTTTCGGAAAGGAACTAAAACAAATGAAAACCATAGCTACAAAAAACGCTCCCGCCGCCATCGGCCCCTATTCTCAGGCGCAGATCGTCAACGGCCTTGTCTACACCTCCGGACAGATCGGTATTGATCCCGCCACCGGCGCGCTGGTCGAAGGACTGGAGGCACAGGCCAATCAGGTGTTCAAAAATCTTACGGAGCTTCTCAAGGCCGCAGGCTCCGACATGAGCAAGGTCGTGAAAACTACCGTGTTCATCAAGGACATGAACGACTTCGGCAAGGTCAATGAGATCTATGCAAAGTATTTCACCGAACCCTTCCCCGCCCGTTCCTGCGTTGAGGTCGCAAGACTCCCCAAGGACTGTCTTGTGGAGTGCGAGGTCATCGCGGAGCTGTAAGCCCCATAGAACGACAAAAACCTCCTGCTGCAGATAAATTATCCGCCGCAGGAGGTTTGTTATTTGAGAAATGCGGGTAAATCAAGCCTGTTGTTTATCTTCTCCGTTCTTTTCTTCCGTCGCTTTTTTTACTTTCTTAACACCGCGCCATGCGTATATGACCAGAGCCACTGCAATAACGCCGTAGCTGAGGAAGGCACGGAAATACTCGCCGATCGCAGAGTCGCCGAAGAGGTTGGTCGCCGCGCTCTGCGCTGTGATAAAGAGGGAGTGGAACAGGAAGGTACCGAGAAGCGCCTGAATATTGGTTGCTCTGTCAATGGAGGCGCCGCCGACGAGAATCGCCGCGCCCGCATACAGACCGACCTGCTCATGCGCGGCATAGGTCTGGAAGGTACCGATACCCTCGCTCTGCATGAAGATGATCTGCCCCCAGCCCGCCAGAACGGTGGAGATCATAATGGCGATCAGTCTCGTGCGGTCCACATTGATACCGCTGGCGTTTGCAACGACACGGTTCTGACCGACTGCGCGGAATTTCTGTCCGAGCCTTGTACGCATGATCGTAGTGTTGAAAAGGCAGAGGAAGAGGACAAGGATCCATGTCACGATGGGGATCGTGATCTGTCTTCCTCCGTTTGTACCGTTAAATACATCTCTGACCACGGGCAGGCAGAAAATCCCGGCAATGACCGCGGAAGCGATCACATAAACAAGCATTTTCTGCTTGCTGAACTTTTTGCGGATGAACTGTACCACAGCCATAACAGCCAGAACGGCGCAGAGGATGTAGAGCGCTGTGAGGAACGGGATCTGCCAGATTCCGTCGATGGCCTTATAAAGCCCGACGTCACCGGTCAGATTCAGCGTGTTCTGAACACCGGTAGAGCCGACGATGGTAACGTTGCTGTTGAGCGGAATAATGTTTCCGAAGATGAACAGGAACAGAAGCTGATATGCGCCGTTGGCAAAATATCCGAGGATCATCGAGCCAATCGTCTCCTGACCCTTCATCTTGTTGAGCAGTTTTCCGATGAGATAGCCGAAAAGGAGAGCCAGAGGCAGTGTGATCGCGGCTGCCGTCAGGATGCCCTTCATTCCGGTGATGCTCCAGTTCATGGTGAGCAGCAGTCCGATCTGAGCCGCCATAGCGCCGATCGTAATGGCAAAGTTGATTCCCATACCGGCAATGATCGGAATGATCAGAGCAAGAACGATAAAGGCGTTTCTGTTCAGACGCAGAAGAAGCTGACTGCATACATAGTTCATATCCAGCCCTGAAACGATGATAAAGAACACGCTCAGAGCAATAAAGAGATATGTAACCGCATATTTTTTGAGATGCGCGCCTATGCTTTTTTTATCCACGAGATTCACCTCCCGACTGTGTGAGCGCATAGAGAATTATGCCGTTGGATATCATGATACGCATAACCTCGCTCAGTCCGCCTCCGGCGACAGCGGCATTGGCGATCTGCTGTCCCATGGAGAGCACACCTTCAAAAAGGAGTACACCGATTATAACGTTGCTTACTTTTGCTTTGGAAACCGTCGCGCCGCCGATCAGGATCGCACTGGCTGCAATAAAGCCGAGCTGGCGGGGCGCCGTATAAAGCTGTGCGTAGCCGAAGGCCTGAGAATAGATCACGATTCCGATGGCCGCAAGCACGGTGGAAAGGATCGTGCCGAGGATACGCATTTTGTCAACATTAATGCCGCTCGCTTCGGCAAAGCGCGGGTTGGAGCCGACCGCAGAGAGCGCGATACCTGTCTTCGACCGACTGAAAAGCCACATGATCAGGCAGCAGAGCAGGAAGAAGAGAATACTTCCTGTCGGAATACTGACGCCGAACACCCGGAAGGTCAGGAAGTTGTCCATCAGATGAGCAAAGGAGCCGAGCAGAGAGTGCGTAACTCTGAGACCGTGTCCTGCCAGCATCCATATGATCTTGGGGTTGTTGAACGGGAGCACCATCCAGCCGATACACATCAGTGAAACGAAAGAGAAGCCGACATAGGTGGAGATCGTCATTTCGTTCCCCTTCATCTTGTTCAGCAGAAGCGCGTACAGCCATCCGAGGGGAATGGCGATCAGCGCGCCGAGCACAACAGAGAATACCAGTGCCGGAACGCCTGTCATGTTATACTGCAGGGAGATGACCGTGGCCAGCAGACCGGAAATGCATCCGATCGTCATACCCATGTTGAGACCGATACCGCACTGAATACCCGGGAGCATTGCCAATACCAGAACGCCGTACATACCGACACGCTCCAGCACGTTGCCTAAAAGCAGGGAGATATTCAGCTTGTAGAACTGTGCGGCAAGCAGCAGATAGATAAAGAACAGCAGAATGATGGAACGCGGGACACCCATCTTTGCCGTGATCGGCTTCCAGAATGTATACAGAACCGCCAGAAGCAGCGCCGCGATACCTAAAAGGAGGAAGTTTTCAGCATTGGACGCGAGTTTCAGACTCTTCGCGTCTTTTTCGGACAGAATACTGTCTGCCTCTTCCTTGGTATAGGCGGCATAACGAACAGGAAAGCTGTCATTGACAGAGGCAATAATGCTTTCTATATCCGCACGAACCGACTTCTGCATCTTCTTGTCCAGACTTTTCAGATCGGGAATCGCCGCGACAAGCTCCGCATAGAGATCGTCATATACCTTCTGCACCTCGGCATCCAGAGAATCCAGCTCCTCAGACGCCGTGAAAAAGCTGTAATCAACCGTTTCTTCCTGTGCGGACTCTTCGGATACGGTTTCCGTTTCGGAAGCCTCCGCCGCCTCTTCCGCTGCGGCTTTTGCTTCCTCTTCCGCTTTTACCTGTGCCGCTGCAAAGGAGACAAAGCCCTTCTTTGCATATTCATAATCGCCGAGCTCTTCCACTTCGGCGGTCATCGCTTCCCAGATGCCGTCATCTTCCTTATCCGCCGTAAGGGAAGTCCAGTCATCGACCGTATCCTGAAGCTTAGCACACAGCTCCGCATAGGTTTCTTTCTCTTTTTCTTCGAGCGTTTCAAAGGAGACGATCGCGTCTTCGAGCGCTTCGATCCTTGCTTCCAGCGCGGTGCTGTCGATATCACCGACATTGGAATACTTTTCCTCCGCTTCGGCTCTCGCCTGAGCGGCCGCTTCCTCACACCGGCGGTTGATCTCATCCGTTCCCAGAGCGCGGAAGTTCGGGTCCTTTCGGACTTCCTGCAGCATGGAAGCGTTCGCGGCGGATGCGATACCGTCCACCAGACCGCCCGAAGCCGCATGGAGGACTGCCTGTGTCCTCATGGAATACAACAGCTCACCCGTGGAAGCTTTTCCCTGGATCACATATCCGAAAACAGCGGTGATCAGAAGGGCGGCGGCCACTGCGAAGAGAACTATGCTTGTGATCCGTCTTGAGACGGAAACTTTTTTCTTTTCTTTCATGCAAGCTCACCTCCATCGACCTTTCCTCCGCTCATGGCAAGACCAAAGGCCGTGTCAGAGCTGTCCGGTCTGAGTATACATCCGATCTTTCCCTCGGAAACCACCGCAATGCGGTCACAGATGGAGCGAAGCTCCTGAAGCTCGGAGGAGACAACAACGATCGTAAGCTTCTGTTCCCGGTTCAGCCGAACAAGCGTCTCCAGAACGAGCTGCTTTGCGCCGATGTCGATTCCTCGCGTCGGCTCGGAAACAAAAAGAAACTTAGGATTCAGAGCAAGGGCTCTGGCAACACATACCTTCTGCTGGTTTCCGCCGGAAAGCGTACCCGTGTACTGCGCGGCAGAGGTGCAGCGGATGTCCAGCTCCTTTATCATATCGTTTGCATATTTGCGTATGTCTCTGCTGTTTTTCAGTTTGAGTGAGGTCAGAAAATCCCCATGTACCTGCATCGCATTGAAAGCGATATTATCCTCGATAGACTGGTCAAGCAGAAGTCCGACGCCTCTTCTGTCTTCCGAGACCATGGCAAGTCCCGCCGCAAGAGCTTCTTTGGGTGCGTTCAGCGGAAGCTCCTTTCCGAAAAGCTCAACACTTCCTTCGGCCGGGAAAAGTCCCATGACGCCGTTCGGCAGTCCGATCTTACCCTGTCCTGCCAATCCGCCGATACCCAGGATCTCACCCTCGCGGATGTCGAGGTCGATCCCCTTTACTGCTTCTCCGGGCATTTCGACATACAGATCCCGGATCTTCATGGCAATTTTATCCGTGGCGTTGGTCACTTTCCCATTGATCCTGATGAGGTCTTCATCGCTTCTTCCGACCATCAGAGCTGCCAGCTCCTCAACAGAAGTCTCCTCTTTGCGGCGCGTTGCCACCAACTGACCGTCGCGGAGGATGGTAATGTTGTTTGCGGCATCCATGACTTCATCCAGACGGTGGGTAATGAAGATGATCGCGATTCCCTTTGCCGCGATGCTCTTCATGACCGAAATGAGCTGTTTTGCCTCGCTTTCCGTAAGAACAGCCGTCGGTTCGTCAAAAACGAGCAGCTTCATGCCGGATTTGTCGATCTCACGTGCGATCTCAATAAACTGCATATGACCGACCGGCAGCTTGCCGACCAGCGCATACTGATCGATCCCCATGCCGACACTCTCGAGCGCGTTCTTCGCGTCCTCATTCATTTTTTCGGTATCCAGCATTTCAAGCTCTTTGCCGAACACTTTGCTCAGAAACCACGGCTTGGAGATCTCTCTGTTGAGCTTGATATTCTCCGTTACGGTAAAGCCCGGGATCAGCATGAATTCCTGATGGACCATGCCGATGCCCTTGTTCATGGCATCGATCGGAGAAAGGATCTTTACTTCCTCTCCGTCCACGAGAACCTGTCCCTTGAAACCGCCTGTCGTATGAATGACAGGCATTCCGAAAAGCACATTCATCAACGTGCTTTTACCTGCTCCGTTTTCGCCCAGCAGCGCATGGATCTCTCCCGGTCGGATCTTCAGGGAGACATCCTTCAAAACTGCTACGGAACCATATTCCTTGGTTATATGGTTCATTTCCAGAACATAATCTGCCAAAAAATCTACCTCCTGTCTTTCCCCAGGGAACGGCGACCTGTGCCGTGCAGGAATGCTTTCCCTCACGGCCGATACACATATCCTTCTGTTTTCCGGGGCAATCGCATCAAAGCACTGCGTTTTGCTGTACTCTGATGTCATTGTCCTGAATTTCACAAAAACACATAAAAGCCCGAACCCGTTTTGCCGGGTTCGGGCATTCAGTGATTCTGTATTACCCGAGGTAGTCTGCGAAATCGATGGGAGAAAGTGCCATGAGGAAGTAGTTGTCAATGGTGTTGCCTTCGGCGTTAACATAGGTGCCGAGCTCGAGAGCATCGAGACCTGCTGCTTCTGCGAAGCACTTTTCCATGGTGTCAACATCAACCTTCTGGTCGAGCTTTCCTTCTGCCCAGAGCTGTGCATATGCAAACATTCCCTTGATCATGGTCATGTTGACAGGCAGGCTCCAAGTGGAGAAACGGCCGATAGCATTGTTGCCGTCGAGGTAAGCTGCGAGCTCGGCAAGAGCGGTATCGACATCACCGGAAGAGGTGGAATCAAGTCCGAATGCTTCCTGGAAGCCGTGGAAAGGAGAGGGGCAGCAAGGCAGTGCATAGTATGCATTCTCTTCCTTGAGAACTGCCTGCTGGAGAGCGACCTGCATACCGCAGTTGGTGCAGTAGAAGCAGACCTTCTTGCCGGCGTACTCTTCCATGACCTTGGGAACATCTTCGAGAATAGCTGCCTGAGCGCCGCTCATGCCTGCATCACCGGTGGGATCCGGGCAGTCACGCTCTACGAACTCAATGCCGTAGGTCTCAGCGGTCATCTTCATAGCATCGCGCTTGCCGACGATGGTCTCATAAGAGAGGTGACGGGCAAAGGAGTAGTGAACGAGAACATCGCAGCCCCACTCGTAAGCCTTATCGGCAACCTGGTAGCCGCAGCCGACTTCGTCATTTGCAAGGCAGATATCTGCTGCTGCGCCGATGTCAGCGGGATCTTCTGCGGGAACACCGCAGACAAGGAGTATGTCGTCACGGCCGAGGTCGTTCTTGATCTGGTTGAATGCAGAGGTTGCACCCTGAACACCCTGAACGAAAATGATGGCCTTTACTTCAGGATCATTGGCAAATGCCATGAGCTTGGAGATCGTGGTTTCAACTTCGGAAGAGAAATTGTCGGGATAAGTGTCGTGGACGGCAATGTCGGGGTACTGCTCAAGCAGAGACTGCGCTGCGTAGTACTCTTCATCACCCTGAGAAGTGGTGCCGGTCATGATTGCTATCTTGTAGCCTTCACCGTCAGCAAATGCTGCGGAGCAGAGGCAAACCATCATAGCAGCAACGAGAAGCAGGGAAAATACTTTCTTCATGGTATATCCTCCAAAAAATAATTTATAACAACTGCTCATGGCAGCTATTATCGAATGAAAGGAACAGGATCGTTATAACCTTAACAATGCTGCACGATCTAACTGTCGTTCTTATATTAAAACATTTTTATCGGAATGTGTCAAGCTATCTTTTTTTTCGATTTTTTTCTCATTTTTTTCGATTTTTTCGTCAATTGCGCCGAATTACCGAATAAGAGAAAGGAGTTTCTGATAGCTTTCTTCCCATTCGGCGGTGTGATTGGGCAGATAGGTCTCGACATTCTCGCTGTTGCGGACGATCTGACGCAGATGAACAAGATCCTTTACCTCGCCGATTGCCATAGCCTGGGCAAGAATGTTGCCGATGGCGGCGCCTTCAATGGGGCCGGTGACGACCTTCCGGTCGATGGCATCCGCTACGAAGCGGTTGAGAAGCTTGTTCTGTATGCCGCCGCCCACGATATTGAGCTGGTCGATATGCTGTCCCTTGATCTCCTCCAGACGCTCCAATGCCCAGCGGTACTTGAGAGCAAGAGATTCGTAGATGCATCTGGCGACCTGTCCGACCGTCTCGGGAACGGGCTGGTCGGTATCGGCGCAGTACTTCTGAATTTTGGCTACCATATCGCCTCCCGCGAAGAACTCACCGTAGTCGGGGTCTATGATCGAGCGGAAGGGCTCTGCCTTCTCAGCTTCAACAACGATCTCATCCCAACTGTACTTTGTGCCCTTCTTGATCCAGTCGCGGCGGCAGTCCTGAATGAGCCACAGACCCATGATGTTCTTGAGCGGACGGAAGCCTCCCTGGATCGTGCCCTCATTGGAGAAGTTTGCGTCACGCACGGCGTCGGTCAGGATCGGTTCGTCGGTCTCGGTGCCGAAAAGCGACCATGTGCCGCTCGAACAGAAGGCGAAGCTGCCCTCGCCGGGGATGGCGGCCACGGCGGATGCGGTATCATGCGTGCCGACGGCGGCGAAGCTCGCGCGGTTTAGCCCTAACTCCTCTGCAAGCTCCGGGCGCAGCTTACCGCGGACGCTACCTGCTCTGTCGATCTCGGTGAAGATCCTGCGGGGCAGACCCAGCTCGTCGATCGTCGCCCAGTCCCAATCCTTTGCGGCGGGATTATAGAGCATGGATGTCGTTACCTCGGTGTACTCCGACTTTTTCTCGCCGGTGAGGAAGTAGCCCAGAAGGTCTGGCAGCATAAGCAGCGTCTCGGCGTTTTCAAGAGCCGCATCACCCTCCAGCTTCCGGCGGTAGAGCTGATAGACGGTGTTGAAATTCAGCGTGGCAATGCCGGTTCTTGCAAAGAGCGTGGGGAAATCCACGGTCTTCCACACATTTTCCATGTCCGCGTCCACGGCCATACGATAGGCGCGGGGATTGCTGAGAAGATGTCCGTTCTTATCCAGCAGACCGTAATCGACGCCCCAGGTATCGATGCCGAAGCAGTCCAGTTCGCCCACGTCAGCCTGTTTGAAGGCCAGAAGACCCTGCTTGAGCTGGTTGTAGAGATAAGGCAGATCCCAGTAGAAAACGCCGTTCATCTCAATATAGTTGTTTTCGAAGCGGTGCAGCTCGCGCATGGTGAGCTTGTCACCGTCGAGCTGACCGAGAATGGCGCGGCCGTTGCTGGCGCCCAGGTCAAATGCAAGCAGATTTTTCATTTTAATCATCCATTCCGCCGCTTCGCGTCGGCATAAATAATAATAAAATCGCTGCATCTTATCACGCGAAGCAGAGGAATGATAAGATGATTATAATTTGGGCAATACCGCATAATGCGGCAAGAGCAGATGGCGAGAGAAAATGGGTTCAGCTTTGCATAAGTTCGCGTAAGCCAAATCGAAGATTTGGACGCTCACTTATGATGAAGGCATTTTTTCGCAGGAATACTTTGTGTAT
>JAZLGK010000210.1:0-40587 GCA_045616265.1 Candidatus Limivicinus sp. | reverse complement strand
TACAGCCTGAAAAGCGTCTTTTTCCGACAGTACTGTGTTAAATCGCCTTGAAATACACAAAGTATTCCTGCGGCGATTTGCCTTGTCCTGCCAAAAAAATCCGGCTCAAAACCTGTAAATCCTTATGGCGAACCGCCTTTCACCGGAGGCGGTGAGAATATCCTGTGCTTCAAAGGTGACAAACTCCATTTCCGCGTTTTGCATTTTCATATTTGTTTTATCTCCTTTGCCTTCCCCAAGCCCGGAATTGACGTTAAACACGAGCCAACGGATATACCGCAAAAAATTTCAGGCAGTCAGCGAAAAACTGACTGCCTGTTGGCGTATAGGGAGCGATTATTCTTCTTTCCCCGTGCCGTCGGATTCGGTGCTGTTTACAACGGCCTCGAATTCATTGTTTGCTGGCGCCTCAAATTTGGTGGCTGCCCCATCCGGAAGCTCACTGATCTCCACCTCGATATCACTTTCGGAAGAGGAATCGAGTCCGGCTTTGATGGCGTCGATCTCACGGCGTTTGGCGGCGATGCTTTCATTCAGAGCCTCGACCTGCGCGAAAAGGGGAGCGAAGAAGCCCTCGGGGGCGTTTACGTTCTCCTCGTAGTACAGTCTGCCGATCTCCTGATAGACGCGCTTTAATTCCTCCGTGTCGCTGCTGACGGAGAGCGTGAGCCTTGCCATGCTGCCGTAGCTCTTTGTGCGTTCGATGCCCTTGGCGTAGACCTCGCTCACGCCGGTATTCTCTGCGGCATCCCTGACTTTCTCCGCGATGTTTTTCAGCGTCCCGCTGATGAGATCCTTATAGTCTGCCATGTTTAGCCTCCTTAAACATAATATAATTTACATAATCTAATTAACAAGATTATTATTTACATAATATAATTAACGGAAAATTATTTACAGAAAATAATTTACATAAATCAAATACTGCGGATCGGGATAACACCTATATTATATCAGAAAGCTTTCGGATTGAACAGAGCTGCGGAAAATATGGTGTGCTCCTCAAAATATCCGGCTTACCCGAACTGCGGCTATCCGGTTTTTCCGGATCCGTATTACACAGCCGATTCTGAAAGAAACCGACAGGAAAATGCGGCAAAGCATTTTTCAATGCTCTGCCGCAAAAAAACTGTCAGAAAATGTGTATCACACCGAAGGCCAGCGCCGTCATGATCGCCGCCGCGATGCACACGCCGAGGAAAATGGACGGGATAGCGTGCTTGAGATCGATATCCATCAGCGCCGCGATGAGAGCGCCCGTCCACGCGCCGGTTCCGGGCAGCGGGATCGCCACAAAGATCAGCAGTCCTATAGGGCCGTATTTCTCTATGACCGGCCGCTTGGATGCTGCGCGCTCTTCCTGCCGGGTGATGAAGGCGTCCAGCTTTACGTGTCTGCCCCGAAGCCATGTGAAGATACGTTTAATAAAAACTATGATAAACGGTACCGGGAACATATTGCCCAGCAAAGCCATAATAAGCGCCTGCCAGTAGTTCAGACCGAAGTATATTCCGTAGGGCAGACCGACGCGCAGCTCTATCATCGGGACCATCGAGATAAAGAACGTTGCGAGAAGTTTGCCAAAGGTCGTGCTTGTCAGCCAAGAAATCATTATTGTCTCCATAAAAAAATTATACAATCGATTATAACATACAAAAAAAGGAATAGCAACCTTGCGGGCACAAAAGTTGTATCATTTCTGTAAATGTTTTCAACGCTTTCAAAACCAAACTTGAGGTTTTTCATACATCGGTGTATAATAGACAAAAATTCGTTGGGAGAGTTTCCTGCATGAAACAAAAACTGGACTCCATACAGGCTCTGCGTGCTATCGCGTGTCTCACGGTATTTCTCAATCACTGCTATATCGGCAATGTCGTCATGTGGGGCGTCTCGGTTTTTTTCGTCATGTCCGGATTCCTTATGACAGTCAGACATCTCGACAGCGGAGACAGCTTTTCCGTGGCGCCCCGTGACTGTCTTCGTTTTTCATGGAGCAGGATAAAGAAGCTGTATCCGCTGTATATAATTACGCTTCTCCCCGTTCTTATCCTGAATATCGTCGGAAAACTCGTCGGCTACTCCGATGAAAGCTTTTTCCGTATTCTCCGGGAGCTTGTGTTCTCGCTTCTTCTTATTCAGTCCTGGCTTCCCCGATACTGTATGGCGTTCAACGGCGTAGCGTGGTATCTCTCCACCGCCTTTTTTCTTTACTTCTGCTTTCCCTGCATTCTCCGTTGCGTCTCCCGCTTCCGGAAAAAATCCTCCGCTTATCTCGCTATCGCCGCTCTTTTTGCTCTTGAGGGTTTTTTTTCTTTTCTTGCTCCCTCGATCGGACGGCTTTTTCCCGCTCTTGTTCCCTCCGATCCGGAAATGAGCTTTGAAATGTGGTTTACCTACATTTTCCCGCCCTTCCGCCTCATTGATTTCACTCTGGGCTGCAGCCTGGGCTTCCTGTTTCTCCGACGGAACAAACCGGAGAAAAGCTCCGTCATAAACCTGATCGATATTGCCGCACTTTTTATCTTTGCCGTGTCGATCGCCGTCTGCCGTCTTACGGAGGAGCTGCCGGTGAGTGAGTGCTATAAATACTCCCTGATCTTCTCACCCTTCGCTCTTTTCAGCGTATACAGCTTTGCTCTCGGCAAGGGTTTTCTGCCGAGGCTTCTGACCAACCGCTATACGGTCGCTCTCGGAAACATCAGCGCTTCGTTTTACCTTATCCATCAGGATATCATCCGCGCCATGCTCATGCTCTGGGGATACACCTCCCTGCCTGTACCCGTATTCAAAGCGATCCTTATTCCGAGCGCGTTCCTGCTGACGGTTTTTGCATCCATGCTGTACCGTTTTGCCGCAGAACGCTGCCGGAAACGACTCTGAGAAAGAAAAATAGTTTTTCTTGCATTTCGTAAAACATTATGGTAAACTGAATTATCATAAACCTATGGAGGTTTGAAATGAAAAAAACCGTAAAAGTAATCCTGATCATAGCACTTGCAGTATGTGTCGGTGTGTTTGTGTACAGCGGTCTCAATCTTCTGAAGATCAATAAGGAGTACAAAGAGGCCAGAGATTATTACGATCAGATGAGTGAGACCTATGTTTCCGTAGCCGAAGAACCGGCGGAAGATACCGTGCAGGATGCTGTTGAGGTCGATGAGACCGCCGTTGACAGAGAGGTCTGTCCCATCACAGTTGATTTCAACAATCTGCTCGCCACCAATAAGGATGTCTGCGCATGGCTCTACTCTCCCAATACCGTTATCAACTACGTTGTCGTTCAGGGCGATGATAACGACAATTACCTGCATCACAAGCTTGACGGCACCTATAACGCCAGCGGTACTCTGTTTATCGACTGTGAGTGCGGTCCCAACTTCTCCGGTGCCAACACCATTATCTACGGTCACAATATGAAAGACGGCTCCATGTTCGCCTCTCTTCACAACTACGTTGACCAGAGCTATTACGACGCTCATCCCGTCATGTATCTCAGCACTCCCGCGTGTGACTATAAGCTGGAGGTCTTCTCCTGCTTCACCTGTGACTATGACGCCGATACTTACACGCTCTCTTTTGCAAGCGAGACCGAATACAGCTCCTTCCTCAATAAGATGGCATCCCAGTCCAACGTGAAGACCAATGTCTCCGTTGACTCGAGTGAGCGTATCGTCACGCTGTCCACCTGCACCTATGAATATGACAACGCAAGATATGTCGTCATGGCAAAGCTTGTGCCCCTCGGCTCCGAATCCGCTCCCGAAGTACCGCAGACCTGATAATCAATCAAAAACACGGAACGCCTCTCCTTTTTCAAGGAGGGGCGTTTTTGCGTGCATAATGCATTATGCATTATGCATTTTGTGTTGTCCGTCATCTCCCCGTGGAGCCGAAGCCGCCGGAGCCGCGTTCGGTCTCGGAAAGCTCGTTCACTTCCTCGAAGTCCGCCGCTAAGAAAGGCACAATGACAAGCTGTGCTATTCTGTCGCCGGGTTCGACAATGCGTTCCTGCTCGCTGTCGTTATGCAGGGCGACCGTATACTCTCCCCGATAGTCGCTGTCGCAGACGCCGATACAGTTGGCGGGGCGGAGTCCCTGTTTTGAGGCAAGTCCGCTCCGGGCGAGCACCGCGCCGAAAGTTCCCTCCGGGATCGCCATGGAAAGTCCTGTGGGTATCATGGCGGTCTCATGCGCTTTTATGCGGATCGGCGCATCGATGCAGGCGTAAAGATCGTATCCCGCCGCCGCCTTCGATCCCCGCTTCGGCAGGATCGCATTTTCTCTGAGCTTTTTTATCTCAATTTTCATAGTTCATTCTCCAATTTAATTCTAACCTACTGTCTGTCAAAAGGAAGAGAAGGGATTGCCACACCAGTGACATCGGTCACTGGCTCGCAATCACTATGATTAAAATCACCACGATGAACGAAAGGGTTGCTCCCTGCCTTCTCCTTTGGAGAAGGTGCCTCCGCAGAGGCGGATGAGGTCTTTGCGCCGCAGCGCACATTAAAATATACTGAATATTTGACGTTTTTTACGGGAGACCTCATCACCGCCTGCGGGCGGAGCTCTTGCCTTCACTCTCCCCCGGAGAGTGCATACCCAGAGGGGAAGCCAAGGAGACGGTCTTTCACAACAATGACACTCTACGGCAGATTATTGAATAATTTCACTTTCTACTTTTCACTTTCCACTTTAACTCCACACTCCAAACTCCACACTATCTCTCAGATTTTGAATTTTTCGCAATAACCGGCGTACATGAGGTCAAAGTTGTGGGAGCGCTGTTCCTTGAGGTTGCTGAGATAGCCGTGGGCGTCCAGTTCATTGGACTGCAGCTCGATCGTTGCAATGGCGATGTTGGAGCAGTGGTCCGCCACACGCTCAAAGTTCGTCAGCAGGTCGTTGAAAACAAAGCCGTGATTGAGCGTGCAGACCTCATTCTGCACACGCTCGATATGGTGGAGCTTCACCTCGTCGCACAGTACGTCGATCCGTTCCTCCAAAGGTTCTACAAGATAGGCTTTCTCTATATCCTCGTCGATAAAGCTCGAAATGGCGATCTGCAGGATCTCCGTGACCGCGCTTTCCAGCACCTGCACTTCCTTTTTTGCGTCGGGCGAGAAAACGATCTTCTTTTCGCTGATCTCCAGCGCCGCCTCGGAAACATTCTTCGCGTGGTCGCTGATACGTTCAAAATCGCTTATGGTGTGCAGATATTTTGTGACTCTCGCGTTCTGCTCCTCATTGAGCTCATGCGCGTTGAGCTTTACAAGATAGGTACCGATCTTATCCTCAAACCGGTCGATCAGATCCTCGTCCCTTGCGACCTTCTGAAAAACATCGTCGGAAAAATCCGAAAGCAGCGAGAGCGCATCGGCGAAATTATCGCGGCAGTGGCGCGCCATGGAGTTCACGGTCTGGCGGCTCTGATCGATGGCAATGGGCGGATGGATCAGGAAACGTTCCTCAAGACGGTCGAATTCCTCGTTGACGCTCTTTTCCTCGGCACTCTCCCGGATGATCCGGGTAAGGAGATCGGTAAGCGCATTCAGAAACGGCAGAAGCACGGCGGAGTTGACGGCGCGGAACACGGTGTTGAGCAGGGCGATCGATACGGCGTCCATCACATAGGACTTTACGGCAAAGTCCATAAAATGATCCAGCGTATAAAAACCGACGGAAAATAGGACCGCTCCGATCAGCTCGATGATAAGATACGCCCACGCGGTCCGGCGGCCGTCCACCCTCGCACCGAGAGAGGAGAGCAGAACCGGGAAGGAAGAGCCGATCGCAATACCGAGGATCAGCGGATAGGCGGTCGAAAACGTGACGGCCCCGGTGACGGACAGCGCCTGCAGAATACCGACGGCGGCGGAGGAGCTCTGCAAAATCGCGGTAAACACAGCGCCGACAAAAATACCGAGGAAGGGATTGGAGAAGGAGGTAAGAACGCCGATGAACTTCTCACTGTCTTTCAGCGGGGAGACCGCGCCGCTCATAGCCTGCATACCGAACATCAGCACCGCAAAGCCGAGAAGGATATCGCCGATGTGCTTTTTGCTGACCTTTTTGCAGAACATACGGAGAATGATGCCGGCAATGGCAACGGTAGCGGCGATCGTGGAGCTTGACAGGAGCGATACCCAGCCCTTGCCCTCAATATTGGAAAGGCAGATGATCCAGCCCGTGATGCTCGTACCGACCAGAGCGCCGAGAATGACGGAGACCGCCTGTCTGAGCTTCATCATACCGGAGTTGACGAAGCCGACGACCATAACGGAGGTGGCGGAGGAGGACTGAATGACCGCTGTGACGCCGGTACCTAAAAGAATACCCTTCAAGGGGGTATTGGACAGGCGGTAGAGAATGATCTCCAGCTTGTTCCCGGCGACCTTTTTCAGCCCCTCACCCATGAGCGACATACCGAAAAGAAACAGCGCCACCCCGCCCAGCAGAGAAATGATGTTGGATAGATCCATATATTTATCCTCCGTGCCGGATTTATTCTATAATATCATACCATATTTTTTTATAAAATCAATGCCCGAATATGCTGTCGGCATCAGCGGCTGCCGGCTGCTTATTCTCTTATTTAACCGGATTATTCCGCATTCCGCATTCCGCATTCCCGAGTCTCTCCGTGACCGCCCGATACGTCTTTTCCGCTATCGGGACATATTTATCCAGCATTTCGCGGACCTTTCCGTTCATTTCCTCCGCCTTTTCCCTGTTTTTCATCAAACGGGTGTTGGCATAGACATTCAGCGCCGCGGCTTTCAGCGCGGAGGCGCAGAGTACCGCCCCGCAGCCGGCGTCTGATATGGCAAGGGCGCTGCCGAGTCTTGCAAAGTGTTCCGTCAGCTCGATCGCCCGGCAGCTTAAGTGCATGACCTCCATGGGAGCCGAGGTCGCCGACATAAGGCAGTTTTCCATGATCTCATCGCGCCCCGGTGCGTCTTTGGGCAGAGAATAGGCGCGACTCAAGGGTTCAAAGCACCGCGCGTCCTCATCCACGAGTTCCAGCAGGCGCATTCGTATCCCATCGCTCTCGGCGCTGATCTCCCGCAGCTCCGCCTCATGTTCGGCATATTTTTTCTTTCCTATGGTGAGTCGGCCCACCATCACGCCGAGTCCCGCTCCGAGAGCGGAAACCAGCGCGCTCACTCCGCCGCCGCCCGGTACGGGCGCAGAGGAAGCCAGCAGCTCATTGAATTCATTGATCGTCTTTTCCCGCACAGTACACCGCCTCCGCTGTTTTTTTGAAAATTATAGCTTTATGTCGTTCCGCTGTCAACTCTCCGCTTTCCTGACCTCTCCGCCTTCGGCACCTCCCCTGTCAGGGGAGGCAAGTGCTTTCCGGCGGTAGCCCCCGCCCTACGGAACGGAATGTTATAATGCGGAATTCAAAATGCAGAATGCAGAATTATGGTGCCGCTTCGCGGCGATTATAATCCGTCGGCTATGCCGACACTTCAATTATGCATTATGCATTATGCATTGGGTTTATTCCGCATTCCGCATTAACTCCACTCTCCACTCTCCACTCTCCACTCTCCACTCTGCATATTCTTTCAAAAACCGGGAAAAATGACTGCTGAATATGTATTCAGGAGTGGCAAATGGATAACAGAGCTGAACTGTTCATTGACGATGAAAAGCTGTTCGAGTATGCCGCGAATACGGCGCGGCTCATAACATCCCTCAGGGAAGAGAGTATCCTAAATACGGCGGGGACGGTCAAAAGTGCCTATGCAGGCATCCGGAAGTGCCATGACGAGATAAGCCGCCGGTATTCCTCCGTCCCGACTCCGCCTGCCGGCTGCAGCTGGATCATGGACAACTTCTACATGGTGCAGAGGGAATATGCCGCCTGTATGCCGGAGCTTCTCGCCGCCTCCCGTCTGCGAAGCTGCGGCGAGGGTCTTCTCCCGCTCTATCTCTGTCAGAACCTCCTGACGTGCAGTGACGGCGCGGTAAGCGAAAAAAGGCTTGCGCTCTTTCTGGACGGCTTTCAGTCGGTGCTTGTGCTGCGCCGCTCGGAGCTGGAGCTTGTCCCCGCCATGCTGTCCTGCGCCGTTATCATCCGTATGTCGGAGCATTGTGAAAAAATGCGCTCCTCCTCGGAGCCGGAGAATTTCGCAAAAGCATTGGAAGCTCTCTTTACGACGCTGCGCCTTTTTTCGGTAATCGACACCGCAAAGCTCATTTCCGACGCCGATATACCCAACAGGATACTCACCGCCGACCCCACGGGCGAATACGGAAAAATGGACGACGGCACCCGCCGTGCGTATCTCAAAAGGCTCGAAAAGCTCGCCCGCGCCGAAAAAGCCGACGAGCATCTTTACGCCGAGCATCTTATCAAAAAGGCAAAGGCGGAGAATGTTCACGTCGGAAAGCTTCTCTTCACGGGCAGAACGCACAGCGGCGGGCTATATATTTTCGCTAATATTTTTCTCACTCTCTTTATCGCCTTTATCCCCGGCTTTGCCTATCGCAGCACGCTCTCCGCTTTTTTGCTGATTCTCCCCGTCTCGGAGCTGGTAAAGAGCCTTATCGATTTTATTCTCTCCCGCACCGTGCGTCCCAAACGCCTTTTCCGGATGGACACCGAAAACGGCATCCCGCCCGAGGGGAAAACGGTCTGCGTGGTCTCGGCGCTTATTTCGGAGCTTCAGGACGCGAAACGGCTGGAGGAACTCTATCACGCCTGCAAAAGTGAGGGCGCGGCGCTCTCTTTCGGGCTTCTGGCCGACCTTCCCGGCGCGGATACGGAGGAGACGCCTGAGGATGCCGCCGCGCTTTTAAGACTTCGCCGCTGCGTGGCGGCACTCAATCTGAAATACGGAAACCGTTTTTACCTCTTCACCCGAAAACGCTGCTTTGACGGAGAAAAATACTCTCCCCGCGAGAGAAAGCGCGGCGCGATCTTAGAGCTGGCAAAGCTTCTCTGCGAGGAGGAAAACGAGCTGACCGTCACGGGTGACAAGGACGCTCTTGCCGGAACAAAATACATCCTCACGCTCGACAGCGACACAAGGATCTACCCCGGCAGCGTCGGCGAGCTTGTCGGCGCGATCCTGCACCCGCTCAACCGACCGGTGATCGACAAAGAGAAAAAGCGCGTCCTTTCCGGCCACGCGATCATCCACCCGCGCATCGACACGGACTTAAAAAGCGCGTGCGAAACGGATTTTGCGCTCATCTATGCCGGCAGCGGCGGCTGTGATCCCTACGGAAGTCTTGCCGGAGAGCTTATGATGGACTGCTTTGACTGCGGCGGCTTTGCGGGCAAGGGGCTTATCGACGCGAGAGCGCTTCTTACCTGTACCGCGGATTTCCCCGAGGGGCGCATTCTGAGCCATGACGCTCCCGAAGGGGCTTTTCTGCACGGGGCGTACATGGGGGACGTCGAGTTTTCCGATTCTTTCCCCATGCTTCCCTTAGCGTGGTTCAAGCGTCTGCACCGCTGGACGCGCGGCGACTGGCAGAACATTTCTTTTCTCTTTGAAAGGGATCTCAGAGATATAGACCGTTGGAAACTGTTCGACAGTCTGCGCCGCTCTCTCATAGCTCCCGCGACCTTTACTGCCATCCTGACGGGACTTTTCGGCAGCGGCATCGGGCTCCGCCTTGCCGCCGGAGCCGCCCTTCTCTCTTTATTGAGCCGCCTTCTTCTTTCCATGCTCGACAGCGGCATGAAGGAGCGAACACGCATCCCTCTGCGCCGTCACACGAGACTTTTCAGCGGCTTCGGCGGGGCGATCGTCCAGTCGTTCATAAGGCTCTGGCTTTTGCCTTATGAGGCATGGATATCGGCAAGCGCCATCTTAACCGCGCTGTGGCGTATGCTGGTGAGCGGAAAGAGGCTTCTGCAGTGGCAGACCGCCGCCTCAAGCTTAGGCGAAAGGAGCTTTGCCGCACACATAAAAGCCATGTGGCCGTGTATGCTCACGGGAGTTTGCCTCATGGTCTTCTGTGAGGCGGTCATCGGCAAATCCGCGGGGCTGATGTGGCTTTTTTCGCCCGCCGTCGCCGCGGCGCTCGCTCTCCCGTCCGCCGACGGCAGCACGCTCCCGGACATGGAAAAGGACTATCTGCGCATCTCTGCCAAACAAAGCTATCAATACTTCCGCAGCTTTTTCACTCCCGAGGATAATTTCCTCCCCCCGGACAATTTTCAGGAGCAACCGCCTGTGGGACTTGCCCACCGGACCTCGCCGACCAATATTTCCCTTGCTCTCACCTCCGCCGTCGCCGGCTGCGATCTGGGTTTTCTCTCTCCCGCCGACGCCGCCGAGACCGTGGAGCGCATCGTTGAAACGCTGGAAAAGCTGCCGCGTTACCGGGGACATTTCTATAACTGGTACGATACCCGCACCCTTACGCCGCTCTCCCCCGCCTTTATCTCCACCGTGGACAGCGGAAATCTCTACGCCGGCCTTCTGGTGACGAGGCAGGCGATGACGGAACGGAACGAGCTGACGCTGGCTCTCCGACTCGACGCGCTCATGGAGGAGATGGATTTCTCTTTCCTTTTCGACAAAATCCGACGGCTTTTTCATATCTGCTACGACACGCAGAGCGGAAAAGGCACCGGCGGCTGGTACGATCTCATGGCGAGCGAAGCGATGCTCACAAGCTACCTTGCCGTCGCCAAAGGGGATGTCCCCGTAAAGCACTGGCGGCGGCTTTCCCGCGCACAGCTCCAGAAGGACGGCTACCGGGGTCTTGCGAGCTGGACGGGCACGATGTTTGAATATCTCATGCCCTCACTCTTTCTGCCGGTCTGCCGGGGAAGTCTTCTGTACGAAAGCGGCAGGTTCTGTCTCTATGTGCAGAAACACCGCGTCTGGGCGGGCAAGCCCTGGGGCATTTCGGAAAGCGCCTTTTACAGCCTCGACAGCGCCATGAATTACCGCTATAAAGCCCACGGCTGCGATGCGCTTTCATTAAAGCGCGGACAGGACGAGGATCTGGTCGTTTCGCCGTACAGCAGCTTTCTCGCGCTGGCGATCGACCCCGAGGGGAGTATACGCAATCTCCGCCGGCTCGAGTCCTTCGGCGCGCTGGGACGCTTCGGCTTTATCGAGGCGCTGGACTTCACGCCCGGGCGCTGCCGGTCATCAGGCGGGGAGCAGGTGCGCTGCTATATGGCGCACCATGTCGGCATGAGCATCACCGCCGCCGCGAACGCCGTATGCGAGGGGAGCATCCGCCGGAGATTCATGGCATCCCCGGAGATGAGCGCTTTTTCCCTTCTTCTGCAGGAGCGGCTGCCCGACAGCGCCGCCGTCATCAAAAAGATAAGCGCCGACATCCCGGAGCGCATCGACCGCGGCTCCGTCAGCGCCTGGACGCTGCGCGGCGGAGCGGAGGATACGGAGGAGCGTTTCTGCGTGCTCTCCAACGGCACATATAGTATTATGTCAACTAATCGTGCCCTTTCCAAAGCGATCTGCGGACCGGTCGCGGTCTATGACGGGGACGTGTCCGAAAACGCTTTCGTGATCGAGCTGGAAAGCGACGGTCAAAAAGCGCGTCTCATTCCCGCAGAGCTGCCGGAGCTGTGGGAAATGAACGAATCCTCCGTCTCCCTTTCCGCTGAGGCGCTCGGCGTGCGCTATGACTTCTCCGTGGGAACGGCCTGCGGAGAATGCGGGGAAAAACGCAGCGTATCGCTTTCCTCGGACAGTGCGAAAAAAGTTACTTTACGGCTTATCCTGACGCCGATCCTTGCACCGATTAAAAGTTATGTCAACCATTCTGCTTTCCGTAAGCTGGGGATCTGTTCTCAGATAAGCGGAAACACCCTCACGCTGCACCGGCTTGAGCGTTCGGACTGCCCGGAGCTGTGGCTTTCTCTTTCCGCCGATCTGCCTTTGAACTTTCCCGGGAGAAAGGTCGGAGAAAAAGAGCGGTCTTCCGAGCCGCGCGTTATCGCCGAATGTGAGCTTGATCTCGTCCCCGGGCGGGAGAAGTGCGTGTCGTTTGCGCTCTGTCTCAGCACGGTCTTGAGGGACGCGACGGATGGCTGCCAGCGCATTCTCTATTCCGAGACGGGCGGGAGCGGCAGCATGGTCGGCGCTGCGGCGGCGCATCTCAAAATGAGCTCCGGGGAACTGGGCTTTGCGATGGAGCTGCTGCAAAGTCTTGTACGCGGCACGCTCCACGGTGCGGCGGCTGAAAAGCTGCTGTGGCCATACGGCATATCCGGCGACCTGCCGCTTTTAGGCTGCGACGGGCGGGCGCAGGAGCTGGAAACGGCGGTCAGGAGCTTCTGCCTTCTCAAAAGCTGTCAGATCGAGGCGGAAATGCTCGTCTTCACGGACGAGCAGGGCGAATACCGTCAGCCGGTGTTCCAGAAGCTCAATAAGATCCTATCCTCCGTCTCGCTGGAAAGCCTTATAAACAGTCCCGGAGGCATCCGTCTGGTGCCTCTCTCCGCCGCGGAAGAGCTTATGAGCCGCTGCGTATACACGGTGGGCGGGAAAAAAGAAAAAAGGCTTCCGCCTTCTCCCTTGCCCTATTCACTCCCTCGGAAGGAAAAATGCGTCCCGCCATATGCGTGGGAGGGTGCGGAGTTTATATATTATGTAAACTCGAACCTCCCCGCAAGACCGTGGCAGCTCCTTCTGTCCAACGGGCATTTCGGCTGTATCGCCACCGACTGCGGAAGCGGGTATATGTGGCTTGAAAACGCGCGGGAAATGCGGATCAACGACCCACCGATAAACATTATGTCAACCGTAGGTACGGAAAGCCTGTGGCTTGAAAGGGATAATGAAAAGATCAGCCTCTTTGCCGCGAACGACGGCTATTGCTGTACGGTACGCTTCTCCCCGGGACTGGCGGTGTGGGAAAAGGACATGGGCTTTTGCAAAAGCTCCTGCCGCGCCTTTATCCCGGAGGATATCAACGCGAGAGTATTTGTCATCGACGGCTGTGAGGGACAGAGACTGCGCTGGCGTCTTCTCCCGGTGCTCGGCGCGTCGGACAGCTCATCCGTCCTCTTCTCCGCCGACAGCCGGTGTGTAAAGATCACGAACCCCGATAGCTATCTTCCGGACATCACGCTGACGCTCACCGCGTCCATGCCGATGCAGTCGGCCTTTGACTATGAGGACAATTCCGTCGTCCTCACGCTCATTGCGGACAAACGGACGGTACTCGTCTGCGGTACGGATGAAGAAAGCCGCCTTTTTTCACTCTGTTTTGCGGAGGAATGTAAAAAAGCGGAAGAAGCTGCCCGGGAAAAATGGAGCGGGCTCTTAAGCCGTCTGACCGTCTCCTGCGGAATAAAAAGCGTTGAAAACTATCTCAATCATTGGTGCGTCTGTCAGGTCGTCGCCTGCCGTCTTTGGGGCAGAGCGAGTCTCTACCAGAGCGGCGGCGCGATCGGCTTTCGAGATCAGCTCCAGGACGCGGTCAATCTTCTTCTGACAGACACTCATTTCGCCAAAGAGCGCATTTTAGACGCCTGCCGCCATCAGTATGCGCAGGGAGATGTGATGCACTGGTGGCACATCCACCCGGAAGGGGATAAAGGCATCCGCACACGCTGCAGCGACGATCTTCTGTGGCTGTGCTGGGCATTATGCGAATACTGCGAAAAGACCGGGGATCGTGCGCTGTGTCGGGAGAGCGTCCCCTTTCTCGACTCTCCCGTTCTGAAAGCCTCGGAGCACGACCGCTACGAAAAATGCGTTCCCGGAAAGGAAGGGAGCGTGCTCGACCATGCAATCGCGGCTCTGGATCTGTTCATCCGCCGGGGACTCGGGGAACACTCTCTTCCGAAGTTCGGAAGCGGCGACTGGAACGACGCGCTGGATAAAGTCGAAGGCGAGAGCGTGTGGCTCGCCTGGTTCGGTGCCTCCTGCGCCTTCGATATGGCGGAGCTTCTCGAAAAGCTGGGGATCAGCGAGCACAGATACCGCCGCTATGCCGCAAGGCTTGTATCCTCTGCAGAAAACGCGTGGTCCGGCTGCCGGTATCTTCGCGGATATTTCCCGGATGGGGAGGAACTGGGCGGCGGGGACAGGATCGATTCCGTTGCGCAGAGCTGGGCGGTGCTCACGCACGGACAGACGCCATCCGAACACGCCGAACGCGCCGTTGAAGCCGCGCTCTGCCGGCTCTTCGACCGGAAAAACCGGCTTGTGAAGCTCCTCGACCCGCCGTATACGGACACAGAGCGAAACGCGGGCTATATCAGCTCCTACGGAGAGGGCTTCCGCGAAAACGGCGGACAGTACACCCACGGAGCGATTTGGCTGGCAATGGCGTGCTTTGAGCTCGGGAAGACCTCCGAGGGATGGGAGATACTTCGTATGCTGCTCCCGGAAAACCATGACCTTACGCGCTATCAGGCCGAACCATATGTTCTCCCCGCAGACGTTTGCTCCGCTCCCGGACACGAGGGCGAAGCGGGCTGGACATGGTACACCGGCTCGGCGGGCTGGTATTTCCGCGCCTTTTACGAAACCGTGCTGGGGCTGACGCTTCGAAACGGCGCTCTGACCGTCGAACCGAAGCTTCCGCCTGACTTCCCCGACTGCAAAGTAAACTGGACATCCCCGAAAGGCAATAAATACGGGATCGAGATACGGCACGACGGGATCTTCGTAGACGGAAAAGCATACAGCGGAGAAGAGCTGGAGTGAGAGTGGAGTTAATGCGGAATATATTTAATGCAGAATGCATAATGCATAATTGAAGTGTCGGAAAAGCCGACTGATTATAATCGCCGCGAAGCGGTACCGTAATTCTGCATTCCGCATTCAGAATTCTGCATTATAACATGCCGTTCCGTAGGGCGGGGGCTTGCTCCCGCCCTACGGATGCAAAAATTCCACTTTCCGCATTCCGCATTAATTAATCCTGTACAAACCGCAAATTCATGGTATACTGTACAATAGTAAAAATTCTAAGCCCGGAGGTGCCGTGTGGAACTTTCAAGAACAGAGATCATGGACGGGGTACACCTGAACTACCTGCAGTCTTTCAAATTCAAAACCGCCTGCATGAGCGTTTCCCTTCTTACGCAGCTTTCGAGGGAGACGGCGGCGATGAACGCCCTCGTTCCCTACGTTCTCCGCCGGGGGACGGTAAACTGCCCCGATATGAACGCCGTCTCCGCCCGTCTCGACGAGCTTTACGGCGCCGCCATCGAGCCGTCCGTCCGCCGCTTCGGAGAGATCCAGAGCATCGGCTTTTTCGCCAGCTTCCCCGAGGAGGATTTCCTCCCCGCCGAACAGAATGTATTGAAAAGTACGGCGGAGATGCTCGGTCAGTTTCTGCTCTCTCCGAACACCCGCGGCGGCCTCCTCCTGCCCGAATACGTGGACAGTGAGCGGGAAAAAATGCTCGACACCATCCGCTCCCGCGTCAACGACAAGCGAAGCTACGCCGTCACCCGGTGCATGGAAGAGATGTGCTGCTATGAAGATTTTGCGGTCAGCGCCCTCGGCAGTGAGGAAGAGTGTGCAAACATCCGCTACAAAAAGCTTACGCAGCAATACAGGACTCTTCTCAAATCCTCCCCCATCGAGATCTTCTACTGCGGAAGGTCGTTCCGGCAGGATGTGGAGGACGCTTTGAAGGAGGCTCTCTATACTCTCCCCCGGGGCGAGATCGATTACGACATCGGCACGGATGTGCGCATGAACGCCGTGGAGGAGCAGCCCCGCTATTGCGAGGAGGAAATGGACGTGACGCAGGGCAAGCTCGTTCTGGGCTTCCGCCTCGGGCAGAGCATGGAGGACCCGGATTTTGCCGCGCTCAACGTCTTCAACGCGGTTTTCGGCTCGGGCAGCACCTCCAAGCTCTTCATGAACGTGCGGGAAAAGCTTTCGCTTTGCTACTACGCAAGCTCCGCCATCAACACCCATAAGGGGCTGATGCTTGTCTCTTCGGGCATTGATTTCGATAAATTCGAGGACGTGAAAAAAGAAATTTTCGCGCAGTTGGAGGAGATCGGAAAGGGGAATATCTCCGAGGATGAGTTCACCTCCGCCAAGGCCGGCATTTCCTCCGAGCTTCGCTCCTACATGGATATCCCCGCAGCGCTCGAGAGCTTCTACCTTGCCCAGACGCTCAAAGGGCTTAACTACGGTCCCATGGAGATGGCGCAGCTCGTGCAGGAGGTCAGTCTCGAAGAGGTCGTCGAAATCGCCGGGAGCGTTGAATGTGATATGATCTACTTCCTGAGAGGAAAGGAGGAAGAAGAGGATGATGAATAAGGACGAATATAAGAAGATCGACGAGCGCGTTTATTTTGCGGTATCGAAGAGCGGTCTGCACGTAAATGTCATCCCCAAAAAGGGCTTCAACAGTTTTTACGCCGTGTTTGCCGCGGATTACGGCGGAGCGCAGCGTAAATTCACCGTGGGTAAGGACAGCTTTGACACGCCCGCCGGCGTCGCCCACTATCTGGAACACAAAATGTTCGATATGCCCGAGGGTGAAAACGCCCTCACGGAGCTTACCAACAACGGCGCGGATCCCAACGCCTTTACCTCCTGTGATATGACCGCCTATTACTTCCAGTGCACCGAGAAGTTCGAAGAGAATTTAAGGCTGCTGCTGCGCTTTGTCTCCACACCGTACTTTACCGAAGAGACCGTTGAAAAAGAGCGCGGCATCATTTCCCAGGAGATCCTCATGGGTGAGGACAACCCGGGAATGAAGCTCTATTATAATCTTCTGGAGCTTCTCTACGACCACCACCCGGTAAAGGACAGAGTCGCCGGTACAGTCGGGAGCATCGCCGAGATCACGCCCGAGACCCTTTATCGGTGCCATAACGCCTTTTACTGCCCGGACAACATGGCGCTGTGCGTAGAGGGCGACGTGGAGCCCGAGCGCATTATGGAGATCGTGGAGGAGGAGATCACCGCTCCCTATCGCACCGCTCCCACGCCCGATTACGGGAAAGCGGAAAAAATGCTTCCCGTTTCAAAAGAAAAGATCGAAAAAATGCCCGTCTCCGCGCCGCAGTTTCTCATAGGTGCGAAGTTCCTGCCCGAAAAGAAGGGCAGCGCGCTTCTCCGGCAGGATTTAACCGCCTCCCTTGCCATGCGCATTTTAGTCGGTCAATCCTCCCCGTTCTACACCCGACTTTACCGTGAGGGACTTTTAAACCGCGACTTTGACTATGAGGTGGACTTTGCAGCCGGTACCGGCGCCGTTATCCTCGGCGGCGAGAGCAGTGACCCGAAAAAGGTGCTGGATGAATTCATAAAAGAGCTGGAGGGCGTAAAGCGGGAGGGTCTTGACGAACGCGCCTTTGAGCTTGCCAAGCGCGCTTCGGTGGGCGCGAGACTCAGAGGTCTCGAAGACTTTGAAAACGTCTGCATCGCCGTCGTCAGCGGAGTATTTGACGGCTACAAGGCGCTCGATTCCGTGGAAATGAGCGAGAGGATCACGAAAGAGGAATGTGAGAGATTCATCGCTGAGAATCTTACCGCCGAAAGGCTTGCTATTTCCGTCATCGAAGCGGGTGAAAAGGCGGAGTGAATGCCATGCTTGAAACCGTACAGCGAGCTTCCGTGATAAGCTTTCCGTTTCTCGGTCTGGAACTGGACCCGCCCGCGTCCTTCACGGTTTTCGGGAGGGAGATATACTTCTACGGCGTCATTATCGCCCTCGGCTTTCTGCTGGGCATGATCTTCTGCGCGAAGAACGCTCCGAGATTCGGGCTGACCGAGGACAGGGTCTACGATGTTATCATATGGCTCATCCCGATCTCCGTTATCGGCGCGAGAGTCTATTTTGTCCTGTTCCGGCTGGAGGATTATCTTGCGCATCCTATGGATATCTTCGCCATCCGGGAGGGCGGGCTTGCCATCTACGGCGGTGTGATCGCGGGAATACTGACCGTGATCCTTGTCAGCCGCCGGAAAAAGTTCTCCCTTGCCGCCATGCTCGACCTTCTGATCTTCGGGCTGCTGATCGGGCAGACCTTAGGGCGCTGGGGCAATTTCATGAACCGTGAGGCCTTCGGCGGCGAAACGGATATCTTCTGCAAAATGGGTCTGACCGCTCCGGACGGGACGACGGTGTACGTTCACCCGACGTTTCTTTACGAAAGTCTCTGGAATTTCTGCACGTTTCTCTTTTTGCTCCGCTTCGTCAAAACCGGAAAGCGGAAATATGACGGGCAGATCGTACTTATGTATTTTCTTATCTACGGCGTCGGCAGGGCGTGGATCGAGGGTCTGAGGACTGACAGCCTCTATATCGGCTCCACCGGCATTCGCGTTTCGCAGCTTCTCTCCGTTCTCCTCGCCCTTGCCGCGGGGATCACGCTGTTTATTCAGTCCAAACGCCCCCACCCGCCGGAGGAACTTTATGTAAACCAAGTGCAGAATGAAACTGAATAGATACGGTTTAGGATTCCCGCACCGATGACATCGGTCACCGGTGCATCAATGACATCTTTTGAGCTTTGTCTGCCCTCTGCGTGCGAAAGAAACTTTCGCACGGATGATATTCGATTTTTTTTAATCATCTTATCATTTTTTTGCTTCGCGTGATAAGATGCAGCTTTTCCATTACAGTTTATGCCGACGCGAAGCGGCGGAATGGATGATTACCATGAAAAAAGAGTTTCGTCAATTGCTCGGTGAAAAGGGAAGAAAACAGTTTCCGCGAATACTTCTGGCCGCGGCGGAATGTGCGCCGCTTTCAAAGACCGGCGGGCTTGCGGATGTTGTCGGCACCCTGCCGAAGAGCCTTCAAAAGCTCGGTGTGGACGCAAGAGTGATCACGCCCTATCACCGCTGCATCAAGGAAAAATATGCCGGTCAGGTGGAGCATCTTTTCCACTTTTATGTCGATTTAGGCTGGCGGCATCAGTACGCGGGTATTGAGAAGCTTGAAACAGACGGCATCACCGTGTATCTTGTGGACAGCGAGTATTATTTCGGCGACCGGATCTATCGCGGCGGCGACGCGGAGACGGAGCAGTACGCCTTCTTCTGCCGCGCCGTGCTGGACTGCCTGCCGAATATCGGCTTCGAGCCCGAGGTACTGCACTGCAACGACTGGCACACCGCGATGCTGCCCATGCTTGCCAAAACGCAGTACGGCGGCGATTTCCGCGGGAATATGCGTTTTCTGCTGACCATACATAATATAGCGTTCCAGGGCTGGTGCGGTTTTGACTATGCAAAAGACCTGCTCGGGATCGAGGATAAGTATCTGACGAGCGAATTCATGGAGCTCAACGGCTGTGCGGACTTTCTGAAGGCCGGCTGCGTCTTTGCCGACAGGATCAACACCGTATCTCCCAATTACGCCGAGGAGATAAAAACTCCCTATTACGCCGAAGGGCTGGAGGGTATCCTCAACGCGAGAGCGCACGAGCTTTCGGGCATCGTCAACGGCATCGACCGGGAAGTGTTCAATCCGAAGACGGATAACAGCATTCCGGTAAATTACGATAAAGGTCATCTCGGCGGCAAGGCAAAATGCAAGGCGGCGCTGCAGGAGCATCTCGGTCTTGAGGTGAGGGACGATCTGCCGATTGTCGCTATGGTCACGAGAATGACAGAGCAGAAGGGCTTTGATCTGGTCGCATACGTGATCGACGGGCTGATGGAGCGCGGCGATATGCAGTTTGTGCTTTTAGGCAGCGGGGATGCAAGATTCGAGGACTTTATGCGCGGCGCGGAGAACCGGTATAAGGGAAGACTGGCCGCCTATATCGGCTATAATGAAGCCCTTGCCCATCTCGTCTACGCGGGCAGTGACTTTCTGCTTATGCCCTCCCGTTTTGAGCCCTGCGGTCTGAGCCAGATGATCGCCATGCGCTACGGCTCCCTGCCCATCGTCCGGGAGACCGGCGGCCTTAAAGATACCGTTACGCCTTACAACTGCTTCACCGACGAGGGCAACGGCTTCTCCTTTGCCAATTACGACGCCATCGAGATGCGCGATACCGTTTGGAGAGCGTTGGATGTATACAGCAACAGGGAAGTCATGAAGAGTCTTGTCCGCAGAGCCATGGAAACGGACTTCGGCTTTGAACTCTCCGCTGAGGAGTACGCAAGACTGTACATTTCCATGCTCTGAATGCGGAATTCGGAATGCGGAATGTTCACCCCATCCGTAGGGAACGGTCTTGACCGTTCCGTGAGTGGAGGGCACTTGCCTCCGCTGAAAGGGAAGTGCCAAAGGCGGAGAGGTCTGAAAAGCGGAGTTGCGCACAACGTTCCGGGGAGTGTCATTGCGCACCATCCCGCAGGATGGTGCGGCACACCCTCCGCAGAGGACGTACAAAACGCAACCGTGCTTGCACGGCTCTTAGCGTTTTGTAATCCGTTTCCTTAAAAATTTTTGATCTGAAACTTTAAAACTGAAATGCAGAATTTGAACGAATACAAAATCTATTTCGGCGGGACATATCGGGAAAACTGGACGCAGGATTACAAAATGTCCGTCAGCTACTCCGAAAGACCCTTTGTGACCGCCAAAAAAGAAAACGGACAATGGATCGCTGCCGGGGGAGACGAAACGCTCTGCGCGCTGCTCTCCTCTGACAACTGCCCCGACCTTACAAGACAGTATTTTGAGGGCGCGGCGGAAGCTTACGAGGCGATGCACGGCTGCCTTGCAAGAGGTCTGCCGCTGGATAAGCTGGGAGAGTTTTTCCGCAGTCACGCCAGCACCCTCACCGCGCCGGAGCTTGCGAGGATCCTCATGGACGACTGCGGCTTTTCGCTGAACGAGGCCTATCGCATTGCCTCTCTCTGCTGTGATGATGTGTGCGCCGCGGGCCTGGATTTCGGTGAGCTTCTTGTACTTCAGCCGCGTACCGCCCATGTGATGAGCCTTCTGAGGACTTCCGCGCGCAATACGCTCGCCGTCCGCTGTGATTCGCGCAAGGCCCTCTTCCGCAGCCCCTTCGGAGCTGTGGAGTGCGGAGACGAGGTGACTTTGGGATTTGAAGTCCTCGGCGGTACGGTGGACAGTGCCTTTCTTGTGCTGACCGGAGACAGCTTGCGTGAAGAGTTCCCGATGGAAAAAGACGGGAGATTCTTCCGCTGTACATTTACCGCGCCGGCGGAAGCGGCGGCGCTGTGGTACTTTTTCAGAATTGAAACAGGAGAGAGCACACAGTGGCTCTGTCCGGACGAGAGCGGCTTTATCGGCAGACTTTACGGTCGGGAGCGTGAAGGCTTTCGTCTCACAGCGGCGGAAAAAGGCTTTGATACGCCCGCATGGTTTCGGAAGTGCGTGATGTACCAGATCTTCCCGGACAGGTTTGCCTTCTCGGACGAAAACACGGCAAAAAGAGGCGTGGAGTATCATAAAGCCCTCGGTCAGACGGCGGAGCTGCATGAAAGTCTTTCCGACCCTGTCCGCTGGCAGGCAAGGGAATTCGAAAAAGACTATATCCCGGACGATTTCTACGGCGGCACCTTCCGGGGCATTGAAAATAAGCTTCCCTATCTCAAAGAGCTGGGGATCGGCTGTATCTACTTAAATCCCATCGTGGAGGCGCGCTCCAACCACCGCTACGATACCTCCGACTATCTGCGTCCCGACCCGATCCTCGGAACGGAGGAGGATTTTGAAAGCCTTGTCCAAGGCGCCGAAAGCTTAGGCATACGAATAATACTTGACGGTGTTTTTTCCCATACCGGCGCGGACAGCCTCTATTTTAATAAATATGCCCATTATGACACCGTCGGCGCCTGTCAGGGGAAAAGCTCTCCGTATTATGACTGGTATGATTTCAGATCCTTCCCGGACGATTACCGGAGCTGGTGGGGCTTCCGGGAACTCCCCGAGGTGGAGGAGACGAATCCGAAGTGGCAGGACTATATCGTCACGGGCGAAAACAGCGTTGTAAAGACCTGGCTTCGCCGGGGCGCGGCGGGCTGGCGGCTCGATGTGGCGGACGAGCTTCCCGACAGCGTTCTGAGTCTTATCCGCGAAAGCGCGAAGGCGGAGAAAAAGGACGCGCTTATATTGGGCGAGGTCTGGGAGGACGCGGTTACCAAGGTGAGCTACGGCGGAAGAAGAGATTACGCTCTCGGCAAATCTCTGGATTCGGTCATGAACTACCCTCTGCGCGCCTCAGTTCTTGACTTTATACACAATCGGATAAATGCCTATGAGCTGAGGGATTTTCTGATCTCCCAGCAGATGAACTATCCCAGGCCCTTTTACTATTCGCTTATGAACCTTTTAGGCTCTCATGATACCGAGAGACTGCGCTCCGCGCTTGCGTTGGATACGGTGATCCGCTCCCTCACGAGAGAAGAACAGCTCAAACTTGTTTTCCCGCCGGAGGCTTTGGAGGAAGCGGTGAAAAAAGAAAAGCTCTGCGCCGCTCTGCAGTTTTCTCTGCCCGGTGTGCCAAGCATTTATTACGGGGACGAGCAGGGGATGTGCGGCGTCTGCGATCCCTTCAACCGACTCCCGTTCCGGGAAGATAAGGAAGAACTGTACGGATATTATGTTAACTTGTCCAAGCTCCGCAATGCATCGGACGCTCTCTCCACAGGCGAAGCGGTCTATATGGCGGCGTCATCGGAAGTACTGATGGTTTTGCGTTATGTAAACTACAGCCGGGATGTCTTTGGGGATAAAGCGGAAAACGGCGCATATCTCACGCTCATCAACCGGAGCACGCAGGAAGAAGCTTACGAGGCCGACTGCTCCGCCGCCGGCTGCGGTATTGTGCGCGGCACGGTCAGGGGTGAAACGGCGGAGATCATTCCAATTCGTAATTCGTAATGCGTAATTCGTAATGCGTAATTCGTAATTATTTCAATCGCCGCGAAGCGGCACCATCATTCTGCATTCTGCATTATGCATTATGCATCAGAAAGGTACGGCATGGAAAGCACGAAGTCAAAACTGGAATATATGGCCGGGAAGACGGCGGCGGCAGTACGGCGGAATAAAACGGCGCTTTTGTCCGCTGCGCTGTTTTCCCTTGCGGCGTATATGTTCGTGTTTACGAATAAGCTTTTGAATCTTGACGAGGTCGCGGGGCTTTTCGGCAAGGGGGAAACCCTGTCCTCCGGGCGCTGGGCTCTGTGGCTTACGAGCTTCCTATTTCCGGACTATTCGATGCCCTGGATCAACGGGCTTATGTGTGTCCTCATGCTCTCTGTCTCAGCGGCGCTTATCGTTTCTCTGCTCGGGATCGAAAACCCGGTATTTCAGGTGCTTTTTGCGGGACTTTTCGTGACCTTCCCTTCGCAGATCATCACCTTTTCCTATATGTTCACCTGCGCCCCGTATGCCCTTGCGGTGCTGATGGCGGTTCTTTCGGTTTATTACGGATCAAAAGAGAACAGAGGGGAAAAAATCCTTGCCGCCGTTCTGCTCTGCCTCTCTCTCGGAATTTATCAGGCGTATATCACGCTGACGGTCTCTCTCTACGCAGTGTATTTTATCCGCGAGACGCTGAAAGAGGAAAACAGCGTTCGGAACATACTGAAAAACGGCGCAAGATGCATCGGCAATATGCTTTTTGCCCTCGCGCTGTACTTTATTATCAACAAACTCGTTATGCGCTTTGCGGTGACGGAGTATAATTCCTACGCCTCCGATGCGATGAATACGGATATTAAATCCCTGCTCGGCGGTCTGCGCGTTGCGTTCACCGCGTTTTTCGGCTATTTCTATAAGGGCTATTATCATCTCGCCCCGACGAAATTTTCCATGCTCCTGCACATCCTTGCTCTTATAGCGGCGGCGGTACTGACGGTGCTGTGGCTCAAAAGTTGCAGAGACAGAGGGAGAAAGATCCTGCTTTTGGCGCTGCTGGCGGTCTTTCCGATCAGCGTCAACTGCATCTATATTATCTCCTCCCAGCGCCACACGCTCATGCTGCTGGGCTTTACCTCAGTGTACCTGCTTATAATATGTCTTGCCGAGGCGATGGATGCAAAAAAGCTTCGTTCCGCGCTGTCGGTCTGCCTTGCGCTGATTCTTACCTGCAACATTTTCTATGCCAACCGTATCTATCTGAAAATGAAGCTGGAATACGAGGAAGCCTTTTCGTTCTATTCCGGACTCATCACCCGCGTCAAGTCTACGGAGGGCTATGACGCTGATACGATGCTGATAATAACAGGCGACGCCGATGAGAAAAATCTCGTATATCATGCCGATGAGATCGACACCTCCGACATGGTGGGACTTATGGAGGGACTTCTCAATATCTACAGCCGCTATGACTTTATAAAGTATTATGTGGGCTATGACTATAAGCCCATTGACTGGGAAAAATGGGGAGAGCTTGACAAAGCGGACGAGGTAAGCAAAATGCCCGTCTACCCGTTCGACGGCTCGGTAAAAAAATTCGGAGATTATATGGTCGTACATTTAGGGTAAACTCCTTACCTTCCCCTTTGGGGAAGGTGTCACCGCAGTGACGGATGAGGTCTCTCGTTTAAAACGTTTGACTTCCTGCAAGTCGGGACGAGCGCTGCGGCGCAAAGACATAAGCGCGCCTTGCCAAATCAAAGATTTGGAGGCTTACTTAACCGCCTGCGGGCGGAGCCCTTGCCCTCACTCTCCCCCGGAGAGTGCATACCCAGAGGGGAAGCCAAAAGGAGAAATCAACATTTTCCATTAGGCGATTGTAAAAGTCGGGCAATTAACCACGGCGTTATGTCCCAATTACGGTAGGGAACGGTCTTGACCGTTCCGAAAACTCCGGGGCTGCGGCTTGTCTGCGGAACGCTCAAGAGCGTTCCCTACGGTGCGGCGGAGTTCCCTACGATGCGGTGGAGCTCCCTACGGTGCGGCGGAGCTCCATACGGTGCGGCGGAGAAAAATCAATAATCAGACACTTAAAAATCCTTTATTTTTCAAGTTCTTTTGAGTTTTACAAGTGACTACATTTTCCATAAGAAGGAGGGACGTAAGTGAAAGAACCTGTAGGAGAAAAATTCAGCCGCTTCTGTGCGGGCGGTGTTTTGGTCATTGAGTTATGCTTTATGGCTGTTCTTTCCGTTATGTCCCTTCTCGGAACCTACTCCGTGACGACCGGCGGCGGGGAAGGGGAGATCCTTTCCTATGCAAAGGACAGTGTTTTCCTCAGTCTTTTATTTACCTTCGCTTTCCTGTCTCTGATAGTTTTCCTCTCCCGCTTTCTGAAAAAGCTCTCCGCAGATAAGCTTACCGTAATACTTTTTGCGTGGACGGTGATCCTTTCTTCGGCCTTTGTCTGCTCGGCAAAGCTTCAGCCCTCGCAGGACGCTTATATCATAAACTTCTTTGCCTCGCAATCGGCGAAGGGGGACTATTCTTATTACCGTGAGTATTTTCGCTTTTTTCCCTATCAGTTCGGTTTTGCACTTTACGGGGAACTGTTTTACAGAGCCTTTTATCTGCTCCTGCCGAATGCTCCCGAAGGCTTTGCCGGCATCGCTCTGCAGCTTTTGAACGTGCTCTATACTGCCGTCATATTTTTCACGCTTGTTAAAATCAGCGGACAGATATTCAAAAGCGAGCGGGTCGAAAGAATCACGGCGCTGCTGCTGCTTTTCTGCTTCCAGCCCATGCTTTTTACCACGTTTATGTACGGCAACACGCCCGCTCTCTGCTTCGGCGTGCTCTCGGTATGGATGTATCTTCTCTTCATGGAAAACGAAAAAACAAAGTACGCAGCGTTGTGTATCGTTTTTATCTCGATTGCGGTGCTTTTAAAGCTCAATACACTGATCTTTGTTGTCGCCCTCGGTATCGTGTGGCTGATTTCGATCATAAGAAAACCGTCCTTTAAATCCGCTCTTTTGTTAGCGATTATGATTGGCTCCGTACTTATTTTAAAACCTCTGCCGCAGAAATATTTTGAGGCGAAAATGGGCGAATCTCTCGGGAAAGGCATACCGCAGAGCGGCTGGCTCGCCATGGGACTCCATGAAGGGCAGTCGGGTCCCGGCTGGTACGACCCGACCTATACCACTACGAGTTTTATCGATTCGGATTACGACACCGATTTAAGCGGCATAAAAGCGAAAGCCGCCATAGCCGAAAGACTTTCCGAATTTGCCGCCGCTCCCGACGAGGCGCTTCGCTTTTTCGGGAAAAAGCTCGGAAGCCAGTGGAACGAGCCGACGTATGAAAGCCTGTGGCTGAATCAGGTGAACAAATCCTACAGCAGCTCCGGAAAGCTCTATGACTTTCTCTGCAAAGATCACGCGGATCGGATTTCCGCGTTTATGAATATCTTCCAGCAGGCGGTGTTTCTTGCCTTTACTGCGGGATCGGCGTTTCTGCTGCTCAATAAGAGAGACATCAACGCGGTGCTGCTGCCGCTCGTTATTCTCGGCGCATTGCTCTACCATCTTATGTTCGAGGCAAAATCCCAGTATGCGCTGGGGTATTTCCTGCTGATGATGCCCGCGGCGGCTTACGGGATCGACTGTATTGGTGGGAAGGCTTTGAGCGCGGTATGGAAGGAAAGGAGCGGGAAAACTTGAAAAAAACCGAAATAAAAGAATACTCTGCCCCGTTTTTCTCCGCGCTCCTTTTCGGACTGGCGGCGCACACCTACGTTTTCACAAACAAGCTTATGAATGCCGACGAGGCGGATTCGCTTTTCGGCAAGGGCGCGACCGTGACCTCCGGACGCTGGGGACTGGAAGCGATACGGTTTCTTTTCCCGAATCAGTCCATGCCCTGGCTTTACGGACTCATAACGCTTATTCTCTTTGCCGTTTCCGCCTGCCTTATCATAAGAACCTATGAGATAAAGGGAAGGCTTATCAGAATACTCCTTGCCGGCATGATCACGGTTTTCCCCTCCCTCACCGGCACCTTCTGCTTCATGTTCACAAGCTCCGCCTATGCGCTGTCGTTTCTCTTTGCCGTAATTTCCGTTTCGGTATTCTGTGAGAAAAAAGGCGTTTGGAGATGGGCGGTCAGCGTCCTTCTGCTGACGGCGGCGCTGAGCATATACCAGTCCTATATCGCCGTCGCGGCGGGACTTTTTGTACTGTGCATTTTCAGGAAATGCCTCAACGGGGAAAATTCCTTTAAAACCCTTTTCAAAAAAGCCGCAGGCTGTCTCGCCGTGCTTATTCTCGCGGTCGGACTGTATTTTGCGATTACGCTGCTCATTTTAAAGCTCACGGGGAGCGAATTTAATTTCTATGTGCAGCAGAACGTCTATGCCGACGAAAACGCCGTCAGCATCCCCGGGCGCGTCCGCATGGCGTATGACTTCTTTATCTATTATTTCACCTACCGTGAATATGCACTGATCACAGGAGAGTTTTCCCGCTATGCGCATATCCTTCTTCTGGCTGTGTGCGGCGTGATGCTTGTTTCCTCCGAAATAAAGCTCCTGCGGGAGAAAAAGATCATATCGGCTCTCGGTCTTTTTGCTTCCGCCGTCCTTCTGCCCCTTGCCGTCAACTGCCTGTTTCTGGTTTTCAGCAAGGAATCGGTACATACGCTCGCGCTGTACAGCTTTGTCTGTGTGTATATCCTCGCGGCAATGCTCACGGAAAAGGAACTTGTCGGTGAGACGAAAATCAGAAAACTCGGCAGAGACGCTGTTTATCTCTGCCTTCTGATCGGTATCGTCAGCAATGTCTATTTTGCGAACAAGGTCTATCTCAAGCTCCATCTCCAATACGAAAACGCCTATTCGTTTTATTCCGTTCTCCTTTCAAGGGCGGAGAATACGGAGGGCTTTGACGAAAGCTGCTCCCTCGCCATGATCGGCGACCAGGACAACAAAATGCGCCGCTTTAATGAGATCGATATCGGCTACCTACAGGGACCGAGCTGGGATCTCGTGAACATCTATTCGAGGGAGAAGTTTTTCAACTATTATCTCGGCTGCTCCATCCCGTTTGCAGCCGATGAGGAAAAGGAAAAACTGAAAGAAGACGAACGTTTTCTGGAAATGGCGGAGTACCCCTACGACGGCTCTGTCCGGAGAATTGACGATTTTATCGTTGTCAAGCTGGGCTGAGGAGGGAAAGAAAATGAAAAACAGTTCTCTTATCGAAGCCCTCTTTGAAAAAACCGGCAGAGCTTTCAAAGAGTATGCCGTGCCTTTTCTCTCCGCCTTTATCTGCGGACTTTTTGCCCATGGCTATGCCTTTACGAATAAGCTTCTCAATGCCGACGAGACGGCGGCTCTCTTTTCCAAGGGCGCGGATATAACCTCCGGGCGCTGGGGACTTGCCGTGTCGAGTTATATTTTTCCTGATGCCTCCATGCCGTGGATTTATGGGATCATCAGTCTTCTGCTGCTGTCGGCGGCGGCGTGCGTCACGGTGAGGATTTTCCGAATCAACAGTCCGCTGCTGCAGGGACTTCTGGGCGCCGCGATAACGGTTTTCCCCGCCCAGACCGGGACCTTCTGCTTCATGTACACCGCCGCCCCGTATGCTCTGGCGGTTTTACTGACGGTCGTTTCCGTATATCTCTGCGCCGAGGGAAAATGGGGAAAGTATATAATCGCCTGCCTGCTGTTGGCATTTGCGCTTCTTATATATCAGGCGTATATCAGCATCGCCGCGGGCTTTTTTGTCATTCTCTTAATTCTGAGAGCTGCGGACGGGAATGAAAATACAGGAGATATTATCAGATCCGCGCAGAAATACTTCTCGCTGCTGCTTGTGACGCTGGGCATATACCTTGCCGCGACCTATATCGTGAAGCTCACGGCTGGCAACGGCTATCAGGAATACGAGGTCTTTGCCGAGAGCGGAATTCTGCGGCGCGTACTGACCGCGTATTCGTCCTTTGCCAAGGTCTTCATCAGGGGCTATTTCGGTTTTGTTCCCTCGGGACTGTCGATGGCGGCGCATATTCTCTGCGGTGCTGTCGTGCTCTTTTCACTTTTTTACATATGTGCAAAGCAGAGGGATGCAAAAAAGCTTCTTTTGCTTGCGGGACTCATCGTTATTTTTCCGCTTGGAGTTAACTGCCTGTATCTCATAGCCTCCGTCAACATCATCCACAGCGTTTCCCAGTTCGGCTTTGTGTCGGTCTATGTACTCGCGGCAGCGGCAGCGGACAGGAACATGAGAGGAAAGACGCTTGTTCTCCGGGACGGTGTGATCGCCGCGCTTGCCGTAATAATCATCGGCAACGTGTTTTTTGCAAATGAAGTCTACCTCAAAATGTATCTCGAATACGAAAACGCCTACGCTTTCTACAATACTCTCATGTCGCAGGTGATGGCGACAGAGGGCTTTAACGAAAATACCGTGATCGATATCGTCGGCAACGAGCACAGGGGAGAGTATTCACAGGACAGGATAGATACAAAGGGGCTTACGGGGCCGAACGACGACCTTATCGATATCTATACCCGGTGCGACTTCATACGGAACTATCTCGGACAGGAGCATTATATCTACCGCGAGGACATCATCTGGATCGAATGGTTTTACGATATGCCGACCTATCCCGACCCCGGCTCGATCGTCTACCGCGAGGACGAAAACAGGATCGTTGTGAAGCTGTCGTGATTGATAAGCATTCAGAATCCGTGATATTGCCTAAAAATTGACAGGATTGTTATATTATTATCTTGAAAAAACGACGTTTTTGACAAATAAGAGCTAGACAAGCCGACAGCGAATGTGATACAATCAATTATAAAAATATCTGCATATCCAAAAATCAAGAGGTGAGGTATAATGGCCCGTTCTTTTTTAGGCGGCGTCCATCCAAAGGGAATGAAGGCTCCTGAGATACCGGTGACGGTGATCGCACCGCCTCCGCAGGTGGTCATACCGCTGCTGCAGCATATCGGCGCACCGTGTAAGCCCCTTGTATCCAAAGGGGATACCGTAAAGATGGGACAGAAAATAGGAGAAAGTCCTGCCGCCGTCTCTGCGCCGGTACACGCGTCTGTCTCCGGCAGGATACTTGCCGTCGAACCGAGACCGCACCCGCTGGGCGACATGGTGATGTCCGTTGTGATCGAAAATGACGGACTGGATACTCCGTGTGAGGACATGAAGCCCCTCAGCGCGGAAGAGCTGAAGGACCCGGAAATCATTCTCACAAGGATCCGCGAGGCGGGCGTTGTGGGCATGGGCGGCGCGATGTTCCCGACGGCGTTCAAGATCCGGGACGCCATCGGCAGAGTCGATAAGCTCATCATAAACGGAGCGGAATGTGAGCCGTACTTAAACGGTGACCATCTCACGATGCTCGATCACCCGGAGGAGCTTCTCAAGGGTATCGAGCTTGTGCGCATTGCATCGGGCGTTGAAAAGGCCTATTACGGAATCGAACGCAACAAGGAAGACGCCATTGAGCTTCTGCGCTCCAAAGACCCCGCAAAATACGGCGTGGAGATCGTGCCCGAAAAGGTCAAGTATCCCCAGGGCGGCGAAAGAATGCAGGTCTACACCCTTACCGGGCGCAAGGTAAAACCGGGCGGACTCCCGTCGGGAGTGGGCTGCAATGTTGTCAGCACCCGTACCTGCTATGCGATCTATCAGGTCTGTTATGAGGGAAAAGCGGTGATCGACCGGATCGTCACCGTGGCGGGCAGCGCCATGAAAGCCCCCGTCAACGCCCTGACGCGTGTCGGAACGCCCTTTGAATATCTGGCGGAGCAGTGCGGCGGCTTTGTAAAAACGCCCCGGAAGATCGTACTGGGCGGACCGCTGATGGGCATCTGCGCGACCGATATCGCCGCTCCCACGATCAAGGGGACGGCGGGAGTGCTGTTTTTCACGGAGGAAGAGGACAGATCGGTCGAAGAGCCTGTCTGTATCCATTGCGGAAAGTGCCTCTCCGTCTGCCCGATGCGTCTTGAGCCGGTGTTCATGTATAAATACTTCACCAAGGGCGATCTGGAGATGCTCCGGAAGTATCATGTGACCGACTGCTTCGAGTGCGGGAGCTGTTCGTATAACTGCCCTGCCCGTATGCCCCTCACGCACGCATTCAAAACAGCAAAGCTCATGCTTCAGCAGCAGGCTCTTAAGGAAAAGGCCGCAGCGGAGGCAAAGGCTGCAAAGGAGGCTGTCGGATGAACGAGAAAAAAGAGAGAATGATTTTTGACGTGGCCTACCAGCCGCAGATCCGCGCGGAGAGAGATTCCCGGTGGCTCATGCTGTCGGTCATTATCGCCATTATCCCGTCAATCGCCGTTGCGGTGTTCCAGTTCGGAATGCGGCCGCTGATCACGGTCCTTATATCGGCGGCGTCCTGTGTGTTCTTTGAGTGGGGATACCGGAAGCTTATGAAGAAATCCTCCTCCGTCGGCGATCTTTCGGCGGTCGTTACCGGTATGCTGCTGGCGATGGCCCTGCCGGTGGATGTCCCGTTTTATCTGCCCGTTGTGGGTTCCTTCTTTGCCATCGTCGTTGTTAAACAGCTCTACGGCGGCATCGGCAAAAACTTCTTAAACCCCGCGCTGGCGGGTCGTGCGTTTCTGCTGGCCTGCTATGCGCTGACCATGGGCATCTGGGTGACGCCGAAGGGACTTCTTATGGACGTTGACGCCGCTACCATGGCGACCCCCCTGAGCTGTCTCTACGGCGGGAGCGCAATGCCCGGGTATTTCTCCAGGCTGAACCTTTTTATCGGCAATCGCCCGGGCTGCATAGGTGACCTGAGCATTATGGCGGCTCTTCTCGGTGCGGCTGTTTTGCTGATCGGTAAGGTCATTGACTGGCGCATCCCCGTCTCCACGATCGGGACCGTCGCTCTGCTAACCCTCATTTTCGGCAGAGAGGGCTACGGCAATGCGGAATGGATGGAATATAACCTCCTTTCCGGCGGTCTTGTGTTCGCGGCCTTCTTCATGGCAACGGATTATGCCACAAGTCCCGTCACCGCATGGGGCAGGGTGATCTACGGCTTCGGTATCGGTGCGCTGACTGTGCTGATAAGATACTTCGGCGGCTATCCCGAAGGCGTTTCCTACGCGATCCTTATTATGAATCTCTGTTCCTGGGCTATCGATAAGCTGTGCCGCAGATCACAGTTCGGAGCGGTGAAAAAGGAGGCAGTGGGATGAAGATACTGAAACTTGCGGGCGTTCTGCTTCTGATATGCGCCATCGTTGCCGGTGTGCTGGGCGCGGTCAACGCCATAACCGAGGACACGATCGCCGAGCAGAAAATGGCAAAATCCAAGGCGGCCTACGAAGCGGTACTCATGGCGGATACATATAAGGCTCTTGACTTTGATAAAGCAGCCTTTCCCACCGTTACCGACCTTGTGCAGGCGGGCGACGCGGGCTATGTCGTAAAGAGCACCTTCCCGGGTGCACAGGGCAGTATCACCATGGCGGTCGGCGTGGATAAGGCTTTTCAATGCACCGGTATTTCCGTTATCGAGCACTCCGAGACCTCGGGCTTAGGCGCGAACGCCGCGGCGGATTCCGAGGTCGGTCGGAATTTCCGGGCGCAGTTTGTGGGGCAGGATGCCTCCATCGCGCTTTCCAACAGCGGCGGAAGCATTGATGCGCTCACCGGCGCCACCATCACCACCGACGCGATTGTGCAGGCGGTGGCGGAGTCGATCCGGATCACCGAAGCTGCGGAAGGAGGGGCGGCAGCATGAATATAAAGAAACAGTTCAAAGAAGGGCTTATCACCAATAATCCCGTTCTCGTGCAGCTCATCGGTATGTGCGCCACCATGGCGATCACCACCTCGCTCTTCAACGGCGTCGGCATGGGACTTTCCGTGCTCATTATCCTTACCTGCTGCAACGTGGTCATCTCCGCGATCCGGAAGATCATTCCCGACGAGATACGCCTTGCGATTTTTGTTGTTGTTATTGCGGGCTTTGTCACCATCGTTGATCTTCTTTTGCAGGCGTATATTCCCGCCCTGAGCGAATCTCTCGGCGTATTTATCCCTCTGATCGTTGTCAACTGCATCATCATCGGCCGCGCGGAGGCCTTCTGTCAGAAGAACACCGTCGGCGCATCCTTCTTTGACGGTATTTTTCAGGGCCTCGGCTATACCATGGTGCTGATCGTCATGTGCATCATCCGCGAATTCTTAGGCAGCGGACGCTTCGGCGGCGGACTGATCGATCTCACCGGCGGCTTCCACTTTACGCTCGACGGCACCGGCGCGGGGATCCAGATTTTCAATTCCGAGTACGGTCTTGCCATTCTCAACAGACCCTTTGGCGGCTTTCTCACGCTCGGCTGTCTTATCGCCGTGATGCAGTATTTTACCAATAAGGCAAAGAAAAAGGCTGAGGAGACAAAGGAGGTCAAAGAATAATGCTTACCAATATTCTCTCCATATCCCTGGGCGCGATCCTCATTGATAACTTCATTTTCTCGCAGTTCCTCGGCTGCTGTCCGTTCCTCGGCTGCTCGAGCAAGGTGGACACGGCGACGGGCATGGGGCTTGCCGTTATCTTCGTCATGGGTCTTGCCTCCGCCATCTGCTGGGTCGTGGATACCTACATCCTCGTTCCGCTGGGCCTTGCGTTTCTGGAGACTCTCGCGTTTATTCTCATCATCGCGGCTCTTGTCCAGTTCGTTGAGATGTTTCTTAAAAAGATGGTGCCCTCGCTCTACTCCGCGCTCGGCATCTATCTGCCCCTCATCACCACCAACTGCGCGGTTTTGGGCGTTGTTCTGCTGAACGTGCAGAACAGCTACGGCTTTCTTGAATCCGTTGTCTACGGCGTCACCGGCGGCGTGGGCTTCCTGCTGGCGATCACACTGTTTGCCAGTGTGCGTGAGAAGGTCGAGTTTTCCGATTATCCCGAGTGCTTTGAGGGCTTTCCGATCTGCCTCGTCTCTGCGGCTCTGCTGGCGCTGGCCTTCATGGGCTTCAGCGGCATGAAGATCTTCTGAAGGAGGGGAGCGCTGTGATAAAAATTCTTTACGCGATCCTCGTTTTAGGCGTGCTGGGCGGAATATTCGGCGCGCTGCTCGCGGTGGCTTCAAAAATCTTTCATGTGGAGGTCGATCCCAAGCAGGAGCAGGTTCGAGCCTGTCTCGCGGGAGCCAACTGCGGCGGCTGCGGCTTCCCCGGCTGCGACGGGTATGCGGCGGCTGTTGCAAAGGGAGAAGCGCCCACCAATAAGTGTGTTGCCGGCGGCGAAGAGGCCGCGAAGAAAATAGCGGAGATCATGGGCGTCAGCGCGGATGCCGCCGAAAAGCAGATGGCCTTTGTGCCCTGCTCCGGCTGCACGGATGTCGCGGAAGCGCGCTTTAACTACGAAGGTCCGCGGGACTGCCGCGCCGCCATGCTCTTCGGCGGCAAGAGCAACAAGCTCTGCACCTATGCCTGCATCGGCTTCGGCAACTGCGTCAAGGCCTGTCAGTTCGGCGCGATGCACATCGAAAACGGCGTGGCAAAGGTCGACCGCTCCAAGTGCGTCGGCTGCGGCGCGTGTGCGGAGGTCTGCCCCAAGAGCATCATCACCATGATCCCCGAAAAACAGCTCAGCGCGGTGGCGTGCTCCAATAAGGATAAGGGCGCGCTTGTCATGAAGATGTGCAAACTCGGCTGTATCGGCTGCGGCAAGTGTGTGCGCGAGTGTCCTGCCGGGGCGATCACTTTAAGCGATAACCTCGCTCACATCGATCCCGCCAAATGTACGCAGTGCGGCCACTGCATCGAGGTCTGTCCCCGTAAGATCATCACGATGCTCTGACAGAAAAGAGCGCAGCATTTTGTTATAGTGTAAAACCTGTCATTGCGGAGCTGAACTCACAATGGCAGGTTTTTTGCTTGCGGTAAATTCCGCTTCCCCTTTCAACCTCCGCACTCCACTCTCCACTCTCCACTCTCCACTCTCCACTCTTCACTCTCCACTCTTCACTCTTCACTCTTCACTCTTCCTCTCCACTCTGTTTTTTGTATACTTGTACAAAGCTTGCCTTGAAAGTCTGTCGGATATGCCGATTATCGAAGTATTCACAAAAAAGACTTCTATTTCATTTCAGTCTGTGTTAGAATACAGATACAAAAGGGAAAACTTTTGTGACACTATGCGTTTTACGAAAGGAGCTGACAGTATGAAATTTATATTTGCCGAGAAAAAGATGGATTCATCCGAGGATCTGAGAGCCTATGCAGAGCGTAAAATAGGAAAGCTGGACAGGTTTTTCAAGAACGAGGCTGAAGCGTACGTCACATTCAGCATTGAGCGCGGTCGTTTCCTCGCTGAAATAACGATCCATAATAACGGTCTTTATTACAGAGCAAGCGAGCTTACGAACGATATGTATGCCTCGGTGGATTCCGGTGTAGCCGCTATCGAGCGTCAGATCCGCCGGAACAAGACCCGCCTTGCGAAGAAGCTTCGTGAGGGTTCCCTGGAACGGGAAACTGTACCGACCTATATTCCTGCCGAAGACGAGCCGGAGGAATTCAAGATCGTCCGCAACAAGCGTTTCTCCATCAAGCCCATGTCGGTGGAGGAGGCTATCCTGCAGATGAATCTGCTTGACCATGAGTTCTTCGTGTTCAAGAATATGGACGCCGAGGACGCTATTTCCGTCGTTTACAAGCGCAAGCAGGGCGGGTACGGCCTGATCTGCGACGACGGGCTGGATGACTGATCCGTAATACACACAAACGGGGCTGAAAACAGCCCCGTTTTTTTTATACTGAATTTCCATGCACAAAAGCGTCGCTACCATACCAAAAAAATTTTTACAAATTTATTTCAAATTATTTCTAATTTCCGTTGAAAATAATTGCCGTTTGTGTAATAATTTATAACCATCATATTTTGAAAGAATACGGAACATTTAACAGGCAAAAATATTTATTTGGAGTATATATGGACAACTCATCAACAAAAAATGAAAAGATAAAGATTTACGCGGGATGGATCGCCAAGTGCGCAGCCCTTATCGTCTTTGATATCGTGGCGGGGTATTTTTCATTTTTCCTTGCTCTTGTAATACGGTTTTATGCAAACGGTGAATTTCTGCGTGACGCAAAGATATATCTGGATACTTTTTATGAGATCGCTCCGTATTCCGGTGCAATAATACTGTTGCTTTTTGCGCTTTTCGGGTTGTACGGAAGCCGGTGGAGATATGCCGGATTTAACGATCTTATCAGGAGCGTTCTGGCACACGCGACGATCTTCGCCCTGATGTTTGCGGTAACCTATCTCTTTTTTGTGCGTATGCCGCTGACCTTCTATTTTCTCGGGACGGGAATGCTGTTCTGCCTGACATGTCTGAGCCGTTTTTCCCTGACGATTTTCTTCTACCTGACAAGAAAAGTCAGAGGGCAAAGCGGTTCTGCCGCCAATGTAATGATCGTCGGAACGGAAGATACCGCGAATTATGTCCGGAGATTTATAGAGACCAGGGAAGACAGCCCGGCACGCGTAAAGTGCTTTTTTACGACGAACGATTCCACTCCGAACACAGCCATAAACGGCATACCTATTCTGGATAACCTTGAAAAGCTCGACAGAGATCTTGAAAAGTACGGAATAGATACCGTATGTTTTGCCGATCCGAAGCTTTCTGCCGATACGGTCATAAAAGTAACGGATATCTGCGAGAACGCCGGCATTGAGCTCCGGGACTATTCCGATGCGCTTACCTTTGACCCGTATTATCTCCCATTCGGGAAAGTAATGCGGCACATATCCGGTCCCGTAAGAATCAGAAACGGAAGCGACGTAAAAGACTTCCGCTCTGCCGAAGAGGCGGTCAGGAACTATCCCGGCTCCGTAAAAATTGAAGCACTGTCATCGGTCAACGGGGTAACGGTTATTGACATTATCTCAAAGAATACCGAGAAAAACGATATCAATGAAGAATGGGTCAAAAAGACCGAGGCAGATACAGGAGAGAAGATCAGCTTTTTCTGAGTAGTAACGGGTTGAGAGGAAAAGATAGGAATGTATAGCGGTTCAGTTATTCCTTTTGCAAAAAAAGTCTGGTTGGCAACTCCGACGATGCATGGGGAGGAAATGAAATATGTCTCCGAAGCGTACGATTCCAACTGGATGAGCACGGTCGGAGCGAATATAAACGAGGTAGAGCGCATAGCGGCGAAAAAGGCGGAGGTCAAATACGCGGTCGCGCTGTCCTGCTGTACGGCGGCGCTGCATCTGTGCGTGAAGCTGGCAGGGGAAAAGCTCTACGGAAAACCGGCGATCAGCCACGGCGCACTGGAAGGCAGGAGAGTCTTCTGCTCGGATATGACGTTTGCCGCGACACTCAATCCGGTCGTTTACGAGGGCGGAATTCCGATTTTTATCGATACGGAAGCCGAGTCCTGGAACATGGATCCCGCAGCGCTGGAAAAAGCGTTTGAGCTGTACCCGGAGGTTAAGCTCGTCGTCTGTGCGGAGCTGTACGGCTTTCCCGGGAGAATCGACGAGATCAAGCGGATCTGCGAAAAACACGGCGCCTTACTGATCGAGGATGCCGCCGAAGCCATGGGCGCGACGGTTGACGGCAGGCAGTGCGGCTCCTTCGGCGACTACGCGGCGATATCCTATAACGGCAACAAGATGATCACCGGCTCCTCCGGCGGCTGTCTTCTGACGAACAGTCTCGAGGACGCAAACCGCGCCAGAAAGTGGAGCACGCAGGCGCGTGAGAACGCTCCGTGGTATCAGCACGAGGAGGTCGGCTATAACTGCCGTATGAGCAACGTCATTGCCGGCGTCATCCGCGGACAGTACCCGCATCTGGAAGAGCATCTGGCGCAGAAAAAGGCGGTCTATGAGCGCTACTGCGAGGGCTTGAAGGGTCTGCCGCTAAAGATGAACCCCATCACGCCCGGCACTTCTCCCAACTACTGGCTGAGCGCTCTGATCATCGACCGGGATTATATGTGCCGTCAGGTCAGGGACGACAGCACGGCACTTTACATAAAGGAGCACGGGAAGACCTGCCCCACGGAGATCCTGGAAGCGATCACGGGTATCAACGCCGAAGGCCGCCCCATCTGGAAGCCGATGCATATGCAGCCGATGTACCGTATGCACGAGACCGTCGGCAGAGACGGAACATTAAGATGCCGCGCAAACGCCTATATAAAAGGCGGCGTTATGGACGTTGGCGCGGATATTTTTGAACGCGGCTGCTGTTTGCCGTCTGACAACAAAATGACGGCTGGCGACCAGAAGGTAATTGTTGAAGTTATACATAGGTGCTTTGAGTGAAAAAAGGCAAAGACGGAATTTATAACCGATACATAAAACGAGGGCTGGATATTGTATGCAGTACTGCTGCGTTGACAGTGTTTTCTCCTCTGTTTCTGACACTCACGGCGGTCGGGGCAGTTGAGATGAAAGGCAATCCGTTCTTTACACAGGAACGTCCGGGGAAAGATGAAAAGATCTTCAGGTTGATAAAATTCCGGACGATGACGAATGAGAAGGATGAAAACGGGGAGCTTCTGCCCGATGAGATAAGGCTGAACAAGTATGGAAAATTCCTGCGCAGTACTTCGCTCGACGAACTCCCGGAGGCGATCAATATTCTCAAAGGCGATATGAGCGTCATAGGTCCGAGGCCGTGGCTTGTAAGATATTTGCCTTTATATACGGAAAAACAGCATCACCGCCATGATGTTCGCCCGGGATTGTCCGGCTGGGCACAGGTGCACGGACGAAACTGTGCAAGCTGGGAAGAACGCTTGAAGCTTGATCTGTGGTATGTGGATAATGTTAGTTTCCTGACAGATGTGAAGACTGTGTATCTTTCTGTGATTACGGCATTAAAGCATGAAGGAATATCCTCCGAAACGAACGCAACGATGGAAGAATTTACGGGGACGACGAATTACTGATGGAGATTTCAAAATGAATAGAAATGTAATAATCATTGGGGCCAGTGGTTTTGGAAAGCAAACCGCAGATATAGTTCTGAACAACAGAGACAATGTGATAGGTTTTCTTGACGATAATCCGGAAACTGTTGAATTTTTCCATAGACCGGTTTTAGGAAAAACGACAGATTTCGCACAATTCTCCGATTGTGAATTTGTTATTTCGATTGGAAATGCGGATATCCGCGAAAGAATAGCGGACATGATGGGGAATGCAAAATGGTATACAGCGATTCATCCCAAAGCAGTGGTTTCTCCTTATGATGTTAACATTGGTGATGGATGCGTTGTACTTTCGGGGGCGGTTATTGACCCTGGAGTAACAATAGGAAAACACAGTTTAATCAACTGCAATGCTGTTGTCGCGCACGACTGTAATATCGGCAATTATTGCCATATATCTGTTGGGACAAATATTGCTGGTATGGTTAATATTGGAGACAAGACTTGGGTTGGGATAGGATCAAGTGTCTCAAACAATTTAAGAATTAGCGGTGGATGCATGATTGGTGCGGGCGCTGTAGTTGTAAAAGACATTGAAGAATCCGGTACTTATGTAGGAGTCCCGGCTAAGAAAATCAAATGAAAATACTTTATGTTACAACTGTTGGGCTAACAATGGGCTTCTTCAAGTTTTTCATTAAAGAGCTTATCAACGAAGGAAATTCAGTTGATATTGCAACTAATGAAATGGAATACAAAGTTGCTGATTGTTATCACGAGTGGGGATGCAAAATTCACCCAATTTCTTGCATTCGATTGCCTTTGAGAAGTGAAAATCTAAAAGCAATACGAGAAATAAAGCAGATAGTTCAGGACGGCAGATATGACCTGGTTCACTGCCATACTCCTATTGCTTCTGCCTGTACCCGCCTTGCCTGCCGATCGCTCCGGAAAAACGGACTGAAGGTCATCTACACGGCCCACGGCTTTCATTTCTATAAAGGTGCCCCTTTAAAGAACTGGCTTATATATTATCCGATAGAAAAGCTCTGTGCTCACTGGACGGATGTGCTGATCACGATCAACACCGAAGATTATGAACTGGCGAAGAAAAAGTTTAGGGCAAAAAGAGTCGAGTATGTTCCCAGTGTGGGAATTGATGTAGATAAGTTCAAAAATACAGTTATCGACAAGAACGAAAAACGAAAAGAGCTCGGTATTCCGGCGGATTCTTTTGTGATCCTATCGGTGGGAGAACTGAACGAAAACAAAAATCATCAGGTCATTATAAAAGCGCTGGGAGAGATTTCCGATTCGAAAATCCATTATGTGATTGCCGGAAGCGGTAACAAAACGGCGGAGTTACAGACATTAGCCGACAGTCTAAGCGTTAATCTGCATTTGCTCGGACATCGGGACGATGTTGCAGAATTGTACAAGATGGCGGATGTATATATACTTCCGTCAATACGTGAGGGGCTAAACGTTTCTATTATGGAAGCACTCGCAAGTGAGCTTCCGGTGATCTGTTCGGATATTCGAGGAAACCGCGACCTGATCGTGGACGAAAAAGGCGGCTTCCTTTGCGATTCGCATGACAGCAAGCAGTTTTGCGAGAAAATCATGCTGCTTGCAAAGGACAGAAAGCTTTGTGAACAGCAGGGACAGTTCAATAAAGAATACGTTGAAAAGTTCTCGAAAGATAATGTGATACCGCAGGTTTTGGCGGTGTATGAGAGCTTAAACTGATATGAAATGACCGTTGTCAAGAGGCAAAATGCCCGAAACAGAGTCATCGCAAAATTTATATTATTTCGGAAGGCATACTGAAAGAGCCTCGGTATCAGTCTCCGGCATTGGCCACTCTGATATACGTGGATTG
>JAZLGK010000209.1:0-3507 GCA_045616265.1 Candidatus Limivicinus sp. | reverse complement strand
CTCAGATTTTGTCATTTTTTCTTGCAATACACAAAGTATTCCTGCGAAAAAATGCCTTCATCAGAACCCATTTTCTCTCGCCATCTGCTCTTGCCGCATTATGCGGTATTGCCTTAACATAACACTGCCCTGTAAAGGGCGGGTATCACAGATCGAACAGTTGGCGATTTTTGGCTCTCGGACGCCTCTTGCAAAGGAGGTGAGAACCATGCGCATCACTTTACATATCGGAAATTTTACAATTACAATCATCGTAAAGAAACGCGAAAACCGCCACTTGAGCAAGAAGTGACGGTTTTCTGAGTTTAACTTAGAAAAATCATTTATTTGCCGAGGGTCACAAACCGCTGACGATCATGTGATACCCTTTTTCTATGCTCATTGTACCACATTCAGCGGAGATGTCAAGCGCGAAATCCCCGCCCGACCATGCCGCACATCAGATCAGCAGCATCCGGTCGTTATCGAGTTTCTTTCCGGCGTTTTCACGGAAGCGGTCGAGGAAGTCCTGCACGGTCATGCCCGCTCTCTCCTGCCCGCTCACGTCCATAATGATCCGACCCTTGTCGAGCATCAGCGTCCGGTTGCCGAAATCAAGCGCCGACTGCATATTGTGAGTAATCATCATGCAGGTGATCCTGTGCTCCGCAACGATGCTTTTCGTGACCTTCAGCACCTTTTCCGCCGCGCCGGGATCGAGCGCCGCGGTATGCTCATCCAGCAGCAGGAGCTTCGGCGGAACGATAGTCGCCATCATCAGCGTCAGTGCCTGACGCTGACCGCCCGAGAGCAGTCCCACCGGCTGGAGCAGCTTGTTTTCCAGTCCCATGTCGAGCAGTCTGAGCTTTTCCCGGTAGAATTCCCGGTCGGCCTTCGTGATACGGGAAAACCAGCCGCCGCGCTTGGCCGCCATGCTGAGGTTTTCCTCGAGAGTCATGCCGGGAGAGGTGCCGCGCATCGGATCCTGAAAAAGCCGTCCGATCATGAGGGCGCGTTTATATTCCGGCATAAAGGTGATATCCGTTCCGTCAAGCGTTATGCTGCCGCTGTCGGTTAAAAAGCTTCCGGCAATGGCGTTGAAAAGCGTACTTTTTCCCGCGCCGTTCGCGCCGATGATCGTGACGAAATCGCCGTCCTTCAGCGTGAGGCTGAGGTCGCGCAGAGCTGTAAATTCATTGACCGTGCCGGGATTGAAGGTTTTGGAGATGTTCTTTATTTCAAGCATTTTCCCTCTCCTTTCCGCGGCTTAAGCGGCGCTTTACCGTCGGGAGCTGCTCTTTGAAATACGGCAGAGAGATCGCAAGGATAACGATCAGCGCCGAGACAAGCTTGAGCATATAAGACGGCATATCAAAGCGCAGAGCAAGAGCATAGACAAGGCGGAAAATGATCGCGCCGAGCACAACGCCGACAGCACGTTTCGTGATGCCTCCCCTGCCCATAACCGTGCCTCCGATCAGGAGAGAGGCAAGGGCGATAGTCACCATGCCGGTACCGATGTTAACATCCAGCGCCTTCTGTGACTGAGCCAGCAGACAGCCGGAGAGCGCCGTGAAGGAGTTGGCAATGCACAGTCCCACGGTGGTCGTAAACACCGGATTTATCGAAGATGAACGCACCATGTCGGGATTGTTTCCCGTGGCGCGGATGGCAAGGCCGAGGCGGGTCTTGAGGAAAAAGGAGAGAAAGGCCACCATGAGCACAACGGCGATCAGCCCGACAAAGAGCTTATACTGCTTTTCAAACACCGTTCCGGCGAGGGCGGCTTTCATCAGAGTAAAAACCGTCTCCGTCCTGTTCATGTTGAGAAGCGACGCGCCGCCCATCACGGCGATGTTGACCGAATAAAGCCCCGTATTGACGATGATGCCGGAAAGGAGGCTGTTGATCCCGGCGCGGGTCTGCAAAAACGAGGTGACATAGCCCGAGCAGACACCCGCTGCCATGGCCGCCGGGATGGAAAGCCAGGGATGCCCCGCTATCGCAACGCTTGCGCCCACAGCCGCGCCGAGGGTAAAGCAGCCGTCGGTCGAAAGGTCGCAGACGTTGAGCATACTGTAGCTTAAAAACAGTGCCAGCACCGTGAGCGAGCAGAAAAGTCCCAGCTCCACGGCGGTCTGCACGAGGGAAAGTGCCGAAGACAAGTCCATATGAAAATCTCCCAAATACTATAATGCGGAATGAATCCAATGCGGAATGCGGAATAATCCTAAGGAACAATGTTAAATACTTTACATTTCACTTTCCACTTTTCACTTTTTATTAAAACTCAGAACTCCTCTGCTGTGGTGATAGAGTTGACCTTGGTACAGTACGGGGCGAAGAGCTCTTTTACCTCGTCAAATTTAAGTCCCAGCTTTTCGCAGATCTCGGTGTTGACGGTCGCGGTGCCGTTATCAAAGGTCTTGACCGCCGTGACATCCGGCTTTGCGCCGAAGAGCACATCGACTGCCATGTTCGCGGTCTCAACGCCCAGATTTGCATAGTCCACGCCGTAGCCGAGGAACGCGCCGTTCAGGGCAAAGGAGTCCGCCCCGGTGAAGTGGGGGATTCCCGCGTCGGCAAGGATCTCATAGATGGCAAGCTCTGCGGTCATGACGGTGTTGTCGGTAGGAGTGAAGACCGCGTCCACCCTGTCGCTGACCATCGCCTGCGCGGCAAGGATGACTTCGTCGTTGTTCGCACCCGTATGCTCGACGATCTCCACGCCCTTTTCCTCTAAAAAAGCTTTGGCGCTCCGGATGGCCTCGGTGGAGGAATCCTGTCCCACATCGTAGAGAAGTCCTATTCTCTTTGCCTCCGGCTTCAGAGCAAAAATAAGGTTCATAACCGCGGCGGTATCAAGATAGTCGCTCGTGCCGGTCACGTTATGCCCCGGGTTTTCCATACTGTCCACGAGTCCCGCACCGGTGGGGCTGGACACGGCGGAGAAGATGACGGGGATCTGATTATCCTCGGTGAGCGCCTGCATACGCATGGCAACGGGCGTCGCCACGCCGATCATCAGATCGACCTTTTCGGCGATGAAGTTGGAGATGATCTGCTCCATCACGCTGGCATCGGCGTTGCAGTTGTCGTACATCGTCTCGATCTTGACGCCCTTTTCATCCGCAGCGGCGGCAAGGCGGGTCAGGATGTTGTCGACGATCTGGTTTAACGACGCGTCGTCCACATAGTTGCAGATGCCGACCTTGAAGCTTTTTACCGTCTCTTCCGCCTTCTCTTCCACGGGCTTTTCCGGCGCTTCCGGCTTTGCAGGCTCGGCTGTACCGCACGCCGTCAGAGAAAAAACGAGCGCGAAGATGCACAGAAGGGATACAAGCTTTCCGATACTGTTTTTCATTTTGTTTTCCTCCAAATCAGTTTTAAGTTTTTAAATTTTTAAGGCAATACCGCATAATGCGGCAAGAGCAGATGGCGAGAGAAAATGGGTTCTGATGAAGGCATTTTTTCGCAGGAATACTTTGTGTATTGCAAGAAAAAATGACAAAATCTGAGCACATTTTA
>JAZLGK010000208.1:0-4549 GCA_045616265.1 Candidatus Limivicinus sp. | reverse complement strand
CGGCAGCTGACGGATAAAATGTGCTCAGATTTTGTCATTTTTTCTTGCAATACACAAAGTATTCCTGCGAAAAAATGCCTTCATCAGAACCCATTTTCTCTCGCCATCTGCTCTTGCCGCATTATGCGGTATTGCCTTAATTCTGCATTATGCATTTTGCATTCTGCATTATTCTATCGCCACAAGCTTGACCTGCTCGACGCCGGAAGTTTTTTCTATACGCTTTGTGAGACCGACAAGCTCGCAGATCATGGAGCTGACGTCCAGCGAGATCGTGACGCTGGCGCGGTTGTGGATGGGAAGACTCTGCGTAATGGTCAGAACGCTCCCTCCCATTTCGGAAATACAGCTCAGCACAGCGCTCAGAACGCCGGGGGAATGATCGAGCATCATGGAGAGCACGGCTTTTCTGCCGCCGGACAGCTCCGAGGGCTCAAAAATATAGTCCTTGTATTTGTAGTACGTACTGCGGGATATGCCCACGGTCTTGACTGCCTGACTTATATCCTTCGCCTTGCCCGTCTCCATCAGCCGACGCACCTCAAGGACTTTCATATAATACTCCGGCAGAATACTTTTGTGAATTATGAGATAATTTTCAAGCATCCGGCTATAACTCCTTGTCTATTTTTTCTGCAAAATTCTTCTTGTTTTTCAGATGATTCTATGATACACTGTCTCCATCAAAAATACAAGTGTTTTTGATAAACGGACAAAAATAATTTTTTGGAGGCGAAGGAATGAAGGTCGCAGTATTGGGATTCGGAACAGTCGGCAGGGGAGTATATGATATGCTGCGAACTTGCCCGCAGTTTGTGGCGGGGCCGGTGCTTGTGAGACCGGGCAAGGCTGACGAAGATTTCAAGGTCGATTCACTTGATGCGATTTTGAAGGATAAAAGCATTGACGCGGTGGCAGAGGTCATGGGAGGCGTCGAACCGGCGTTTTTCTACTGTGCCGAGGCGCTGAAAGCCGGCAAGCACGTTGTCACGTCCAACAAAGTGCTGGTCGCGGCAAAGGGAATAGAGCTTAACAGACTGGCTGTTGAAAACGGCGTCGGATTTCTTTTCAGCGCGGCCTGCGGCGGTGCGGTGCCGTTCCTGCATAATCTGGAGCTGGCACGGCAGAGCGACGAGATTCTTTCGCTTGGCGGCATATTAAACGGAACTACGAATTTCATGCTGGACAAAATGCAGTCCGAGGGCATGGATTATGACGATATACTGAAAGAGGCACAGGCGCTCGGTTATGCCGAAGCGGATCCCACGGCGGACGTGACGGGGCTGGACGCGCTGCGGAAGATCATGCTCGGCTGTGCGGTGGCTTATGATATGCTGCCAACGGAGGGACTTTATAACGAAGGGATCGACTCACTGAAAGTCTCGGATGTCAAACATTTTCAAAGTAAAGATCTCACCTGCCGTCTGCTTGCCAAAGGCGGACTTGCGGACGGGAGACTCTATGCCTATGTCCAGCCGGTGCTGGTGAAGAGTGACGCGCCCGAATGTGCCGTGAAAAAGAATTTCAACATGGCGAAATATCTCGGCAAAAACAGCGGACAGATCGTCCTGATGGGACAGGGCGCGGGGCGCTATCCCACAGCTTCGGCGGTACTGAGAGACCTTGAATGTCTCTGCTTCGGGCAGAGGGTCATGATGCACGGTGAGTGCCGGGAGGTCTCGGCGGACAACGCGGGCTGTGTATGCTCCTACTATGTGCGTCTTCCGAAAGCATTTGCCGAAAGGCTCGACTTTGAAAGCACGGAATCAGACGGCGACACGGTGCGCGGCGTCACAAAGCCCGTCAGCGTACAGGCGATGCACGAAGCTGCTTTAGCCATGCGTAAGGGCGGCGCAAATGTATTTTTTGCAGAATTAGCTTGAAAGGACAAATTAACGAATGTTAAAAGCGGCGAAGTTCGGCGGCTCGTCGGTAGCGGGCGCGGAACAGTTCAAAAAGGTTAAAGATATCATATTATCCGACCCGGCGAGGCGCATTGTGGTGTCCTCCGCAGCGGGCAAACGGTTCTCAAGTGATCATAAGCTCACAGATTTATTGTATCTCTGCCATGCGCATCTCACCTACGGCGTGAGCTGTGAGGATATTCTGGATACCATTGAGGAGCGCTTTGTTGAGATACGCGACGCGCTTGAGCTCAAATACGATATCGAAAAGGATTTTGACGAGCTAAGAAGCAGGCTCAGCAAGGATACACCGGTTGACCTGCTTGTGTCAAGGGGTGAGTATTTTACCTCAAAGCTGCTGGCGGAGTACCTCGGATATGAGTTTATAGACGCGTTTGACTGCATTTTCTTCGGCTTTGACGGCGGGATCGACACGGAGCGAACCTATTCCGCGATAAAGGCGGCGGTGGACAAATACGAAAAGGTGCTCATCCCCGGGTTTTACGGACGCTCCCCCACCGGCAAGGTAAAGGTCATGAGCCGCGGCGGAAGTGACATAAGCGGCGCACTTGCGGCGGCCGCGGCGGGCGCGGACGTCTACGAGAACTGGACGGATGTCTCCGGTATCCTCATGGCCGACCCCAAGATCGTCAAAAACCCGCGCCCGATCGCGCATATCACCTACGGAGAGCTTCGGGAGCTTGCGTTCATGGGCGCATCGGTGCTGCATGAGGAATCCATTCTCCCGGTGAAAGAAAAAGGCATTGCGCTCAACATCCGCAACACCAACTGCCCGGACGACCCCGGCACGATGATCGTTGACAGAGTGGACGAGGACGAACCTGCGGCGGACAGCTTTATAACCGGCATAGCGGGACGGCGCAACTTCACGATCATCACCGTGCGCAAGCGCAATATGAACACCAGCGCGACGCTCCGTGCGGCGCTTGAAATTCTCGACAGATACAAGGCGGCGGTAGAGCATATCACCCTCGGACTTGACAGCTTTGCATTTGTCACCGCAACCGCGGCGTTAGGCGACAGCGTGTATGACGTTATCTCCGACATTCAGAAAAGCTGCCGCCCGGACGATATTCAGGTGCAGGACGGCATAGCGCTTGTGGCGGCGGTCGGGCGCAAGATGACCTTCCGCCCCGGCACCTCCGGCAAGCTCTTTAAGGCTCTCGGCGAGCACGGAGTAAATATCCGCACCATTGCACAGGGCGCGGACGAATTGAGTATAATAGTAGGCGTTGAGAACAATAATTTTGAAACCGCAATTCAGGTGCTGTATGACGGCTTTGCGGGAAAGTAAGGGGGATTTGAAAATGAAAGAATATAATGTGGCGGTACTGGGCGCAACGGGCGCTGTGGGGCAGGAAATGCTCAAGGTGTTGGAGGAATACGATGTTCCGGTGAAAAAGCTCCTGCCGCTTGCGAGCGCAAAGAGTGCGGGAGGAACCGTAAAATTCAAAGGGCAGGATGTACTTATTGAAGAAGCAGCAGAAAGCAGCTTTGAGGGCATGGACTTCGTGCTGGGCGCGGTCAAAAACGGCATGAGTAAAAAATTTGCACCGGCTATCGTAAAAGCGGGCGCGGTGTATATCGACAACTCCTCCGCCTTCCGTCTCGACCCGGATGTGCCTCTTATAGTTCCCGAAATAAACGGCGAGGACGCCTTTCAGAACAAGGGCATTATCTCCAACCCCAACTGCTCGTCAATCATTACGATGATGGCGGTCGCGGGCATACAGAAGCTCAGCCCGATAAAAACCATGATCGCCTGCACCTATCAGGCGGTTTCCGGAGCGGGCATTGCCGGACTTTACGAGCTTGAGGCGCAGATGAAGGCGCTTTCGGAGGGTAAAGAACCCGAACGCAAGGTGTTCGCGCATCAGATCGCCGCAAACGTCATTCCCTATATCGGCGACGATTACGGCAATCTTTACACCGACGAGGAAATGAAAATGCAGAACGAGGGGCGCAGGATCCTGCACAATGATGATCTCAAGGTCACCTGCACCTGTGTGCGCGTGCCGGTCATGCGCTCACACTCCATTTCCGTGACGCTGCGCACGGAGAGAAAAATAAGCGTCGAGGAAGCCAAGGCGGCGGTTGCGGCATTCCCGGGCGTAAAGCTCATTGAGGACTATGAGGGGCGCTGCTATCCCACACCGCTGGACACCTCAAACCAGAATCTGGTATGGGTCGGACGTATCCGCGAAGACCTCACCGATGACACGGGTCTTACCCTCTGGTGCTGCGGCGACCAGATCCGCAAGGGCGCGGCGGCAAACGCGGTGCAGATTTTGATGAAGATGATCTGATACCGGCACAGCAGGGAAATGCTTTTCGCATTTCCCTGCTGTGTTTTTTTCTCTTAAAGGGAAGAAGATTTTGATTAAATGCAGAATGCATAATTCATAATTATCTTGGGCAACACCGCACAATACGTCTGCGGCAGCTGACGGATAAAATGTGCTCAGATTTTGTCATTTTTTCTTGCAATACACAAAGAATTCCTGCGAAAAAATGCCTTCATCATAAGTGAGCGTCCAAATCTTCGATTTGGCTTACGCGAACTTATGCAAAGCTGAACCCATTTTCTCTCGCCATCTGCTCTTGCCGCATTATGCGGTATTGCC
>JAZLGK010000207.1:0-8015 GCA_045616265.1 Candidatus Limivicinus sp. | reverse complement strand
GTTCGTTTTCTTCCGGTGTTCGATTTTTCCTTGTCATTATTTAACCTCCTTGAAGGTGCTCCTATTCTACACCTTCTCGGAGGTTTACACAAATTTTGGGATGGACTCTTTTTAGAGGTGCCCACAAGATATTTTGTGTCTTGTTTTAATAGCCGCTGGGACTCGCCAAGAGCCTCGCTGCGCTCGGTTGCTCGCTTCCATGGCGCCTGCGGGCGCACACTCAGCGGCGTAGTTTTCGTATGAGACGGGAAAATACGACGGCAATGATACAGATTGCCGCCGTATTTTTATTTGATATCAGGTTTTTTGCAAGATGACGGGGTTTTCAGATTTTCCAGCATTTATAGAGACTTTCGGTGATTGCCCCGGAGCATTCCGTCAGATACGGAATATATTTCAGCAGCTTTTTCGGTGCGGAAACACCGATAAGACCGCTGAAGGACAAAGAGGCAATGATCGTTCCGTCCATATCGCGCACGGGAACCGCAATACAGCTTCCGTTGATGCTGCTCTCCTGAAAATCGATCGCGTATCCGTCCTTCTCCGTCTGCACAAGGACATGTTTATATTCCTCGGGGTCGGTAATGGTGAACGGCGTCAGGGCTTCGGGCTTGTGCGTTTCCAGAAGCTGATCGACCAGAGCCTCCGGCAGCTCGCACAGAAGGATCTTCCCGCCGCCGCAGGCATAATACGGAAGAACGGAATGGAGCGGCGGAACATAGTTGATGATGGATTTGGTGAGCGATTGCTGGAGAATGTAGCAATCCGCCCCGCTGCGTACCATAAGATTCATGGCCAGTCCGTGTCTGGCGGTACACTGCTCCATGGGGCATTTGGCCGCGTCGCTCAGAGCGAGAAAAAAGTTGTTCTTTTCCGTCACAAAGCTGAGCTTCTCACCGCTTATGTACTGTCCCTCTTCCAACTGATAGACCCAGCCGGTCATTTCGAGCGTTTTCAGAATACGAAAGGCTGTCGAAGGATTGAGCGAACAGGTTTTTGCTATGGAATTTACTCCCATCGGTGTTTTTGAGCATCGAAGCAGGTCAAGGACAGTCATGGCGCTTTCGACCATTTTTATTGTTTCAGATTTCTGTACCGTGCCTTCCATTATGCCGAGCCTCCGTCCGTGTCATTTTAGGGGTATTGTATACCTGCCGATATTCATCTGTCAATAAGTCGAATGTACAATAAAGCAGGAAGCTTTTATGTGCTCTTGTCGCTTTTCCACAAAGCGGCGGGAGCTTTTTTTTTGCATTATGAACAAAAAGTATAATGGGAAAAAACAGATGTTGACATTACACATAAAAGGGTTTATATTCAAAATCGGAATGGGTATTCCAACGAAATACATATTCCGTAGGAATAGCCGTTCCGTAAAACAGTTTATTGTTTAAGGAGAAATCACAATGGCAAGAACAAAGCTCGAAGGTATCTATATTCCCGTAGTAACCCCGTTCAACAAGGACGAGTCCATCAATTTTCAGGGCATTAAAGAAGTTACAAAGTTTCTGGCGGAAAACGGCGTTACCGGTATCATTCCCTCCGGCTCTACCGGCGAAATGATCGCTCTGGAGAAGGACGAGCAGATCGCAGTCAACAAGGCATACATTGAGGCCGGTCATGAGTACGGCATTAAGGTCGTCGCCTCCACCGGCGCATACCGCACCAAGGACGTTGTCGAGATGTCTGTCGCCGCCGAAAAGGACGGCGCCGACGGCATCATGGCCGTTACCCCCTGGTACATGGGTCCCAACAAGCAGGAGCTGTATGACCACTACAAGACCGTACATAACGCCATCGACATCCCCGTTATGATGTATCACAACCCCTACTACTCCACCGTTCTTTTAGATGACCGCTTCATCGCAAAGCTCTATAACGAAGGCTGCATCGACGCGATCAAGGAGCGCCAGGCAGACGTGTTCCGGCAGCAGAACCTCCGCCGTCTGACCGACGAAAACTTCAACCTCTTCTACGGCTACGACGTCTGCGCCGTCGAGACCCTGTCCTGCTGGACGGACGGCTGGGTCGTCGGTACAGGCAACCTGTTCCCGAAAGAGAACTCCACCGTTTACAATCTTGCCAAGGCCAAGAAGACCGCCGAGGCTCAGAAGGCTCAGGAAGAGCTGGTATGGCCCTACCTGCCTCTGTTCACCGAAGCAGACTCCAACGGCGATGTGCTGTGGCTGCAGATCATCAAGGAAGGTCTGAAGCTGCGCGGTGTTGACGCAGGCTACTGCCGCAAGCCCGTGATTTCCGAACTGCCCGCAGAGGATATGGAGAGACTCAAGAAGGTTCTCAGACACTTCGGCTACATCGACTAAAATGCATAATGCCAAATTAAGAGGGTTGATTTATGATCAAAAAAGAATTTGACGTAATCGTTGCCGGCGGCGGTACTGCCGGATGCATTGCGGCTCTGGCAGCGGCAAGAAACGGTGCAAAGACTCTCGTGGTTGAAAAGAACAGATGCCTCGGCGGTCAGTTCACCTCCGGTATGCAGGGCGCATGGGTCGGTTTCTCCGATAAGCTCAAGCGCTGCGTGGGCGGTATGACCTGGGAGCTGAGAAATATTCTCAAGGACATGGGCGCGATCGTCGATAAGGATCCCGAGATGGACGTCTGCTATCTCTACGACACAGAGGTCGCCAAGGTCGTTCTGGACGATCTGGCGGCAAAGGAACCCAACCTCACCACATGGCTCAACACCCAGATCATCGATGTACTGCAGGACGGCGATACCGTCACCGGTCTCGTCGTTGTATCCGAGATGAACCTCATTGAGGTACACGCAAAGGTCGTTATCGACTGCACCGGCGACGCGGGCGTCTGCGCCAAGGCGGGCGCGACCTATGATATCCGTAAGGACGAGGATATCCAGCCCATGTCCCTCATCGGCAAGATGGCAGGAGTGGATATGGAAAGGGTCGCAAAATATTACGAGGATCATCCCCCGGTCATGGACACCATGATGCCCCCCGCATGGCACGATTACAGAAGCTTCCCCGGTCTCATGCACTTCGGCCTTAAGGACGAGCTGAAGGATGTCGATCTGCCCGCAGACAAGGAATATCTCCGCCACTGGCTGGGGATCTTCACCTCCACTCCCAACCCCGGCGAAATGACCATCAACTGCTCGGGTGCTCTGGAGGCCAACAGCACTGTCGGCATGAAGACCCGCACCGAACAGGAGAATTTCTCCCAGAAGTGCCTTTACGATGTGGCATGGGCAATGAAAAACTTCATTCCCGGCTTTGAAAACTCCTACCTGACCGCCATTGCCGCCATGCTCGGCGTGCGCGAATCGCGCCGCGTCATCTGCGACTATGAGGTCAAGTTTCAGGACTTCCTCGACGCGAAGGACTTCCCGGACAGCATCGGCCGCGGTGCCATGCCCGCAGGCTTCCATACCCCCGAGGGCGAGACAATGGTTGTTTATGACCTCGAACCCGGCACCTCCATGACCATTCCGTATAGCTGCATGGTCGTCAAGGGCAAGGAGAACCTGCTGGTCGCGGGCCGTTGTGCCTCCTACGAGATCGAGGTCGCCAACTGCATCCGCTGTATGCCGCAGTGCATGGTCATGGGTGAGGCCGTCGGTACCGCCGCCGCCATGGCGGTCAAGGCAGGCGTCACCGCACGCAATGTCGATATGAAGGCATTACAGGCGAAGCTCATCGAGCAGGGCGGCATTCTCTGATAATAAAATATAAAACTTTGTTTTACATTTGAAAGTGTAGACAAAGTGCCATTTTCGTCATTGCGAAACCAGTCCGCAGACTTAAGTAAGCCTCCAAATCTTTGATTTGGCAAGGCGCACTTAGTGGCAATCCGTTTTCCCTAACATTGTTGGAATTTCAACGTTTTTGGGGATGCGGATTCCCAGGTCTGCCCTTTAGGGTACACCAGTGACATCGGTCACTGGTTCTTCAATGACAGACTTTGAGGTTTGTCTACAGTCTGAACGCTCGCGCTTATCGCATCGTGCTTACGCCCGCTTTGGTCGGCGCGAGGGCTCGCTTGGCTTGCCTTAGAGAGTTTTCGGAGCGGCAAAGCGGCTCCGAAAACGAATTGTATTCTATTTTTTAAGGATTTGGCGGGGTTCCCCGTACAAATATACAAAAAAGCAAAAGGAAAGGACGCATAAGATGAAAGCAAAGAAACTTTTAGCACTCCTCCTCGCAGTTCTCACCATGTTCTCCCTCACCGTTATCGGTCAGGCAGCAGAGCCCGAAAAGCTGGTCATCTGGACCTGCCTCACAGCAGACGCACAGTTTGAGGTTCTCAACAAGCAGTTCACCGAGCTGGGCGACGAGATGGGCGTTGACGTGGAAGTCGAAAAGCTCTCCTTCAGTGAAATGATCGGCAAGCTGGCTACCGCCGCTGCCACCGACGAGGTTCCCGACGTCATGCACGTCAACTTCGGCGGTACCGCACAGCTCTACGCGGACGAAGTCCTCATGCCTCTGGATGAGATCATCAACGGCATCGGCGCTGATGACTTCTCCGACGCATACAAGACCGTTCTGACCGGCGCTGACGGTCACATCTACGGTCTCCCCGACTGGGCAATGCACACCTCCGTATGGTACCGCAAGGATCTCTTTGAGCAGAAGGGTCTTGAGATCCCCACCACCTGGGCGGACTTCAAGGCTGCTGCTGAGGCGCTCAATGACGGCGACGCCATGAAGGGCTTCCCCGTACCGCTGGACGGCGTTCAGGTCGCGGCACAGACTCTTTATGAGCTGATGTGCTCCAAGGGCGTATACTTCCTTGATCCCGCCACCGGCGAGTACGTATTCGATCAGGAAAAGGATGAGATGATCGAAGTTATCGACTACCTCGTTGATCTCTATAAGTCCGCCTCCCCCGCCGGCTCCCTCACCTGGAGCTGGGGCGACTACCGCAACGCGCTGGCTGTCTCCGGCACTGTCGGCATGACCCTCGATATGGGCGCTGTCATCGGCAACGCACAGGGCAATGCTCCCGAGATGGTCGACAAGCTCGGCTGCTTCGACTTCCCCGGTGTTGACGGCAGCAAGGTAGCATCCTTCGGTTCCGGCTACTGCTTTGTCGGTACCAAGCAGGATACCGACGAGCGTACCGCTCTCGTTTCCGAGTTCCTCACCAGGCTTTACACTCCCGAGCGTGCCGCAGAGCGTGCTCTGAGCCGTCCTATGTTCGCCTTCCCCTCCTACCTGCCTGCATTCGAGATCTACAAGGCCAGCGAGAAGGTTGCCGACTTCCAGACCGAGGTTGACACCATCATGGACGCTTTCGAAAACACCACCTGGTACTGGTACGGCATGGAGAACGGTCTGTCCCCGATGTCCGCACACATCGAAGGCACCACCATTTTCGGTGAGGCTCTGCAGGGCGCCTGCGACGGCACCTACACCTCCGAGGAGGCCTATGAGCTCATCAACGAGGATCTGGCTGCATTCGCTGCAAGCATGGGCTGATGCTGACAGAGCAAACAACCTATAGTTACCAACTGAGCGGGAGGAGAACTCTCTCCTCCCGCTTGCTGTAAGAAAGACCAGTATAAAAACCGGGAGATTAGAAAAATGGGCGAAACATCGATTCAGAAAAGAAGACTTTCAGGCGGGTACGCAAAAAGGCATAATTTGATCGGCATGGCTTTTGCACTTCCGGCAATCATCTTTTTGCTCGTTTTTGTGCTTTACCCGGTGGTTTACAATGTTGTTCTGAGCTTTACGGACGCGCAGCTTTCGGCAAAAAAAGCAGTTCATTTTGTGGGACTGAAGAATTATATCTCCATGTTCTCCAATAAGCTCTTCAAAAAATACTTCTGGAACACCTGCAAATGGACGTTCTGGTCCGTCCTCGGTCAGCTCGTTTTAGGTCTTGCTCTGGCGCTCCTTATAAGCCGCCCCATGAAGGGCGCGACGGCTCTGAGAAGCTTCCTGCTTATCCCCTATGTTGTCCCCGCCGTTACCATGGCGCTGATCGCCAAATGGGTACTCAACTCCGATTACGGTATTCTCAGCTACTGGATGCAGCAGGCGGGCTGGATCGAACCGAGGCAGTCCCTGCTGGCGATGAAGGGGCCTGCGATGTGGGTGGTCGTCATCATCAACATATGGCGCTCCTATCCCTTCCCGATGCTGATCTACTGGGCGGCTCTCAAATCCATTGACCGGGAGATGTATGAAGCGGCGACCGTGGACGGCGCTACTAAGTGGCAGTCCTTCCTGTATATCACCCTGCCTCAGCTTCGGGGTACGACCGCCGTTCTCATCGTTCTGCGTACCATCTGGACGGCGACCTATTACGACCTTATCTACATGATTACCGGCGGCGGGCCCGTCGGTTCGACAACGCATCTGCCGATACTCATATACAGCACATCCTTCGGCTCCTTCCGGCTCGGCGCGGCATCCGCTATCTCGATGGTTCTGGGCGTACTGATGTTTGTGTGCATCGTATTCTATCTCAGAACCGGTGCGGCTGACGAATAAGAAAGGGGGAAATGACAGTGAAAGAAAGCAGTATCAAAAAACAGAAAATGAAATCGGCTATCGTGACCTTTATTCTTGTGGTCTGCGTTCTCATCATGGTGGGCTTCCCGCTTCTCTGGATGATGGTCAGCTCCTTCAAGCCCGGGACAGAGCTTTTTAACGTTCCCCCCAGAGTGTTCCCGAAAGCATTCTCCACCGAGTGGTATAAGCAGGCGTTTGCCAACGAAAATGTTATCCATTATTTTCTGAACTCCCTGAAAATTGCCGGGATCGTCATGATCGTTGATATGGTGATCGGCACACTGACGGCGTACTCCGTCACCCGTTTCAGCTACAGGGGCAGCAGACTTCTGAGAATGAGCATTCTTGCGGCGTACTGCATCCCGCCCATCATGCTGATGATCCCGCTCTATAAGATCATGGCGGCGCTGCACCTTACCGGCAGTCACGCGGGCGTCATCATCGGTCACCTGACGATCACTCTCCCGTTTTCCGTCTGGCTCCTTATTTCCTTCTTCCGCAAATTACCGAAAGAGATCGATGAGGCGGCAATGATCGACGGAGCGAACGAGTGGCAGGTATTTATACAGATAGATTTCCCGTTGTGCGTATCCGGCGTTCTTTCAACAGGCATTATGGCGTTCATCATGTCATGGAATGAGTTCCTGCTTTCAAGCGTACTTATCAACAAGGAAGCTATGAAGACGCTGACCGTCGGCATTTCCAACTATATAAGCTCCACGCACATCGACTGGGGTATCATCATGGCGCTCGGTACGATTACTACGATACCGGTTGTTATCCTGTTTGCGGCGGTACAGAAGTATTTCGTAGAGGGCATGACCGCCGGAGCCGTAAAGGGATGATGAAGTATTAATAAGGTACTTTTGGGAAATATCCTCTCTTTTGCCGCTGCCGTTCTGCTTGTTGCAATGGGGCTTGCGAAAACGAGAAAAAAGATGCTGACCCTTCAACTGGGACAGCTTACATTTCTCGGTCTTTCCAATGTCGTGCTGGGCGCGTATACGGGTGCGGTGCTCAATGCGGTCTCGATAGTGCGTAATGTGCTGAGCCTCAAAGTAAAATACACATGGACCTTGAAGCTTATTCTGACCGCGATACTGATAGGCCCCGGACTACTTGCAAACAGGCACGGTTTTCTCGGCGTTCTTCCCATTATCGGCACGACCCTTATTACCTGCTTTCTGGATGTCGAGAATGTCGTAAAACTGAAAACCGTCTATATTCTTTCCCAGAGCGCGTGGATATTCTACGATTTCGCTGTGCAGAACTATGTTTCCGCCGCAACCGACGCTTTCGGCATCGTGTCCAATATAATCGGTATTGTTACAGTGAAAAGGGCAGCAAAAGAATAATAAAATAGCCACCTCCTTTTAGGCGGTTCACCATAGGGATTTACAGCCTGAAAAGCGTCTTTTTCCGACAGTACTGTGTTAAATCGCCTTGAAATACACAAAGTATTCCTGCGGCGATTTGCCTTGTCCTGCCAAAAAAATCCGGCTTTTCAGGTGC
>JAZLGK010000206.1:0-46319 GCA_045616265.1 Candidatus Limivicinus sp. | reverse complement strand
GCAAAAAAGCCAGACCCACATACATGAATCTGACTTTTTCAGTGCCCTTGATTTCAAGGGGTTTTCAGACATTCAAGGTATAAAGCAACCCGCCCTGGAGTCATTTCCGGGACGGGTTTTTCTTGTTTTCGGCGGCCTGTGCGGACTGCCGTAAAAGTATAAGTTTGCTTTGTGGGTATATCGTTTGCTTTTTGAGTAAAGGTTTGCTTTATGGGTATATCGTTTGCTTCGTCCGTTTGTATGTTAAGAAAATTCTTCTGTCATAACAATAAATACAAAATTTAACAGTAAATATTATAAAATACAACTAAATATTAGCAAATGATTGCAAGGAGACTTTCGTTGTGATACTATGCAAGATATAGGTATTTTACATACATACGCGAGAGGTGCAACATGACTGAAAATCTGATATGAAATGACCTTTGTCAAGAGGCAAAAGCCTCCAAAGCAGGGTCACCGTGATTTTATTTTTCGGAAGGCATACTAAAAGAGCTTCGGTACCAGTCTCCGGCATTGGCCACTCTGATATACGTGGATTGGTTACCGACAGGTCAATGGTCCGCCGAGAGCGCTGCCGTCTAAAAGCGTGGATCACAAATAATATGTGCCAACATAGTTTTTTCGCAGATCGCTCGAACCTCAAGAGTCCGAAGCTCCTTAAGGATGCCTTCCGGTGTTAACATTCGGCTGCTTGCAGCCCTTGATCACCCACTATCACTGTAGGCTGGCAGGGTCAAGGCCATAAGCCGCGCAGCGGTGCGAAGCAGCCTTGACGCTGGCAGACTGCTGTGATACTTCATGCGTATTTCTCCGTCATCATGCCCCAGATGAAGCAGGCAAGTTCTCTTGCAATCGCGGTCTTTGCTACGTTTACTTTTTTGCCATTTTTGAGTGTTAACCTGTAGAACTTCCTTCTGAGGCGCTCGTTTGCTTTATCTGCGTATTGAATCACCGCCGGGCTGTTTCCATCCTGACGATTTTTCAAGTCTCTGGATTTGTGACCGACTTGACCTCGTGCATAGCTCTGTGCCGCCTCTACCAACAGCATCCGCACATGACGGTTTCCTGCCTTGGTAATACCGAGCCTGTGCTGGTCGCCGCCGCTGGAATCTTCCCCCGGAACAAGACCGAGGTATGCCGCGTAATGACTTGCATCTGGAAAGCGTTTGAAGTCTCCGGTTTCCGTGATAACCGAAAGAGCTGTCTGAGTTTTGATACCGATGAAGCATCTCAATTTGCTGACGTTTTCTCTATATGCTTCATCATCGGCAAGATCTTCGATCCTTCTGTCGATCTGCGCCAGCTTTGCCGTCAGATAGTCATAGGTGAGCAGGTATTCCTCCAAAATTTCCTGATACAGCCCACTGACCTTTAACGCGCGTAACCAGTTAAGGTGAGCCTGTGTCCAATGATTTTTCGTTCCGTCATAATGATACCCGTGCCGCAAACAGAAAGAAAGGATCTGCTGTTTCACCTTTTTCAAAGCGAGCTTGTGGTCGTCCCGCATCCGGAGATATTCTTTGACCTGCTCATCCTGCTCCGTGGGGATATGCACCAGACTGTAGTCATGATGGGCAAGGCATCTGGCAATATGGGCAGCATCCCGCTTGTCGGTCTTGATCTTCTTTTTACCACCTGCTACCGGCATGGTAGTAGGCGCAAGAATCACGCACTTCACATTATGAGCGCTCAGTTCATGATACAATGTAAACCCGAGGCATCCTGCCTCATAACCGCATACAAAAAGCACATCGTCCCCGTAATGGAAACGCATGGCCTCCAGATAGTTGAGAACCTTGCTGTAATGCGCCTCAACCTTCTGCGGGTATTCTGCTTCTTCCTTCTCATTCGTGTAGCAGCAGAGAGAAAAATTTTCCTTGTGCACGTCCATTCCGACGTAAACTGTGCTATAATACATTTCATGACCTCCATTTGTATGCGGTAATCCCTGTTTTGTAGTGTGGACACCTACATTATACAGGTAAATCCACGTTCCTACAAATTGGAGGACATTTCATATTGTCTAAATCGGCAGCGGAATAAAAAAAGCCGTAAAACAAAAAAGCGCCCTGGAGGAAATGAATCCTTCGAGGCGTTCAATAATTGTAATCGTGTGAAAAAAGTCAAAAAAGCCTATGTGCGTAGGCATTTTCAGCGGTAGGGGGTGAAATAACAAAAGAACCGTAATCCGATACTTTGTATCAAAATTACGGTTCTTTTATGGTGCTCCAGCGGGGGCTCGAACCCCGGGTAAACGGGCACAAGCGCCCGTTTTCCCTCCGGGGGATTATAAAATTTTGCTTTGCAAAATTTGGTGTCCGGGGTCGAGCCCTTTTCCATACGAACAGCAAACGACCCGCCTTTCGGCGAGTCGTTCTTGGTGCTCCAGCGGGGGCTCGAACCCCGGACACCCGCCTTAAAAGGGCGGTGCTCTACCTGCTGAGCTACTGGGGCTTATCTTCGTCATCAAATCGAAGCGGGTTCGATTTGAAAAGGAAAAAGGAAACTGTGGATATGCAGTTTTCCGCAGTGCGGGAAACGGAATGGAGCAGCTTTCTTTTGACGTGGCTGGGATGGCGGGACTCGAACCCACTATATCGGAGTCAAAGTCCGGTGTGTTACCATTACACTACATCCCATTATGGCAATACAGGTTTGAACAAAGGCCGGTTAAACCAGCCTTATAGAAAAGGGTGGGATATGGGGCTCGAACCCACGACACCCGGAACCACAATCCGGTGCTCTACCAACTGAGCTAATCCCACCATATAAAAGGGGAATCGCGAAATCTATATAAAATCCTTACGGATGAATTTTCAGCACGGCAAGAGGGATTCGAACCCCCGACCTACTGCTTAGAAGGCAGTTGCTCTATCCTGCTGAGCTATTGCCGCATATTCAACTCAGCATCTGAGTTTGGAGCGGGTGATGGGAATCGAACCCACGTATCCAGCTTGGAAGGCTGGTGTTCTACCATTGAACTACACCCGCACGCTCAATCCCTAATCCAGCTTAGAGATGATACCATAACATACTTCACCTGTCAAGTCTTTTTATGAAATATCATTATTTTTTATTTCTCTGTAGAATTTCCGGGCAAAATCCCGGGTTTTAAAAAACAGTTGCCAAAACGCTCCTGTGCGGGTAAAATAATAATATATATAAAAGGGGTCGGAGGCAAATTTATGCAGTCCAAATATACCGTCAAGCTGAAAACGATCGTGGAAGAGCTCAATCTTCGGATCCTCCACAAATCAAAGGATTACGATACCGCTGTTCTCAGGGTCTCGGACGTTAACCGTCCTGCCATGCAGCTCACGGGATTCTATTATTACTTTGACCCCAACCGTCTGCAGATCATAGGCCGCGTGGAAAGCGCATATCTTGACACGCTTCCGAAAGACCAGCGCCGCAGAGCATTGGAGACCTTTCTGCAGTATGATATTGCCGCCCTTGTCGTCTGTCACGGCGTTGTGCCGTATCCGGAGGATATAGAGCTTGCGGAGAAGTATGACAGAAATCTCTTTATCACCGATGAGGATACCTCCGCTCTGCAGGCAAACCTCATAAACTCCCTGCAGCACCATTTGGCGCCGCGGCTGACTACCCACGGTGTGCTTGTGGAGGTCTACGGCGAAGGCGTCCTGCTCATGGGTGACAGCGGCATAGGAAAGAGCGAAACGGCTTTGGAGCTTATCAAGCGCGGACACAGACTCATTGCGGACGATGCGGTCGAAATACGTCTCATAGACCGCACAACGCTGATCGGGACCGCTCCGGAAATGATACGGTATTATATGGAGCTTCGCGGCATAGGAGTAATTAATGTACGTCATATCTACGGTATCGGCGCCGTCAAGCCCGAATCCAATATTGACGTTGTGATCAAAATGGAGCGCTGGAAAGAGGGCAAGGCTTATGACCGTCTCGGTCTGAGCTCGGACGTGGAGACGATACTGGGCGTAAAGGTACCTTCGGTCACGATCCCCGTCGCACCCGGGCGCAACCTTGCCGTCATCATGGAGCTTGCCGCCATGAACAACCGTCAGAAGAAGATGGGCTTCAACGCCGCAGAGACGCTGGCGGCAACACACGACTATGCCATAGATGCCGGTTTATTCTGAGCAAACGCTGATTTATTTTTTGTTTTACGGAGACTTACATGGAAAATCTTGAATCTGCCATAGCGGAGATAAAAAAAGAACTGCCGGGGATGACTCTCCGGGAAAATGAGCCGATGTGCGCCCACACCTCCATGAAGGTCGGCGGGAATGTGAGAGCCTTTGCCGTCCCGCAGGAGGTCAGCTCTCTCAGCAGGATCTGCTGTATTCTCAAAGAACACGGTCACGCCCCGTATATTCTCGGCAACGGCACAAACGTCGTTTTTCCGGACGCGGGCTGTCCCGACCTTTTTGTCGTAAGCACCGAAAAGCTTGATCAGCTTTTTCTGTGTGATGAGGAGAGGATTTATGCCGGTTCCGGCGTATCTCTTTCCAAGCTTGCCAGCTTTGCTCAGCAGAACAGTCTGACGGGGCTCGAATTCGCATCCGGCATACCGGGCACGGTCGGCGGCGGTGCGATGATGAACGCCGGCGCTTACGGCGGCGAGCTGAAGGACTGCATCGAAAGCGTCGTCCTCTACTATCTGCCGGAGCAGAAATTATATGAGCTTTCCAACGAACAGTGTAAATTTTCCTACCGTTCGAGCCTGTTTCAGACGATGTTCGGCTGTGTGATCCTCAGTGTTGTGTTCAAGCTGGCAAAGGGTGACGGTGAGGAAATAGCCGAGAAGATGCGTGAGCTGAATCAGCGCCGCCGGGATAAGCAGCCTCTCGATCTTCCCTCTGCGGGGAGCGCCTTCAAACGTCCCGAAGGGTATTTTGCCGCAGCGCTCATCGAGGAAGCGGGAATGAAGGGCTTTTCCGTAGGCGGTGCGCAGGTCTCCGAAAAGCACGCGGGATTCATCGTCAACAAAGGCAGTGCGACCGCGAAGGATATCTATGAGCTTATGGACAAAGTTCGCCGTGCGGTATACGAAAAATCGGGGATCTCTCTTGCACCGGAGATCATTCTTCTGTCAGAGGACTACAGGCTCGAAGACAAGGGCCCGAAAGCGCCGAGAAACTTTGTCACGCCGAATAATCTTGGTTTTCCCGAGGAGAAAGAGTAATGGATTTTCTGATCATAACCGGACTTTCCGGAGCGGGGAAAAGCCGCGCTGCGGATGTGCTTGAGGATCTGGACTACTACTGTGTGGATAATATGCCCGTTGCGCTCATGCCGCGTTTTGCGGAGCTGTGTATTGCCACAAAAGGGCGTTACGACAAAGTCGCTCTTGTGACGGATGTGAGAGAGAAGGGCGGTTTTGACCAACTGCCCGAGACGATAGAACAGCTCAGAGGTATGGACTGCGCGTGCCGCATTCTCTTTATGGACGCCGATACCGAAACGCTTGTACGCCGCTATAAGGAGACCCGCCGCCGTCATCCTCTCCAGAGCAAAACCGTCAGCCTTGAACAGGCGATTAAAAAGGAGAAGGAACTCACCGCGCCTATCAAGGCGAGGGCGGACTATCTGGTAAGCAGCAACTATCTCACACTGGGGATGCTGCAGAACAGGCTTTTCACTCTCTTTGCGGGAGCGGGAAAAAAGCGTGAGATCGACGTAACGGTACTGTCCTTCGGCTTCAAATACGGCATTCCCATGGATGCCGATCTGGTGTTTGACGCGAGATTCCTGCCGAATCCCTTTTATGTGGATGATCTTCGTCCTCTGACGGGACTGGACAGACCGGTATTTGAATTTGTCTTCAGCTATCCGCAGACGCGTGAGATCGTAGAGAAGCTGGAGGAGATGATAGATTATCTCCTGCCCTATTATATAGAAGAAGGCAAGCTCTCTCTGACGCTCGCCATCGGCTGTACCGGAGGCCGTCACAGAAGTGTGGCGGTGGCCTCCGCGCTGCACGACTATCTCGTCGCCAAGGGCGTCAGCTCCGTAAACATCAACAGGGATATCGATAAATAATCATGTCATTTTCATCGGATGCGAAGGCAGAGCTCTGCCTGAATAAATTTGATAAAAAAAGCAGTGCCACGGCCGAGTGTTACGGAATTCTTATGTACTGCAACACTTTTTCTCCCACGGACATCCGGATCATAACCGCCAACACCGATTTTGCGCAGCGGCTTCCGCGGCTTTTCCGACGGGCCTTCTCATCGGAGTTTGATTACCTTCCCTCCGAGAGCTGCCGGGGCAAGCGGAGCTTTGAGATCACCGATGAGGAGAAGATCAAAAAGATTCTCTCCGTCTACGGCGCGGATGGAGCGACGCTGCTGAACCATCATGTGAATTTCGGCGTACTGGAAGAGGACAGCGACCGCACCGCTTTCATCCGGGGCGCGTTTTTAGCGGGAGGCAGTGTCACCGACCCGCAGAAAAGCTACCATCTGGAGCTTGCAACGCCTCACCGGAATGTCAGCCGCGAGGTGTATACGCTCCTGCTGGACATGGGTTTTACGCCGAAGGAAACGCATCGAAGTGGGAACAGCCTTCTCTATTTCAAGCAGGCAGACGCCATAGCGGACTTTTTTACCGCCATCGGCGCCTCCGGTGCCGCCATGGCGGTCATGACGGCGAAGGTGGACAAAGAGATGCGCAATACCGTTACCCGGCAGATCAACTGCGATGCGGCCAATGCGGACAAAACGGTCATTGCCGCTCAGAATCAGATACGCATTATTAAAAAATTCGTGCTGGAAAACGGTTTAGGTTCTCTTCCGGATGATCTTAAGGATACGGCGCTTCTGCGTATTACAAATCCCGAGGCGAGTCTTTCCGATCTTGCGCGGCTGTCCATGCCCCCCATGACAAAAAGCGCGCTGAATTACCGGCTGAAAAAGCTTATGAAGCTCTGTCAGCAGGATTGAATAAACAGGAGAAAAACATGATATACGATATACTTATCATCGGCGGAGGGCCTGCGGGACTGACCGCCGCGATCTACGCCTGCCGTGCGGGAAAAAGTGTGCTCGTCATTGAAAAGGCGGCATTCGGAGGTCAAATCACCTGGTCGCCGAAGGTTGAAAACTTTCCCTCCGTTCTGTCTGTAAGCGGCGCGGAGCTGGGCGACAGACTCATGGAGCAGGCAATGGAGCAGGGGGCGGAGGTTGAGCTGGACGAAGTCGTCTCCGCTGAGCTTTCGGGCGATATAAAGTGCGTAAAATGCGAATCCGGCGCCGTATTTGAGGGGAAAACCGTCATCATCGCCACCGGCGCAAAACCGAGAATGCTCGGTCTCGAAAAGGAAGAGGCACTTGTTGGCAACGGCGTATGCTACTGCGCGGTCTGCGACGGAGCGTTTTATAAAGGGCGCACCGCAGCGGTCAGCGGCGGCGGCAGCAGCGCTCTGCAAGACGCTCTCCTTCTCAGTGAGAAATGTGCAAAGGTATATCTTATCCACCGGCGCGCATCGTTCAAAGGAGAAAAAAAGCTGCTGGAAGTCCTTGAGACGCGAAATAATGTGGAAATCCTGACGGAATGCACCATTACCGCTCTTCTGGGTGAGAACGAGCTGACCGGCATTACCGTTTCCGAAAACGGTGAAGAACGGGAGATCGCGCTGGACGGATTGTTTGTTGCCATAGGTCATGCCCCCGATAACGGTATATTCGCGGAGTATATCACGCTCGATGCCGCAGGCTACGCGGATTCCGGCGAAGATTGCCGGACTGCCGCCGAAGGCGTTTTTGTGGCGGGAGACTGCCGGAAAAAGACGGTGCGTCAGCTCACGACCGCTATAGCCGACGGCTCCGTTGCCGCATTGGCCGCGTGCAGATATCTCGATAAATGATTTTCATATAAAAACAGCGGGGTGTTTCCCCGCTGTTTTTATATCGAATACCAGTGCTTCGCGTCTATATAGCAGTCATCTTTGGAAAGCTTATTTGTAAGGCGGACCGCGGCGGAAAAGACCGCGCCGACAAATACAAGAAAAACGCTTCCGTTGAGATAATCCGTCGTAGCAATAAAGTCGTAGACCCCGTGCAGAAGCATGGGGATCAGCAGACTCTGCCGCAGACAGTTTGCTGTCTTTTGCGGACAGCCGCCGTTTTCGTAGCGTCTGGCCATGCCGTAATATGCGCCCATGAACACTCCGAAGCAGGCGTGTCCCGGAACGGACAGAAGGGCGCGGGCAATAGCCGTGGCAAAGCCGTAGCGCAGGACATACAGAATATTTTCCAGCAGTGCAAAACCCAGCGATACAAAAACAGAGTATACAACGCCGTCAAACTGACAGTTGAAATCCGAAGAATTCCAGGTTCTGCGTTTGAGGAAAAGAAATTTCACTCCCTCTTCCGCCCCGGCAATCACAATAAAATTCATAAAAACAGCGTATCCAAAGCCGTTAATGTCAAAAATGCTCTCCAAAACGGCAGAGCCGATACTTTCCAGAACGATCGCGGGTATGGTGGAAACAAGGCCGAACAGTACAAGCTTTGCCAAAAGTGCGGTCGGTTCTTTTTCAAGAGCGTCCTTTTTATAAATATACACCATGAGGATCGCCGCCGGAAGCACGGCGCAGATAATGAGAAAAGGTTCTGACACGGTATGCTCACTCCTTTTTTCTGTGAGTATTACAGTTCATATGTCCTGTACTGGATCGCCTCGGCGATGTGATCGGGCTGAATGTCCGCGCTGCCCTCTAAATCCGCAATGGTGCGGGCAACCCTCAGAATGCGGTCATAGCTTCGGGCGGAAAGATTCATGCTGTCAAACGCCATATGCATAAGCTCCTCGCTTTCCCCGCCGAGAGCGCAGTACTCCCGCAGCTCTTTCGTGCCGATATGGGCATTGCACATGGTTCCGTCGCCGTCGTAGCGCCGATGCTGAATTTCCCTTGCCGCGTTGACACGCTTTTTGATCTCCGCAGAGCTTTCAGAAGGTTTTTTCTGCCTCAGCTCCTCATATTCCAGCGCGGGCACTTCAATGACAATATCTATTCTGTCCAGAAGCGGGCCGGAGATGCGGGAGTGATAGCGCTTTACCTCCTGAGCGGTGCATTTGCATCTTCCGGAGGGGTTCCCATACCAGCCGCATTTACAGGGGTTCATAGCGCATACCAGCATGAAGCGGCTGGGGAAGGTGACAGTCCCGGCGACGCGGGAAACGGTGACTTCGCCGTCCTCCAGCGGCTGACGCAGTACCTCCAGCACATCGGCGCGGAATTCCGGCAGCTCGTCCAGAAACAGCACACCGTTATGAGCAAGGCTTATCTCACCGGGCTTCGGCAGACTTCCGCCGCCGGAAAGCCCTGCGGAAGAGACGGTGTGGTGCGGTGAACGGAAGGGACGGAGAGAGACTATGGGATTTGTGCGGCTCGTAAGTCCGGCTACGGAGTGGATTTCAGTGGTCTCGATCATTTCCTCCCGGCTCATATCCGGCAGGATCCCGGGCAGACGCTTGGCCATCATGGATTTTCCGGCTCCCGGAGGGCCGACAATGAGGATGTTGTGTCCGCCCGCGGCGGCGATCTCAAAGGCGCGCTTTACATTCTCCTGACCCTTAACATCGGCAAAATCCGGTATCATTCCCGCTTCGACCGTGATATCCGGGGATACGGCGGGCGTTATCTCCTGCTCGCCGGCAAGATGACGGATGAGCTGATAGACGCTTTTGACCGGGTAGATTTCTATTTCATCGGCAAAAGCCGCTTCCGAGGCGTTATCCTCGGGAACATAGAGCTTTTTTATCCCGCTTCGCTGAGCGGCTATCGCCATTGGCAGAGCGCCTTGGACCGGACGCAGGTCGCCGGTCAATGAGAGCTCCCCGAAAAACGCGCTGTCTTTATCCGGCTGACGTATATCGCCCAAAGCCGCAAGAATACCTATGAGCATGGGAAGATCATAGATCGTCCCGGCTTTTTTCTTGTCTGCCGGGGCGAGGTTTACGGTCATTCGGCTTGCGGGAAACTTGAAGCCGTTATTCTTTATCGCGGCGCGGACGCGCTCCTTGGACTCTTTTACAGCCGCGTCGGGCAGACCGACAATATCAAACGAGGGCATACCGTTGGAGATATAGACCTCCAGCGATACCTCATATCCGCCCACTCCGTTCACGCCGAAGCTCTTAACAGTTGACAGCATGGCACAGTTCTCCTTAAGAAAGTTGCCCGGTCGTTTTTCTGAAACCGGTAAATAAGCGATACAGCATGGAACAGAACCTGTTCAAAGCGATAGCAAGCACAAACAGAGAGGCGAGATATGCGATCAGGTACAGCAGATCGTTTTCTATGTTGATGACATATCTGAAAAACCTGTAACACAGTGCGTGCAGAAGATAAAGCTCAAGCGAGTATTTTGAAATAAAGTCAAGGAGCTTGTTTTTTATATTCAGCCCGATGAGCAGCGTCATGGAGAGTATGGGCGTAACGACCGTAGCGATGCAGACATATATATCAAATCCGTTTATTTCAAGCGTGTGTCCGTAAATAAGCGCAGCCGTCAGAGTCCAGCAGAGCAGAAGGAGAGAGACAAGAAAAACAGAATCCCTGTATTTTACCCATAGGGGGAAGATGCTTTCATTCCAGATAACTGCAAGTGCACCGAGAAGGAAGGGAAGCGGCACGGCAGAATAACCGTCAACGTATGCACCGTAACGGGAATATAGAAAATAATAGCAGATCATCACGATAAGGGCTGTGATGCTGAGAACGGTTTTCTGATTTTTTGTACCTGTAAAGAGAGCTGCAAGACGGAAGGCGCAGTAGCACAGGAAATAAAAGAGCAGAATGGCCTGAATATACCACAGCGTACCGTTAAGCAAATCAATTCCGAGCAGGCAGTGCAAAACTCCCCGTATACTGTACGGCCCTTCTTTCAGAAGCCAGAGGTAACACTGGTAGAGGAAGTTGGCAATTAAAAACGGGAGATATATACGGAATATCTTTTTCTGCCAGAAGCCTTTATACCATGTATCGGGTTTATAGATGCGGCTGAAAAAAAGATTATATCCGGAAAAAAAGAAAAAAACGGAAACAGGAAGATGGCCGATCCCGAAAAATGCGGAAAAAGGGTTTAATCTGCCGGGAGCCATTGTTTCTTCAAGGTGGCAGAAAAGAATTACGATCGTTGCCAGCGCCCGTACAGAAGAAGTATTTTCTTTGGAAAAGAGGCATTCAAGCGTATATCCGGCCTTGTTGTTTTCTGCAATCATAAAAACCTCATATTAAGAGATAGAGACCTGTTATTTAAATAAAAGGTCTCTATCTTCGGGCTTTATTTATTCTTCACTTTCTTTGACAACAGCGATATGCAGCTCGTCAAGCTGCTTCTGTTCCACGACAGAGGGCGCATCCATCATAATGTCGGCTGCGTTCTTGTTCATGGGGAAGGGGATGATCTCGCGGATGCTGTCCTCACCGGCAAGGAGCATGACCATACGGTCAACGCCCGGTGCGATTCCGGCATGAGGGGGAGCGCCGTAGCAGAAGGCGTTATACATGGCAGGAAACTTCTTCTTCACGTCTTCCTCGCCCAGACGGACCATTTCAAACGCCTTTACCATGATCTCGGGGTCATGATTACGCACGGCACCGGAGGAAAGCTCGATACCGTTGCAGACAAGGTCGTACTGATCGGCGGTGATGGAGAGAGGATCGACCTCGCCGCGCTCGGCTTTTAGGAGAATATCCAGTCCGCCGGAGGGCATGGAGAACGGGTTGTGGCAGAATTCCAGCTCGCCGGACTCCTCGCCGATCTCGTACATCGGGAAATCGACGATCCAGCAGAATTCATAACGCTCTTTGTCCATGTGGTTGGGGCAGAGCGCGCCGAGCTGCTTGAGCATAACGCCCGCAGTCTTGACGGCGGCGTCGTGTACGCCGGCGGAGACCATAACAAGAGTATTCGGCTTGAGTTCAAGCTGCGCGGTAAGAGCCTCACAGCGATCCGCAACAAACTTGGAGATACCGCCTGCGATAGCGCCCTTTTCATCCGTCTTGAACCAGTAGGGCTTAAAGCCGGACTGAACCTCCACATCGGCGCAGAGCTTGTCGATCTGCTTGCGGGTGAGTGCGCAGTCGGAGACCGCAACGGCCTTTACGCAGACCTTATCAACATTGAACGGGGCAAACTCGGTGTCACGTGTGAGAGCGGTGATGTCCTCAACGTGCAGGTCGATACGCAGATCGGGCTTGTCACAGCCGTAGCGCTCCATGGACTCAAGGTAAGGAATACGCTTGAACGGAGCGGAGGAAGCAGTATTATAAGTGCCGTACTTTGCAAAAATGGGAGGCAGAACATCTTCGAGAACCGCGAAGACATCCTCCTGCGAGGCAAACGCCATCTCCATATCCAACTGGTAGAATTCGCCGGGAGAACGGTCACCGCGTGCATCCTCATCGCGGAAGCAGGGAGCGATCTGGAAGTAACGGTCAAAACCGGAGGTCATCAGAAGCTGCTTGAACTGCTGGGGAGCCTGCGGCAGAGCATAGAATTTGCCGGGGTGCTTTCTCGCGGGGACGAGATAATCGCGTGCGCCCTCGGGAGAGGAAGCGGTGAGGATAGGCGTGGTGATTTCCAGGAAACCGTGCTCGGTCATGGCCTGACGGAGAGCGGCGACAACATTGCAGCGGAGAATAATATTCTTCTTGACGGCGGGATTTCTCAGATCGAGATAGCGGTACTTAAGGCGCAGACTCTCGTCCGCGTCGCGGCTGCGGTTGATCTCAAAGGGCAGCTCATTGTAGCGGCACTTGCCTAAAACTTCGATCTTCTCGGGGACAACCTCGATGTCGCCGGTGTCCTGCTTGGGGTTTTTGCTGGAACGTTCGCGGACAACGCCCTCCACGGAAATGGTGGACTCTTTGTTGAGGGGCTTTACGAGCTTCATCATTTCCTCGGACTCAACGACGACCTGTGTAGTGCCGTAAAAGTCGCGCAGAACGATGAATGCAAAGTTATTGCCGACCTCGCGGACGTTTTCCATCCAGCCGACAATTTTAACTTTTTCGCCCACATTGGCCATTCTCAGCTCATTGCAGGTATGTGTACGTGACTGAAACATATTTCTCCTCTTTTCTCTAAAACAACTGATGTTGTGATTTTACTTATTCTTTGGTTTCCCCATAGAGGAAATGCTGTCAACCTGACGGTTGGCATTTTGCACAACCTGAAATAGAGTGTCATTCCGAACCAGTCCGCAGACTGGTGTACCCTAAAGGGCAGAACTGGGAATCCGCCTCTTTTAGCAGGCAGAAGGTTAGAATGGTTGCTAAATTCAACGTAAAGGGAAACGGATTCCGACTCGCCAAGAGCCGGCTTCGCCGGTTGCTCGCTGGATGCGCCTACGGGCGCGATGCCACGCCAACGTGTGCGCCGGCTCGCAATGACAGGCTTTTTCGCTGCTGCAAAGGATTCTTGTTCCGCTAGGTTGAACATTATCTCAAAAAGGAAAACTTTTTTCCAGCTCATCCAGCGCCGTGTCATATTCCGGACAGATACCGCGGTACTGTTCAAGGGCAAACAGTGTATCCTCCGTGCTGCCCTTATCACTGACAAAATCCAGCAGCGTTTCCGCTTTGCAGGGGAGCATTTTCACATCGCCGATAAGTCTCTGCCGGACGGCTTCCTCTCCGACAGTATCCATATCGGCAAGGACGGCGACGATCTCATCGCTTTTTTCGCTCATGCCGTTCATTATAAAAAAGCCGTCCAAAAGCTTTCGGCTCCCTGAAATGATCGCGTTTTTCATCCGCCCGCTCCTTTTCAAAAACTACGGCGCGGCAATTTGCCGCGCCATTGTAAATGTCAGGCGCAATCAACGCTTCTGCGGATTGACGATGTTGCGCCAGTCCAGATCGCCGCGGCGAAGACCTTGTACAAGTACCTCGGCAGTGGCGGCGTTTGTGGCAAAGGGGATCTGATACTGGTCGCACAGACGCTCTATTTTATTTATATCGTCAAAACCCTTGGGGTTGGCGGGATCGCAGAAAAACAGCACAAGGTCAAGCTCGTTATAGGAAATTCTTGCTCCGATCTGCTGGGCGCCGCCCTGATCAGCGTGGAGGTAGAGCGTGATGGGAAGCCCCGTCGCCTCGGATACCAGCTTACCCGTGACATGGGTAGCGCAGAGGGAGTGCTCTGCCAAAATGCCGCAGTACGCAATACAGAACTGCACCATAAGCTCTTTTTTCCTGTCGTGTGCCATCAATGCTATGTTCATTTAATTCTCCGTTCCTTTATATGAAAACCTGTATGCCGCTGTGTATGCTCACAACCGTTTGGATTTTCTACTATTATAACCGCTGTGATTTTGCTATGCAAGATTATTTTTTCCTTTTGCAAAGATTATTTCAGCAAAGTCATGGTATCCTCGGAAGAGTCGCTGTAACCTCGGATGGTGTGGTAGGCGTCGAGAATATTCTTGGCGATAAACGCAACTCCTGCACCGGAGCCGCCTCGTTCCACAACGACGCTCACCGCGACTTCGGGATCACCGTAAGGGGCGTAACAGATAAACATACCGTCGTTGGTGATTCCTTCACCCTTCTGAGCGGTACCGGTCTTACCGGCGGTCTTCAGGTTCTTGTTATTGAGTTTTCCGTACTCACAGGTGAGAAACAGCTCGTAGTTTGCCTGGTTGCCGGGGTCGTTGACCACGAGGTACATCCCTTCATGGACGGCGTTCCAGTTATAGTCGGGGGTAACGACCCGGCTCAGCACCTCCGGCTGACGCTCATAGATCTTTTCGGAGTAATCATAGGAACGGATTGCTTTGAGGATGGAGGCGGAGTGACGTTTGCCGGAGTTGGCAACGGTCGCCACATACTCCGCCATCTGCAAAGGAGTGAAAACCGAGTCGGACTGACCTATGGCCGCCTGTAGCGTGTCGCCTATACGCCACTCGGAACCGGCATAGTCATAGTGATTGGCACGGTTGGACATATTGCCGGTGGTTTCCACAAGCTCTATTCCGGTGTGAACGCCGAGACCGAAATCGTGGGCGTAGTTGCCGAGAGCATCAACACCGAGGTCGTTTGCGATGGTATAGAAAAAGTAGTTGCAGGAATCCCGTATGGCGGTCGTAACGTTTTCCTCCGGGTGAGTCAGATGCTCGGAAGTCGAGTTCCAGATCCAGCACTCCGGGGAATAGCCTTCTGCCGAGTAGCGGGTATAGACGCCCTGACACTTGACCTTTGTTTCGGTGTTGAGGTCAACCAGTTTTTCGCCGCTTGTATCGACTGCAGTGAGAGCGGCAATCGCGGTGCAGAGCTTGAAGGTAGAACCGGGGGCATAAGCGCCCATCAGCGCGCGGTTGAAAAGAGGCGCGTTTTTCTCTTTGAGAAGGTTGGAGTAGTTTTCAATGATATTTGAGACATCATAGGTAGGCCAGCTCGCCATGGCAAGAGGCTCGCCGGTGTTGACATCGACAACGACCGCCGCCCCGCCGGTGATCTCATCCTTCATATCGGGGTTGTAGTCGCCTCGCGCCAGACCTTCGGCGCGCTCCTGCTCACGGGTCTTGATCATATCGATCATGGCGCTGTTCAGAATACGCTCCACCTGCTCCTGCAGGGTGATATCTATGGTGAGATAGATATGGTCGCCGGGAACGGGCTCCTTTTCATATACCGTGCTGAGTATCGTACCCTGGGCGTTTTTCGTTTCAAGCACGATGCCGTCCTCACCGTGGAGCTTGTCCTCAAAGGCGTATTCCACACCGTCCTTACCGACCATAGCGTCGGTAGAATAGTCATTGAGAGAGTATTTTTCGTATTCCTCCTGGGTCATAAGTCCGACATAGCCGAGAATATGCGCGGCGTAGTCCGTGCCGTATTCGCGGGTGAAGGCGCGGTTGACCTGTATGCCGGAGAGCTTGTTTTCCATGATGGAGGTGATGAGCTGCATGCTGGCGTCGTTTACAAACACATAGTCCGCTGTGTTGATGGCATATCGGACGTTGATGGAGTAGCGTACACCGGCGATAATGCGCATCTCCTCGGCGGAATAGCTGTTGCTGATATCGTAGCGGGTGCGCATATAGCTCATAAGCTCAACGGCGGTGGGGTTATCCGAAGGCAGGTCATCGCCCTTGTCCTTGATGTAGGCTTTGAGCATCGTCCTCTGGATCTCTGTCATATTCTCCGTAAACTCAAAGGGCGGAGCCTTGGTGATGGGCAGGTCATCCGTATAGGTATCACCGTAGCCCTCGACCATTTTTACAAGACCGAGGATGGTCTCGTTGGGGTCTTCGTTGGCAAAGAGCTTCGTTGTGTCTATGGTGAGGTTATAACACTCCGCATTGCTGACCAGCACCCGTCCGTAGCGGTCGAGAATATTGCCTCTTGCCGCAGTAACGGTTCGCTTTTCGGTCGTGATCTCGTTGCTCTGGTTATAGTATTTCTCACCCTCAATGATCTGAAGTCTGTAGAGAAACACTATATACACCGTGATCAGAATCACAAGAATTCCGGCAAGCGCCGCAATTCTTCCGGGTTTGACAAGTCTGTGCATCAAAATGTCCTTTCTGAAGCAAAGCGGCTATGCCGCTGCGATGAGCATGAGTTCTCCAATGTAAAACGGAGTTTTACATTGGAAGATTATTCGATCCACTCTGCGGGCGGGTAATAGGCCAGCACGGCGGGGGGCAGGGACCACAGGGTCTGAAGAAAGACAGTTATGAGCATGGCGGGAGCAAAGGTATCCAGAGCGCTTGTCTTGAGCATCTGGACGATCCCCGTCACCAGCAGTCCCGCAAAGGCCGCGCCCATATAGGCAAAGAAACGCCGGTTTATGAAAAACTGTGACACAAAGCCGGCGGCAAAGGCAAGCAGAGGGAAAAGGATCGTGAACAGAGTCGTATTTTCGATAAATGCCATGTCGGCAAAAAAACCCATGATAAGGCTGAAGACGGCACCGAAGGTCGCGCCCTCAAACATTCCGACGGCGACTGCCACCGCCGGGAGCACCAGCGGGCAAACCCCGAGAGGGCGGATCTGCGTGAACAGCATATTCTGGCAGATCAGCGCAAGAAACATATAAAGGGCATATTTCAGCAGTCTCTTGACATTCTGCGGGGAAAACAATTCTTTGATATTAAACACTTATTCCACCACTTCGTAGCTCTTTATGATGAATACCTGTACAAGGGAGTCATAGTTGCAGGCAGGTTTGATAAGTCCGTATTCGATCTGTCCGCCTGCCTCGGTCTGGATGTTGGTGATCGTACCGAGAACAAGACCTGCGGGAAAAGCGCCGCCGGAGCCGGAGGTAAGGATCTCATCTCCGACGAAAAGCTGCGCACCGTCCGCAAGGAAGGTGAGCTTTGCAAGCTTCTGCTTCATCAGCGCATACTCGCCGATGACCATACCGGAGGAACCGGAGCCGCTGACGTAGGCGCCGACGCTCATATCAACGTCCAGAAGAGTGCTGACGGTCGCCCAGGTCTCACCCAGCTCCGTGACCTGCCCGACAACAACGCCGTATTCCGTGACCACGGGGTCATTCAGTTCAATGCCGGAGCTTCTGCCCTTGCTGATGGTGAAGGAGGACGACCAGTTGGAGGACGACCACAAAACGACCTTGCAGGACTCCATCACATAATCCGTATGCTTTTCACGGAGATTGAGAAGCTCACGCAGTCTTACATTCTCCTCGGAGGCGTCCATACCGTCACGGGCGGACTGCTGTGCGTCCGCAAGCTGCTGGCGGAGCGATTCGTTTTCCGCCTGCAGGGAATCGTACTTGTAGAGATAGCCGTAGATCGTATCAAACCAGTTGACCGTGGAGCTGAGAACCTTTTTGATAGGGGCTTCCACAATGCCGGTGATATTCTGCACCAGACTGATCTCCCCGTCGCGGGCGGCGGCGGAAAAGCCGACGATGATCGCCACGGCCAGAACGATAATGCCGATTCGTATTCCGTTTTTCTTCAAATATTCTTTCATCTTTCAGTGAGGAGTGCGGAAAGGCCGACTGATACTATTCTTCCATAAAAAGCAGAACTTTTTATGGAAGAGATGCCGCGAATGACGTCTCATACGATCTTCAACGCGCCTGACGGCGCTATTAAGTAGACTTTGTCTACTTTTTAATGAAGATCAGTATGAAACCCGGTCAGAGAGATAAACTCTCCACTCTCCACTCTCCACTCTCCACTCTCCACTCTCCACTCTTAAATTAAGTTAAATCCTATTTTTTTCAACATAGAATCCAATCGGCACAGCGGCAGACCCATAACGTTGAAAAAGTCTCCGTCAATGCCTCTGACAAAAAGTGCGCCCTTGCCCTGTGCCCCGTAGCTTCCCGCCTTATCCATCGGCTCGCCCGTCAGAATATAGCGTTCGATCTCATCCTCGGCAATATCCCGGAAATGCACATGGCTCACTTCACATTCACAGATAGTCTTATCGCCGCTGATCACGGTCACGCCGGTATAAACCTGATGGGTATTGCCGGAAAGCTCGGAGAGCATCTTTTTCGCTTCCGTTTCGCTGTGGGGTTTTCCGTAGATCTTATCCGCAAACCACACGATCGTATCGGCGGCGATCACAATATCGCCCTCATTCGCAAAAGCAGCGACCTCCCGTGCTTTCTGCATGGAAAGCGCCTTGACCGTTTCCTCAGGTCCCGCCCCGACAGGCGGACATTCCTCTCCCCTTGCGGGGATGATTTTCAGGTCTTTCACCTCCAGCATCTCCAGAAGCTCTTTCCGCCTCGGCGATGCGGACGCAAGAATTATGCTCATTTCTTTGACTCCTGCTGTTATTTGGCAATTTACCGAAAGTGGAAAGTGAAAAGTGGAAAATATAATCTGTTTTTTCATTTCACTTTCCACTTTCAACTTTTCACTTTAAATTTATCAGTCCACACCCCGATAATATAATCCTCTTGTTAAGACATTCGGCTTATAATCGGAAAGTCCGAGATGTCCCTTGGCGACCTCAATGCACTCTCTAGGACTTTCGGTGGTAAACATCATCCGCAGAGCCCATAGTCCGGCGGAATAGAGGTCTTCCTTCTTGTCGGCCAGATAGAGCTTGTGCGCGTTGTAAATAACGTTGCGGCAGCCGAATTCTTTGACGACCGGAAAAACCGAACCCATCCTATCGGACATCTGTGCCGGAGTCTGACAGGCACAGCGACCCGCGCTGTGGCTGATAACGCATTGATCCGACACCATGAGCGGCAGTCTTCCGTACATAATGACCTCGGTATCCAGCGGCTTTGCCATATCCTTGATCTGGGCGAGCCGCAGTTCAAACGATGCCGTAGCGGAGAGAAATCCCATCTCATTAAGCATCTCCAAGGTCCGGGAGTTGAACGCATTAAAGCCGAAATCCGCCCGCAGTCTCATACCGGCCTTTCGCGCCAGGATCACCTGACCGATGTTGCCCACAAGCGCCTCGTTAATGCCGCAGTCAAAAAGCTTCTGAAGAGTCGTGTAAACTTCCCTGACCTGATCATCGGTGATGATCCTCGGCAGAACGGCGACCGGCACCGTGCCTCTTTCCGTATAGGGAGCGAGAAGGGAAGGATCTTCCGCTAAGACCATGGCGGGGACATATATATATGCGGGCTTTAACTGCGCAAGCTCGGGGGTGAGCTGGTCGGCGGTGAGCACCTGAAAAATAAGCTTTGGGTCAGCAACGGTCTGCACATTTTGCGGAGGCTTTGGCATGGGCAGACTTCTTCTTTCGGGAGCGGCGGCACGTTTTTCGGAAAGCTCCGAGACAAGCTTTCGCCGCAGTTCGTTGATCTCCGCCGCGGCAAGATACAGCCCCGGATCGGTCTTGGCTTTGTTTTCCACACAATTGTAGGGCGTTCCGCCGGTTTTGAACATCTGTTCTATGAGATAACCGTCGGTCAGGCCCTGTCTCTTGGCCTTCTCCGGCACAGGGCCGAGAGCAAGAGCTCTGTGGCCGTCATCGTCAAAAGCAATGGCCTTGATCTGTTCGCCTTTCTCCGCTATCGTATAAAAATGGACCGGAACACGGCGCAGCTCCCCCTCCGCATAGGCGCGTCTGGCGGTGGTGAAAATTTTCTCCGTACCCTCCGACGCCTCTCCGCGGATGCCGAACATATCCTTTTTATCGCCGCTGAAATATCCCTTGGTAAAGCCCTGTCGGGAAAAAGCTTTTACCAGCATATCCATTTCCTCGGGAGTGGGGCGGCGGTTTTCCTTGATCGCCTTGGAATATATGCTGGTCACAATGGCGGTATACTCCGGGCGCTTCATTCGACCCTCGATCTTCACACAGGCAACACCTGCGTCCTCCAGTGCTTTCAGCTCGTCCACAAGGCAGTTATCTTTGAGGGAGAGCGGATAATCGTCCATCCTTCCGCCCAATGAATACTGCATACGGCAAGGCTGGGCGCACATACCGCGGTTGCCGCTGCGCCTGCCTATGAGAGCGGACATATAGCACTGTCCGGAGTGGCAGAAGCACAGAGCGCCGTGGACAAATACCTCTATCTCAATGGGGGAGTTTTTGCAGATATATTTTATCTGTTCAAAGCTCAGCTCTCTTGCGAGCACCGCCCGGGTAAGTCCCATTTCCGCTGCGGCCTGCACACCGGCAAGATTGTGAATACTCATCTGGGTACTGGCGTGGAGCGGAATATCGGGCGCCGCCTGACGCACGGCGCTTATAAGCCCCAGATCCTGTATGATAATGCCGTCGGCTCCGCAGCGGGAGGCAAGGCGTGCGGTATTGACAGCCTGCTCCATCTCTCTGTCGTTAACAACGGTGTTGAGAGTGAGGTAGGTTTTGCAGCCGCGGACACGGCAGTAGCGGACTGCCTTTTCAAATTCCTCTTCCGAGAAATTTTTGGCGCCGCGGCGGGCGTTAAAGTCGCCCACGCCCATATAGATCGCGTCGGCACCGTTCTGTACGGCAGCGATCACGGCCTCCGGCGAACCGGCGGGAGAAAGAAGCTCAAGCATAGTATCATTTCCTTTGCGCAAATACGCGCTCATATCATTATACAAATTATATTATAACACATATATCCCTATTGCGACAAGTCAAAAATGATGTTATAATCGTAAATGATTTTTAAAGCCGCAGCGCTCAGTTTCCGGGCTTTCTCTTCGGGGAAGGCAGGATAAATGACAGAAAAATCGGGAAGGAGGTTCCGGGATGGCGGAGAATACGGCATTTTCCATATCCGCGCAGGAGGCGGACAGGCTCATTGCCGCCCACGACGGGAATGTGACGCTTCTCTATATTTACAGACTGCGTACAAACTGCACCGATAATGAGCGCACAGCCCGGGAGCTCTGCATGACGCTCCGGGAGGTGGAGGAGGCCGGGGAAAAACTGGAACGGCTGATCCATCTGGCGCCGGAGTCCTTTAAATATATCCCCGCTCCGGAAATGCCCGATGAGCTTCCCGAGTATACGGCAGCCGATGTCGTGCGGCGCAGTGAGAGCGACCCCGCCTTTTCCGCGATTCTGGAAGAAGCAAAGCACGTGATGGGCAAGCCGATCAGCAGTCCCGATGTCAAGACGCTTTTCGGGATATACGATCACTTCGGTATGCCTGCCGAGGTAGTCATGCTGATGCTGAACTACTGCGGTCTTGTCTGTGAAAGAAAATACGGCTCCCAGCGGCGGCCTTCCATGCGTACCTTTGAGAAGGAGGCGCTCCGGTGGGTCAACCGGGAGATACTGACGATAGAGGCGGCGGAAAAATACATACAGTGGGCAAACAGGCGCGCAGGCGATGTGGAGCGCGTAAAGGAAGCGCTCTGTATTCGCGGGCGGGAGCTTGTAAAGTCAGAGCTGGAGAGGATAAATTCCTGGCTCGACATGGGTTTTTCCGAAGAAGTCATTTCACTTGCCTATGAGCGTACAGTGACAAACACCGGCTCTCTCAAGTGGAATTACATGGATAGAATACTGCAGAGCTGGAAAGAAAAAAGCCTTATGACGCTGCAGGAGATAGAGGAAAAGGACAGTCGGCGAAGCCCCGTGCAGAAAACCGGCGGGAAAGCGGAAAAAACCGATATGAGCCGGTATTTCAGCGCTCTTGACGAGGCTATCAACAAAATCTGAAAACAGAAAACAGGGTGAAGCGGTATGACATACGATGGGAAGATCCTTGCAAGGGCAAGAACCGAGCTGGAAAACAGAAGAAACTCGAACAAGGAAGAGGCACGGCGCAGGCATGAACTCGTATATTACCGCGTTCCGCGTATTCAGAGCATCGACAGCTGTATGCGCGCTCAGATGACCGATCTTGTGCGGATCACCATTGCAAAAAGACCGGATGTAAAAGAGCGGGTAAAGGAGCTGGAAAGAGCAAATCTTGCATTGCAGGCAGAGCGGGCGGAGCTTCTCACCGAAAACGGCTTTCCGTTGGATTATCTCGATGACATCTGTACCTGCAAAAAATGTGCCGATACCGGAGTATATAACGATGCCGTTTGCGAATGTCTCGACCGGCTCTACAACAAGGAGCTTACAAAGGAGCTGGGGACGCTCCTTCAGCGCGGAGACGAGAGCTTTGAGCATTTTGACCTGCGGCTGTACAGCGACAGTATCGATCCGAAATATAACGTCATTCCTCGGCAGATGATGTTGAAAACGCTGGAGTTATGCCGCCGCTTTGCGGAGAATTTCCCGAATGTCTCGACCGATCTTCTGATGCAGGGTGATACGGGGCTGGGCAAAACCTACCTCTCCGCCTGTATTGCCCGCAGTGTCGCGGACAAAGGCTGCTCCGTATGCTATGATTCCACGATCAATGCGATAGAGTATTTTGAAAAGCAGAAATTCGGCCGCGATACCGAGGAAGGAGAAGACGCCGACAAACGCGTAAAGCGGATGCTTGACTGCGACCTTATGATCCTGGACGATCTCGGCACGGAGATGGTAACGCCCATGACGCTGAGCGCACTGTATATGCTCATCAATACCCGCCTTGTCAACGGCAAAAGGATGATCATCAGTACCAATCTCATGGATGAGGACATCAAAAAACGCTACACCTCGCAGATCTCCTCACGAATCATCGGGGAATTTCTGCATCTTCCCTTTGCCGGACAGGACATACGGCTTCTGAGACGCAGATAAGTACGGTCTGGAACGGTCAAAACCGTTCCCGGCGCTTCAGCGGGAAAATCAGTCGATTAATAATCAGTCGGTTAATAATAATCAAAGGAGTAAGGGCCATGCAGCATGAGATCACGCGGGAAATACCTCTGCTTGATGAAAACGGCGATCTGACCGAGCCGGGTTATGCGAAAAAGCTTCTGCCGAAATACAGCAGAAAAGCGGTCAGAGCATCCGCACTGCGCATAAAGGAATGGGATTATTATCTTGTAAGCAACGGACACTATGCCATGGCGCTCACCGTGGACGACAACGGCTATATGGGGCTTGACTCCATATCGCTTCTTGATTTCAATACAGGTCTCAATATTACGCAGAGTCCCATGAGCCTTCTGCCTCTCGGGAAGATCGGTCTGCCGGAAACCAGCAGGATCGGCCATACCGGGCATAGCGGCAGGGGCTACGCCATAAGCTTTCAAAACGACGGCAGTGGCAAACGTATTCTGACGGCTCACATGGATCGTTTCGGTCCGGCGGGAGCATTTGACGGAAGCGTGGAGCTTTTCGACGAGCCGGAGGAGAGCATGGTGATCTGCACTCCGTTTGATAAGCCCGGTCACTTCTACTTCAATCAGAAAATAAACTGCCTTCGCGCCCGGGGCAAAATGAAATACGGCGGCAGAACCTATAGCTTCGACCCCGCCGACAGCTTTGCCGTGCTGGACTGGGGACGCGGTGTGTGGACATATCACAACACATGGTACTGGGGCAGCGCCTCCTATCAGGTGGACGGCGTACCTTTCGGCTGGAATATAGGCTATGGCTTCGGAGATACCTCCGCCGCCAGCGAAAATATGCTTTTCTATAACGGGAAAGCACACAAAATAAGTCAGGTAAAATTCAATATTCCCGGCGATGAGAAGGACTTTCTTTCTCCGTGGACATTTACCTCCGATGACGGTCGGTTTGAAATGGATTTTGTTCCGCAGATGGACAGAGCCTCCTGCACCGACGTCAAGCTCATAAAATCCGACCAGCATCAGGTGTTCGGAAGATTTACCGGGAAAGCGGTACTGGATGACGGCAAGGTCATCAGCATCCGGGATTTTCCGGGATTTGCGGAAAAGGTGGAAAACAAATGGTAGAGCTTACTCCCACAGAACAGAAGGGAATTTTCAAAAGAAGATCGGATCTTATAAAGTTTATTCTCTCTTTCGGTGTTGTCTGGGGACACGCACAGAACTGGAAGGTCTATTCCCTGACGGAGATGTCAACAGGCTTTGCCGCTTTTGTTTATCATTTAGAGCATAAAGGTTTCGTGCTTTTCGGGCTGATGATCCCGATGTATTATTTCCTCTCCGGTTTTTCGTATTTCCGGGATTACAGTCTCTCCGATACGCTGAGAAAATGGAAAAACAGAGTTTTCACTCTGCTCATTCCGTGGCTGGGCTGGAATACGATCGTATGGGCAATGAACATATTGATCCGGCAGATCCCGTTTATCGCGTCGCGGCTCAATTCGGACGCTGACTATTGCTTGACTCTCCGCTCCTGGCTTGACACAGGACTTATCGGTTCGGCAGACGGACCAATGTGGTTTATTAAGAACCTGATCATTCTGACGCTGTTAAGTCCGGGCATATATCTGCTGATAAAGAATAAATATATCGGTATAGCCGCCATCGCGGGCAGTATCGCGGCGGTTTACTTCACAGATTCCGACCGGTTTACCGCTTTGGTTTCGCTTGTATTTTTCATGGAGGCAGGCTACTGCTCCATCCATCTGAAGGATCTTTTCATGCGCCGATACAGCAAAACCGCCCGCATCTGCGCGGCCGGTCTGTTGCTGCTGTATATGATCTTCTGCCGGTCGTATGAGCTGCAGGGAGGCGGAGTCTGGTATGCGCTCACTTTCACGGCCGCCAACCCGGCTGTCTGGGTGCTGATGAGCGACAGGGAAATGGGCGAAACGTCAAAGAAGCTCAACAGCTACCGCTTCTGGATATACTCTTCCCACTATTTCCCGCTGGAGTGCATAGAGAAGATATTTCTGATCCTGTTCGGAACCTCAGCGTATGCGGCTCTTGCGGATTATATTCTCACTCCGATACTGACGCTTATTCTCGTACTGACACTGGGATATTTCGTAAAGAAGTATCTCCCGATTCTCTGGGCGATCCTCAACGGCTATATCCCGCCGTATAAAAAGAAAAAGAACTCCGATTAGTTTATTTCATTCCGTCAGGAGGTATATTATATGCTCTCAGATTATTCATCCGCATCAAAGGCACAGCTTGAGGAAGAATATTCCCTGTGTCTGAAAGAATACGAAGACCTCAAAGCACAGGGACTCAGGCTCAACATGGCCCGCGGCAAACCGGGCGGAGAACAGCTTGAGATCGTAAGCGATATGCTCAATGTGCTTACGCCGGAGGATTTTATCGGCACAAGCGTCGAAGCAAGAAACTACGGTGAGCTTGCCGGTCTCAAAGAGGCGAAGGAGCTTTTCGCGGATATCCTCGGGTGCAGACCGGAGGAATGTCTCATCGGCGGCAACTCTTCTTTAAATCTGATGTATGACACGGTTGCGAAGGCCTTTACCCACGGCCTCAATCATTCCCCCTGCCCGTGGCATAAGCTGGACAGGGTGAAATGGCTCTGCCCCGCCCCCGGCTATGACAGGCATTTTAAGGTCACGGAGTCTTTCGGTTTTGAGCTGATCACCGTTCCCATGACTCCCGCCGGCCCCGATATGGACACGGTAGAGGAGCTTATCAAAGACCCCGCCGTCAAGGGTATGTGGTGCGTTCCCAAGTATTCAAACCCCGACGGCATCGTATATTCCGCCGAGACGGTGCACCGGATCGCCGCCATGAAGCCCGCCGCACCGGATTTCCTGCTCATGTGGGACAACGCCTACTGTGTCCATGAGTTTGAAGGTGAATTTGTACCTTTTGAGGATATCCTCACTCTCTGCCGTGAGGCGGGAAATCCCAATATGGTATATGAATACGCTTCCACCTCCAAGATGACATTCCCCGGAGCGGGCATATCCGTAATGGCGAGTTCCGAGGATAACCTCAAGGTCTATCAGAAGCTCCTGACGGTGCAGGTCATCTCTTATGATAAGGTCAACCAGCTCCGCCATGTGAAATACCTCAAGAACAAAGAAAACACTCTCGCTCTGATGAAAAAGCACGCCGCCGTCCTAGCTCCGAAATTCCGGTGCGTACTGGAGCATCTTGATACGGAGATCGCCCCCACAGGCATTGCAGACTGGCAGAGACCGACCGGCGGTTACTTCGTGTCCGTCAACACCGCCCCGGGTCTTGCCAAGCGTACTTTGGCGCTGGCAAAGGAAGCGGGCGTCACCATGACCGGCGCGGGCGCGACCTACCCCTACGGCATCGACCCCAACGACTCCAATATCCGCATCGCCCCCTCCTATCCGTGCGTTGAAGAGCTCGACAAGGCCATGAGCATTTTCTGCGTAAGCCTCAAACTCGCCGCGTTGGAAAAGCTTTTGAAGAATTGATTTATACTGATTCTCATTAAAAAGCAGACAAAGTCTACTTTTCAAAGTGTAGACAAAGTAGCTTTTTTCCAAAAAATCATCACGATAAACGAAAGAAGAACTCTCTTGCCTTCCCCTTTGGGTATGCAGCCTCCGGGGGAGGCTGAAGGCAAGAGGTGCCCGAAGGGCGGATGAGGTCTCTCGTAAAAAACCTTCGGCATTCTGCTATGTTTAAGGTGCGCTGCGGCGCAGAGACCTCATCCGTCACTGCGCCGCAGCTCTTGCCGAAGGTGAATTAATCAGCGCTTACTTAAAAGTTAAACTCCTTCTCCCAGTCAAACTCGCCGCTTTCCTCGCAGTTCTTCGGCCAGTGAGCGCACCATGCGGGCACAGCGGGACTTTCCACCTTATCAGCACTCGGCTGATAGGGCTTGATATCGAGAATGGGTGTTCCGGTAAAGGCGTCAAAATATGTGAGATCGATCACGCCGTTTTCAGAATCAACGGATTTAACGGAACAGACCGAACAGCCGATGGGATTCGGCCGCTCGGGGGCGCGTGTTGCAAAGGTTCCGAGCTTTTCGGGGCCTTTTTTATATGGCTTGTCCTGTGTCAGAACGCTTCTGTCCTCCGGGTCATCGCAGCCGCTGAACCACCACAGCACCTGCACATGACTGAAACCTTCCAGTCCCTTCAGTCCGTCTTTGTATTCATTATTCAGAAAGATCCGAAAATAACCGTTCTCGCATTTCGCGTGACCTATTTCAGTAAGCTTCATTCCTTCATCCTCCCCGTCTTCCGGCTTTATGAGCGGAAATTCATCGTCCGTGTCTCTTCCCTTCGTAAGCTCCTCGAACTGCTCCGGCGTAAGCTTTGTGTTTTCCGTAGAGTATTTCAGACACTTCGCCGTGATCGTCTCGGCGCTTTTCACCATGTTTTCCGGGGTTCCGGTGTAGACGATCTCTCCGCCGAAGCGCCCGCCGTCGGGACCGACGTCGATGATATAGTCCGCCTGTTTCATCACATCCAGATTATGTTCGATGATAATGACCGTGTTCCCCCTGTCCACCAATGAATCGAAAAGCGCCATGAGTCTTTCGATGTCCGAGGCGTGCAGACCGGTGGTCGGCTCATCCAGTATGTAGATATTGCCCTTTTTATCGAGCTCCTTTGCCAGCTTCAGCCGCTGTCTCTCCCCTCCCGAGAGTGTAGAGGAAGATTGACCGATAGCGAGATAGGAAAGTCCCACCTCGCACAGCGCCGCGAGCGCCTTTCGGATCTTCCGGTTGTCGGAAAAGAAATCCAGCGCTTCCCCGGCGCTCATTTGGAGAATATCCACGATGCTTTTTCCCTTATAGGTATAGGACAGCGCCTTCGCGGAGTAGCGTTTCCCGCTGCACAGCTCACATTTTGTCGTCACCGGATCCATGAAGACGAGCTCGGTCGTGATGAAGCCTTTCCCCTGACAGGCAGGGCAGGCGCCCTCGGAGTTAAAGGAGAAAAGCCCGGCATCCACGCCGTTTTCCTTCGCCATAAGCTTGCGAATCTCGTCAAAGATCCCGAGAAAGGTCGCCGGAGTCGAGCGGTTTGTGGCGGTGATGGGGGACTGATCGACCGGCACGACGCGCTCGGCATATTCCCTTGCGAACACGTCCCGGATGAGAGAGGATTTGCCGCTGCCTGCCACGCCGGTAACGACCGTCAGCACGTTGAGCGGAATATCCACGTCAATATTTTTGAGATTGTGCACGGCGGCGTTTCGGACGGGCAGAAACTCCCTGGGCGTTCTTACGTTCTTTTTGAGCGGTATCTCCCCGGAAAATGCTTTGCCGGTGAGACTGCCGCAGAGCAGCAGCTTTTCAAAGCTCCCCTGAAACATCACCTGCCCGCCGCCGTTTCCGGCGAGAGGGCCGATGTCGATGATCTCATCGGCGATGGAAATAATATCCTTGTCATGCTCCACGACCAGCACCGTGTTGCCCTTGTCGCGCAGACTCCGCAGCAGCTTCACCATGCGGAAAACGTCCCTTGGATGCATCCCGGTAGAGGGCTCGTCGAAGATATAGGTCATGCCGGTGAGGGAAGAACCCATATAGCGCACCAGCTTGAGTCTCTGTGCTTCGCCGCCGGATAGGGTGGAGGATTCTCTGTCCATGGAAAGATACGGAAGTCCGATATCGATCATTCTTGTGAGCGACAGAATCAGCGAATCCACAACGCCCCGGACAGAGGGTTCCGTTATGCCGCTCAGAACCTTTCTGAGCACCGTGAACTCCATGCCCGCCATCTCGTCAATGGTATAGCCGTTGATTTTTGAGGTAAGCGCCATACGGTTGAGGCGTTTTCCGTGACACACAGGGCATTTTTCTTCATGCAGAAGACTCAGCAGTCTTGTGACCGACGCCTCCCTCAGCTCTCCGGTGTCGCGCCGTAAAAGCATCCGTGTAAGATAGGTCTCAATGCCTTCCACGTTTTTATCGAGCTGTCTGCCGCCCTTTTCGTCCGCACCGTAGAGAAGACGGTTTTTCTCCTGCGGCGTAAAATCGCGGTATTTCTTATCAAGCGGGAAAAGTCCGGAGTCTCTGTACTTTTTCCAGTACCAGTTGCCCACGTGGAAGGCGGGCAGGTCGGCCATGCCTTCGTTCCATGTTTTATCCGGGTCGATGCGCCCTTCAATGTCGATTGTCATCACCTTGCCGATACCGCTGCACTTCGGGCACATACCGTTGGGGTCGTTGAAGGAGAAGAACGACGCGGGACCGACGGTCGGCTTGCCGATCCTTGAATACAGAAGCCGAAGAGAGGCATACAGCTCGCTGATGGTTCCGACAGTGGAACGGGCGTTGCCGCCGAGACGGGTCTGATCGACAACAACGGAAGCAGAGAGATTTTCAATACTGTCCAGCGCCGGCTTTTCGTATTTCGGAAGTCTGCCGCGCACCCAGGCGGAGTAGGTCTCGTTCATCTGGCGTTGGCTTTCCGCTGCGACCGTGTCGAACACGATGCTCGACTTGCCCGAACCGGATACACCGGTAAAGACGACGATCCTGTTTTTCGGAATGTCGAGAGAAATATTTTTGAGATTGTTCTGCCGCAGTCCGCGGATTCGGATACAGTCGGTTTTATCCAAATTGTTTTCCTCCTGTACTGAAATTTTGAATGTGGCTTATGGTAGCATAGTATTTTTAATAAATCAAGCATTATTTTTAAATAAAATTTGTGCATTTTTCACAAATTTACCTTTGCGGGCTTTTGTGGTAGAATTTTATCGGACTTTCCCTCGAGGGAAGGAAAATTCTTTATCGGAGGAAGAAGCATGAGTGAAAACGGAACAATGAATTTCCTTTACGGGCATTCCGCCGGACGTGCGCTCCTGAATATGCTGCTGAAAGCGGGGCTGCCAAAGCTCATGGCAGCGTATCTCCGCTCTCCGTTCTCTAAACCGATGATAGGAAAATATATAAAAAAATACGGCATAGATCTGTCGGAATACGAGGATGAAAACTACCGCAGCTTTTCGGACTTTTTCATCCGGAAAAGAAAAGAGCCTGCCTTTGACGCAGACCCCTCTCATCTTATAAGCCCCTGTGACGGACTTGTGAGCTCTTTCCCGATAAACGCCGACAGTGCGTTCAGAATAAAAGATTCGCTCTATCGCATATCCGATCTTTTGCAAGATGAAAAAACGGCGGAAAAGTTCATCGGCGGTACCTGCCTTATCTTCCGTCTCCGGGCGCAGGACTATCACCGCTACTGCTTTATTGACAGCGCCTATGTGCATGAAAACCGCTTCTTTGAAGGGCAGCTCCACAGCGTACAGCCTATTGCCTGCCTGCATTATCCGGTCTACCGTCTCAACCGGCGCGTCTGCACGGTCATGGATACCGACCGTTTCGGAACGGTCGCGCAGATCGAAGTGGGCGCCGTGGCGGTCGGCGGGATCGTAAACGCCTTTGAAAACTGCCGTGTGGAGAAGGGAAAAGAGATGGGGCGTTTTGAGCTCTGCGGCTCGACGATCGTGATGCTCTTTGAAAAAGAGCGCGTCAGGCTTTTCACGGAGCTTGCGGAAAAGCTCGCCGACGGCCGAGAAGTCCCCGTAAAATATGGCGAACCGATCGGAGAAAGTCAGAATTTACTATGAAAGCTCCGCTTCCATAGTGATTATTATAATCGCCCGTTTCTCGCCTCTTTGCGACTCGCCAAGTGCCTCGCTGCGCTCGGTTGCTCGCTTGCATGGCGCCTGCGGGCGCACATGCGACTCGCCAAGTGCCTCGCTGCGCTCGGTTGCTCGCTTGCATGGTGCCTGTGGGCGCACAGCGAGGCAACCGAAACGGATGCGAAAAAATCCCCATGCGCGATTGGCTTTCATTTATGGTGGTGCGCATTTTTGCGCATGGGGATTTACTATGAAAGCTCCGCTTCCACTCCGCACTCTTCCCTCGCTTCCGTCACTGAGACCTCGTAGGCTGTCTTTTCATACGGCACGGAATCGATCAGCTTTATGTATTTGCGGCTCTGAACTCTGCCTTCAATACTCAGTTTTGTACCTACATCCCAGTCAGCGGCGGCTCTGGCGAGATTACCCCAGCAGATGCAGGGGATGTAGTCCGACCTTCCGTAGCGTCGGTTGACGGCAAGCATCAGGTCGCATATTTCTCTTCCCATGGGTGTGCAGCGGAGATTCGGTTTTTTGCACAGCGTCCCGTGGAGCAGAATGCTGTTTTGATACTCGCTTTCGGCAAGCTCTATTTCTCTTGCCAGCACGGTGATCACAAGCTTTGCCCCCTCCTTTTTCCGGTTATTGAATGTGCGGAGCTGCCCGGTGACATAGAGCTTGTCACCGCTTTCTGCGGATGTATTCTCAAGCTGCTTTGGCCGCACGAGAATGTTGAGCGTATCGCAGTTTCCGGAAAGGCGCGGTATTTCCAGAGGAAAGCTCAAAAAATCCTGTCCGCGGCTGGAGTGGGAATAGCAGGGTCTATCCGCCATGTGACCGCAGAGCAGTACACTGTTGTTTTCATATGTCATGTCCATTCAAGTCCCGTCCTTTAAGTGAAGTTATCTAAATCTATTCACACTCCTGACTTGAATATGACTGTGAAAACAGGTATAATAAAAACAACAAAACGATGAAAAATCGGGAAATGGGGAGATCAATAAATGGATATCGGCGAAATACTCAGAAAATGCGACCATACTCTGCTGCGGGTAGACTGCACTGCTTCGGAAATACGTACACTCTGCGATCAGGCGATTCGGTATCACTGTGCCAGCGTCTGCATCCCGCCCTGTCACGTGTACGGCGCAAAGCGCTATGTGGAAGGTAAGGTGAAAATCTGCACCGTCATCGGCTTCCCCAACGGCTATATGACGACCGCCGCTAAGGTCTTTGAGGCGCAGGACGCGGTAAAGAACGGCGCGGACGAGATCGATATGGTCATCAACCTTTCTATGGTCAAGGACGGGCAGTGGGATGCGATCGCCAGAGAGATCCGGGAGATCCGCAAGGTCACGATCGGTCAGGTGCTCAAAGTCATCATTGAGTGCTGCCTGCTTACGGACGAGGAAAAGGTGAAGCTCTGCAGGATCGTCTCTGACAGCGGCGCGGACTACATCAAGACCTCCACCGGCTTCTCCAAAGGCGGAGCGACCCGGGAGGATGTGAAGCTTATGCGCGAAAACTCTGTCAGTACCCTGCGGGTCAAGGCTGCGGGCGGCATTTCCAGCCTTCAGGATGCGGAGGACTTTATCGCCCTCGGCGCGGACAGACTCGGTACAAGCCGTATCGTCAAGCTGGCTATGGAGGCGGAAAACGCACAGCGTACAGCAGGTGAAGAAACCGATGAAAAGAACGATTAAAAAACGGAGAAACCTGAATGACGGCTTTAACTGCTGAGAGGAGTGAAAGCCCTGTCTCCAACGGGCGCAACTGTTCCATTGATATTGCCCGCTGTGTATTCGCTCTTCTTGTGATATCGAATCATGCCGATCCTCTGTGGGATCTCGGAATTCGGACTCTCCAACGTGTAAATCATTCTGTCACAAATATACCCGTTGCTTTCTTTTCCATGACTGCGGGCTTTTTCTTCACCGGGAATCTTCTCAAGGGGAAAAAGGCTCTGCTTCCATACCTCAAGAGGATCGTTATTCCTTATGCGATATGGAGCGTTCTCTATTTTTCCATTGATTTTATCACGGTCGGAACAAACGACATTGCGAGTTTTCTGAAAAGCTGTGTAATCCGCTTTCTGATTTCGGGCACTGCATATCATTTCTGGTTTTTCCCTGCTATGATGATATCTGCTGCTATCACTGCCGTTTTTTTCAAGCTCAGAGCCAATAAGCTTCTGCTGTTTCTGCCGTTTCTAATGTTCGTCTGCGCCGTTATTCAGATGAGCTATTCCTGGCTGTTCAACATTGCGGAGATACAGGCAAAAATTCCGCCGGTATTGGATATGATCGCGGTCAAAAGGATTCTTTTTATAGGCTTCCCGTATTTCTGCGGCGGATATCTTGTAAGGATGCTGACAAAAAAGGAAAATTTCCTGCGAAAAAACAGCACAGTGATCTTTGCAGTCAGTATCGTTCTCTATACTTTGGAAATTGCTTTGCTCACATATAAGTGTGTCGGGGTTCCGACCGTCTTTTTCGGGCAATATTTCGTGTCGGCTTCTCTGCTGCTTTTCCTCAATGAGCATCCGATGCCGGAAAAGCGGAAAGCGGCAGAAAAATGCAGGTATTTTGCGGGTCTTTCGTATTATATTCATCCGGCGCTGATCATAGCCGTCAATGCTGTATTCGAGCGTGTCTTTCATGCGGCGCCTCCCTCGGCTTTTCGTTTCGTGCTGGTCTGTGCGCTCTGCGCGGCGCTCTCCGCTGCGGCGAAGAAAGCCAACAACAAATACATCAATATGATAGCCTGCTGATAAAGCTCGCTTTATATGGTTTCAAACTGCATTCTATTTGTAAAATTCGTAAAACTGCACGTGAATACTTACAAAACTGCACGTGAATACTTACAATAAAGCTTGACAGCGGGTATTTGCAGTGCTATTATACAAAGGTACGCGCCCGCGATCTATGCTGTGGGGTTCATGCCGCTTATGCGGTGTCCTTTCTGCCCATGGCTTGGACGCAGGGTATAGAACATTTACGAAAGGGGTATAATTCCATGATTACAAAAGAAGTCAAAACGCAGGTCATCTCCGAAAACGCTCTGCACGAGGGCGACACCGGTTCTCCCGAAGTTCAGGTCGCTATTCTGACTCAGCGTATCCGTGAGCTCACCGAGCATCTCAAATCTCATCCCAATGATGACCACAGCCGTCTTGGTATGTACAAAATGGTCGGTAAGCGTCGCCGCCTTCTCGACTACATGGCCAAGAAGGATATCGAGCGTTACCGTGCAATCATTGCAAAGCTGAACATCCGCAAGTAATTTCAGCTTTTCCGAGGATTATGAAGGTTTTTGTGGAGAGACAAGTGAATACTGTCTCTCCATATTTTTTGCAGTTTAACACTTTCCGATTTGCTTAGTATTTAGAAAAGGGATTACGTTCCACGCTCCCATGTGTAGGGGCGGATACCATCCGCCCGCCTTGTGCGGCTCTGTGATCGGCGGGAAGCTGATAGCTTCCCCTACATCTGTATCGAATCCTTTTTCTAAGTACTGAGTGTCGGAAAGTGAAACGATAAAAGAATAAGGAGAAAAATATGATCATCACCAACAAGCAGTTTCCCAACTACAAGAAGTTCGAAATGATGTTTGAAGGCCGTCCCCTCTCCATGGAAGTCGGCAAGCTGGCAGAGCTCTGCAACGCCGCAGTTCTCGTAAAGTACGGTGAGACCACCGTTCTCGTCACCTGCACCGCTTCCGCCCGTCCCAAGGATGGCATTGATTACTTCCCTCTCGCCGTAGACTTCAATGAAAAGCTCTACGCCGTCGGCCGCATTCCCGGCAGCTTCATGCGCCGCGAGGGCAAGCCCAGTCTTCCCGCTGTTCTGGCAAGCCGCCTGATCGACCGTCCCATGCGCCCCCTCTTCCCCACCGACCTGCGCAACGACGTCGTCATCGCCTGTGAAGTCCTGTCCGTTGACCGTGACTGCTCCCCCGAGATCACCGCTATGATCGGCGCTTCCGCCGCCGTTTCCATTTCCGATGTTCCCTTCAACGGTCCCATCGCCGGTATTGTCCTCGGCTGGGACGGTGAGAAATATCTCTTCAACCCCACGCAGAAAGAGCGCGAGACAAATCGCATGACCACCACCATCGCCGCCACCCATAAGAAGATCGTCATGATCGAGTCCGAGGCCGATCAGGTTCCCGATGACGTCATGTACGAGGGCATCGTGCAGGCTCACGAGCATCTCCAGCCCGTTCTCGATCTCATTGACAGAATGGTCGAAGAGATCGGCAAGCCCAAGTTTGAGTATGAGCACGCCTCCTTTGATGAAGAGCTGTTCGAAAAGCTCGTTGCAAATGAATTTGAGTCCATGGAATACTGCATGGATACCGACGACAAAAACGTCCGCGAAGCACGTGTAAACGACTGGGTCTCCATGGTCGAGGAAAAGTACGGCGAAGAGCATCCCGACCTCATGAACTACATGGAGGAAATTCTCTACAAGCTTCAGAAGAAGGTCGTTAAAAAGTGGCTGCTGGCCGGCAAGCGTGTTGACGGTCGCGCCATGAATGAGATCAGACCTCTCGCTTCGGAAGTCGGTGTTCTGCCCGTTGTCCACGGTTCCGGCCTCTTTACCCGCGGTCAGACACAGGTACTGTCCATTGCCACTCTCTCCACCCTTGCCGATGCTCAGAAGCTCGACACCATCTGGGAAGAGGAAGAGAAACGCTTCATGCATCACTACAATATGCCTTCTTACTCCACCGGCGAAGCCCGTGCCAGCCGCTCCACCGGCAGACGTGAGTATGGCCACGGCGCTCTGGTCGAAAAAGCTCTCGAAGCCGTCATCCCCTCCGTGGAAGATTTCCCCTATGCCATCCGCGTAGTTTCCGAAGTTCTCTCTTCCAACGGTTCCACCTCTCAGGGTTCCATCTGCGGCAGTACCCTCGCTCTCATGGACGCAGGCGTTCCCCTCAAGGCGCCCGTTGCCGGTATCTCCTGCGGCCTCATTCAGGACGGCGATGACTTCACCACCTTCATCGACATTCAGGGCGTGGAAGACTTCCACGGCGAGATGGACTTCAAGGTGGCAGGTACCAAGCAGGGTATCACCGCCATCCAGATGGACCTCAAGAACGACGGTCTCAAGCACGAGATCGTTAAGGAAGCCTTCGCCATCACGAAGGAAGCCCGCTTCCAGATCCTCGACGAGATCATGCTCAAGGCCATTGCCGAGCCTCGCAAGGAGCTGGCAAAGACCGCTCCCAAGATGATCCAGATGCAGATCAATCCCGACAAGATCCGCGAAGTCATCGGCTCCGGCGGAAAGGTCATCCAGAAGATCACTGCCGACACCGGCTGCAAGATCGACATCAGCGACGACGGTAACATCTTCATTGCCTCCTCCGATATCGAAGCCTGCCGTGCCGCCCGCAAGACCATCGAGCAGATCGTCTTCGAGCCCGAAGTCGGCGCTCTGTACTACGGCAAGGTCTCCAACATCCGCTCCGATTTCGGTGCCTGGGTGGAGCTGGCTCCCGGCAAGGACGGTCTTATCAAGATCAAGGACCTTGAGTTCAAGCGCACCGAGAAGGTCGAAGACGTCCTCAAGATCGGCGATATGACCTGGGTTAAGGTCATGAACGTCGGCCCCAAGGGCATCGACCTTAGCCGCAAGGACGCACTCCGCGAGCGCGGCGAAGCATAAGAAGCCTTCCCTGATTATATAGTTTTCCGCCTCCGGGTTCTTTTCAGATTCCGGAGGCGGTTTTTTATCGGCTGACAATATATCCGAGTTCTGTTTCTGTCTGTACCGGGAAGCTTTCTTTCAGGCCGTCAAGGAGCATCGGAAGCGCCCAGCAGCTTTTCGGCAGATACATTTTTTCCGGCACCTTGTCCGGATTTGCTCTCCAGTAATCCTCGATCTTTTTCAATTCGAACATCGGGTCGGAAAGAGAGTTCCACGGGCTGCTTGCGCCGTTTCGTTTTTCATCGAGCAGGTAGAGCCAGGGGCTGTTTGCAAAATATACAACATTTTTCCCTTCCGACTGTCGGAGCGCTTCTGTGTCCCGCAGGATCGCATAGTAATTTCTTTCCGCCGTTTCCTCCGTGGTCTTCAGCCCCTTTGCAATTCCGCTCTCCACTGTATAATCATGTTCCCGCACAGGTGAGTCAGAAAAGCACTGCGAACAGCGGCAGGCTCCCATGAGTGCAAGCTGCGCGGCAAAACACACGATACAGAAAGCGGCGGCGGCTTTTTCTCCCGGTTCCGTCTTTTTCATTTCGGCAAAATCCTTCATGATAAAGAACATACTTGCCGTGCAGGTGAGCGAAAGTCCGCTGGAGATGGCAAAGTATTGAGTATTGGAAGCGAGGTTCATACACATACTGTATAGAATGCCTCCCAGATACAGAGAGAGGAACAGCCTTTTTTCCTTTCTGTCTCCCAGAAGATAGGAAAAGAGCCCCGCTATGATCATCGGCACCATAAGGAGATTGATATACGCCGTTGTAACCATCTCACAGGCAAGATAAAAAACCGACAGCAGCGCCGCGGCGATCCGGTACGCATTCTTATGCTCCGCACGTTTTTTGTCAGCCGCATAAAGCAGCAGCAGCAGCGCGGCCGCCGAAAAGACACAGGCCGATACCCTTGAATGCGTAAAGAGCAATTTGAAATACCGGAGCATCGCCTGTCCCAGACCCTCCTGCGTATTCTCCACGTCGTCATAAAGAATACACCAGAGATTGCTTTTGATCGTATTGAGATCAAGGCCCCGGAACATATAAAGTCCGACCGTGATCCCTACGGCAGCGGCCGCCGCGGTGACGGTAAGAAAGCTCTTCCATCTGAATAAATCCGGCATATTTTTCTTTTTGGATACAAGAAAATAAAAAGTGCACGCCGCATATAGGCAGTAAAAAACCGCTGTATACGGATTACAGAGGATCACCGCCGAGAAAGTCAGTCCGACCGCTATACGGGAAAAAACACTTTTTCCGTAAGCCGCTGTCAGAAGACATACTGTCAGCATACCGATGCCCACCGTGTTATAGGACAGTGTCATAAGATTAAACGGAGAATACAGCATATAAATAACACTGGCAGCGATGGCACCCGCTCCGGAGCTTTTTCTGAGCATAAAATAAATACAGGCTCCGATCAGCAGCTGAAATATCACATAGAAGAAGCGAAAGTTCAGCAGGATCCCGTCCATTGTGCCGGCAAGCCTGATATACAGGGAATAGAGCGGATAGATCAGCATCGAATAGATCTGAATGCTGTTCCATTCATGTACGATCAGCCGGTCACCCTGCATCATTCTGTACGGTATGGCAAGATAAATAGCCTCATCCGATGTAAAAAGACCGTGCGGTGCTTTCAGACACATAAAAACGGCGCACACAGCAAAGCAGAGCAGCATCGCCAGGTCATATTTTTTTCTGTTCGTCATGGTATTTCCTCTTATAGAGCGTAAAAGTACAAAAGGCTCCGGTGAACATCCATCGGAGCCTTTGGGTTATCTTAAGATCAGATCAGGTTAAGAATAAGGGTGAGGAGTGCAAAAGCGAGAGCGAACCACTTGGTTGCCTTGGCGAGCTTTGCATCCAGTGTCTTTGCCTTGCCCTTGGAGAAAAAGGTATCTGCACCGCCGCCGACAGCGCCGGAGAGGCCTGCACTCTTTCCGCTCTGCATAAGCACAATAGCAGTGACAGCAAGACCGGACAGGACCTGAAGAATGGTAAGAATGACAGTAAGAGTAGACATTTATCTCAATCCTTTCGATGTAGTGCAAAATAACAGCTTATTGAGTATATCATATCCTTTTGTGCAATTCAAGAGTTATTTTCTATTTTCTCGGCAAATATATTGCAAAATTTTACGATCAGATAATAGCATAAGGGAGTGCGTTCTGTCTGCGCACTCCCTTATGCTTCTGTTTGCTGTCAGTTATTACTTTGCTTCTTCCCCGTCGACTTCCTTGGAGAGCATCACATTGGTGAGGATACCGAGGATCAGAGCGCAGGCAACGGTTCTGATCTCGACCGCGCCGAAGGATACGGTCATGCCGCCGACGCCGACGATGAAGATCACGGAGGCGGTAAAGAGGTTGCGGTTCTTGTTGAGGTCAACATTCTGGAACATCTTCAAACCGGAGGCGGAGATGAAGCCGTACAGAGCGATGCACACGCCGCCCATGACGCAGGAGGGGATAGTCTCCAGGAAGCACACAAGAGGAGTGATCATGGAGAAGAGGATGCAGGCGAAAGCCGCGCCCCAGATGGAGACGGTGGAAGCGTTTCTCGTGATGGCGACGCAGGCGATGGATTCGCCGTAGGTGGTGTTGGGGCAGCCGCCGAAGAAGGTGCCGACGATGGAGCCGATACCGTCACCTAAAAGGGTGCGGGTCAGACCGGGCTCCTCAAGGAGGTTTACACCGATGATGGTGGAGAGGTTCTTGTGGTCTGCAAGGTGCTCGGCGAAGACAACGAAGGCAACGGGGACGTATGCGACAAAGATGGTCAGCAGATATGCGCCGTCAACGCCGCTCCAGTCTGCCTTGAGGAAGGTGAAGTCAGGCAGAGCGATAACGGAACCCATATCTTTAAGTGCGGAGTAGTCGATAACGGTTAAGGCTGCGTTGCCGCTGACCTTTCCGATGAGAGCGAAAACGGAGGCGACAAGATAACCTGCGAGGATGCCGATAATGAACGGGATAAGCTTCATCATCTTCTTGCCGTAGGTGGACACGTACATGGTGACGCCGAGAGCGACAAGGCCGCAGATCAGAGCGACGTACACGCTGCCGCCTTCGGTCTTAGAGGTCATCAGATCGCCGATGGCATTGCCTGCGAGGGACAGACCGATGATGGCGACCGTGGGACCGATAACCACGGGGGGCATGAGCTTAGAGATCCACTCGACGCCGCAGAACTTTACGACGATGGCAATGATCACATAGACAAGACCCGCGAACACAGCGCCGAGGATAAGACCGGCATAGCCGACGGAGACCGAAGCCGCGCCACCGAACGCGGAGAACATGGAGCCGATGAATGCGAAGGAGGAGCCGAGGAACACAGGACTGCAGCTCTTTGTGAACAGAAGGTACACGATAGTGCCGACGCCGGCGCCGAACATGGCGGCGGATGCGCTCAGACCGTTGCCGATGATCGCGGGGACGGCGATGGTTGCTGCCATGATGGCAAGGAGCTGCTGAAGTGCAAACAGGACTACCTGAGCGAATTTGGGCTTGTCTTTAATGCCGTAAACAAGATTCATTCTCAATTTACCTCTCTCTGTAAGTATTTAATTGATGGGTAAACGCTGATTAATTCACCTTCGGCATCCTGCGGATAATCTGAGCTCAGATTTTGTCATTTCTTCTTGAAATACACAAAGTATTCCTGCGAAAAAATGCCTTCATCTGATCCCAAATTCTCTCGCAGCCTGCTCTTGCCGAATTAGTCATCGTTTACCATAACCAACGGCTTTGCCGTGAGTTAACATTATTTTTCCAGATCCATGAGATAGACGCCGGTCTCATTATCGTACTCCGGCAGACGGACTTCGATCATTTCACTTCTGGAAGTAGGGACATTTTTGCCGACGAAATCCGCCCGGATGGGAAGCTCCCTGTGACCTCTGTCCACCAGAACGGCAAACTGAATGCTGTTCGGTCTCCCGCAGGAGAAAACAGCCTCTATCGCGGCTCTCGCAGTGCGGCCGGTGAAAAGCACATCGTCACACAGCACCACATCCCGCCCGGTCACTTCAAAGGGAAGCTCGGTTTTGCGGACTTTCGGGTCAGCCCAGACCTCGGTGAGATCGTCGCGGTAGAAACCTATGTCGATGCTTCCCACCGGGACGGTCGTTCCCTCGATCTTCTCTATATTCTCACAGATCTTTTCGGCGAGAGGCTCCCCTCTTCTGCGGATGCCGACAAGGACAACATTCTCAACACCCTTGTTCTTCTCGGCGATCTCATGGGAGATACGCATAAGAGCTCTGTTCATCGCGGCTTCGTCCATGAGCTGGGACTTTAACTTCATGCGGCACCCTCCTTTTCCTCAAAAACCGGCAGCAATAATAAATTCAATCGTTTTTCCCACGGCTTCGCTGCGGGAAAAACACACTAAGGTGAGCAAAGCGAACCTCTCGCGCCGACCAAACGACCTAAGGGCGTGCGATAAGCGCGAGTTCTCGATTGAAATGCTTTAGCTTTTCAATCGAAAACAAAAAATGCCTTACCTTTTTTACGGCAAGACACGACAGAGCGCACCTATAGTGAGGTGCATCTATATGAACGATCTTGCCGGTCTCTCTGTACCGCGCTTAAAAATCTGTTTTCCATGTGCTATTATAACATCATTCCTTATAAACGCAAGCACTATTTTCGTTTCTCCACCTTTGACAGTTGTGCACAATATGCGCCGTCTGTTTTTGTGCAACTTGTCAGATATTGCATTTTTCAACAGAGCAATTTATAATGAAAGCAATACCGCATAATGCGGCAAGAGCAGACGGCGAGTGCACAGCATAAGTTCGCGTAAGACAAATCAAAGATTTGGACGCTCACTTAAGAAAATGGGTTCTGCTGAAGGCTTTTTTTTGCAGGAATACTTTGTGTATTGCAAGAAAAAATGGCAAAAGCAGGGCACATTTTATCCGTCAGCTGCCGCAGACGTATTGTGCGGTATTGCCTTAATATATCAAACAGGAAAAAGAGGGCACATTATGGCACTTGCAACGATAAAAAACGATAAACTCACCGTTATACTGGACAGTGTCGGAGCGGTTTTTCACAGTATAATTTCGGACGGGACGGAATATCTGTGGCAGGGTGACGGAAAATACTGGGCAAGTCGGGATCACAATCTCTTCCCCTACGTGGGTCGGCTCACGGACGGACAGTATATCTATAAAGGCAGGAAATATTCCCTGCCCATTCACGGCTTTGCCAAGGATGCGGAATTTGAAGTTGAAAAGCAAAGCGGGGAAGCTGTGACTTTCCTGCTCCGCTCCAATGACGCAACCCGCGCAGTTTACCCCTTTGAGTTTGATTTCCGCGTCCGCTATGAGCTTTCCGGCAATAGAATAATAAAAAAATGCACTGTTGACAACAAGGGCGAAAATGAAATGTTCTTCGGACTCGGCGGACACCCGGGTTTCAATGTTCCGCTGCGCGGCGAGGGGAAATTTGAGGACTGGCGTCTGGAATTTGACGCGGAGAGCAAACCGGAGCGTGTGGAGATTGATCTGACGAATTACCGCATTACAGGCAGGATGCTCCCCTACTCTTTAGAGGACGGCAAACGTATTCCTCTGCGGCACGAGCTTTTTGACGGGGATGCCGTTGTTCTATACGGTATGCCCCGCGCCGTCAGCATAAAGAGCAATGTTTCCGCGCACAGCGTCAAGGTCAGCTTCCCGGACACGCCCTTTGTCGGCTTCTGGCACGCGGTAAAGACCGATGCGCCCTACGTCTGCATCGAGCCGTGGGTCTCTCTCCCCTCTCACAGCACCTACATAGAGGACATTGAAACGCAGGAGCATATCATTCATCTCGCCGCCGGGAAGAGCTATGGTAATACCATGACGGTGGAGATAGAGTAAAAAACCGTGTCATTGGGGATGCTTCTCAATGGTTCCCGGGGTTAAATTAGTGGACTTTTTCATTTTTCGTTATATAATATGGAAGACAGCCGTCTCCAAAAGATTGCCGAGGAAGCTTACCGGGAGCTCTTTTCCGCCGAGCTCGATGTAATCGCTATCCATGCGGGTCTGGAATGCGGCGTCTTTTCGCAGTATAACCCGGAAATGGACATCATCGCCATAGGGCCGACGATCACCGCGCCGCATTCCGTTCAGGAAGCTTTGGAAATTGAAACCTGCGGGAAGGTCTGGACACTTCTTGAGAGTATATTAAATCGGGTATAAATCGCTATATGGATTTTTCGGGAACGCTTTCCCGACAACTCTGACACTACTAACACTTGGAGAAAAAACCATGAGCAGAACAGAGACAATAAGCCTGAAAGATAACAGCTTACTCCGAAAAAAGAAACAGTTGAATCTTGCGCTCAATATTCTTATCTCGGCTCTTGGTATCTCTTCCCTGTTCATCTTTTTCTGCAAGGAAAGCTTTGTTGCGTTCCGCTTTTTTACCTTTGACGGGAACCTTTTCACAACGGTCATTTCCGTAATAGCTGTGATTGTGAACATCCGCGAGCTGTCGGAAGGCCGGGAAAACGAAAGCCGCAGGATGTTCTTCCTGCAGCTTGCCTCGGCCGTTACGGAGTCTGTTATTTTCATCGTTGTTATGGCCGGACTTCTGCCGTTTTTCCCGGATGATCCCACGATATCGCCTTATCATATGTTCTGCCTGCACGTGGCAATTCCGCTGCTGGCAGTGCCGCGTTTTATCTTCTTTGAAAAGCCCTGCGGCATTCTCAAGCCCGGGAAGCTTCTCGTCGGCGCGATCCCCATCGGAGTGTACGGTCTCGGGGTCGTCAACGCCATAAAGCTCGGCATTCTTCCCCAGTCGCTGATTCCTTACTCGTTCCTTGACTTTGAAAACAATTTCCTTTGGTACTTTGTATTCGCGCTCGTCGTCATTCCTTCCTTCGGTTTTCTGTGGTCGTGGATATTCTATCGGCTTAATCTGCGCGCGTCTCTCCTGTGGTACCGCAAAGAGGATGTGGAAAGACTTCAGACGGCGAGAAAAAAGGCTTTGTCGCATTTTGATGTTGTAAATTCCGTTATTCTGATCATTTACTGCACGCTGGCGATCGTTGTTCTCATGTTCTCTCTTCGCAGCATGAGCGACACATCCACTGCGGTTGAGCACAAAATGATGACGTACATCTCGTTCTATATGCTGGATGATTGCAGCAATATGATCAATGACGGCGACTGGTATATACAGGACGGAACCTTGTATAAGGGAGAGATACCGGTCGGCGACGGAACAGAGAAAAACGCCAAACGGATCTTTTTCCCGAAAGAGGAAATGATATACGAAAGCACGATCTATGTGTCCGCTTCCGATCTCTCCCCTGAAATAGCCGCGCAATACGACGGTATGGACTATGTGGCCGTATGTCACAGCGCGGGCGAAACCGGTCCGGTCAAAATGTGCGGGGAAACGCTGGACAGCGAGCTTGTCGCTAAGGTCTTAACGGACGAGGATCATACGTTCTATGAAGAAGCCGAGTGGAACGGTGAGTCCTGCTATCATTTCTGTATGTCCTTTGGAAAAGATATGTGGGAAAGCGGCGTGGGTATTATCGAGCTGTACCATCCTATGGACAGCCTTACCGCGCAGGCAAAAGACGCGGAATATAACAACGACCTTGTGATGATCGCCGTCATCATCTCTGTCTTCGCTATTTTGTACGTGCTGACAAACAAGTGGATCAGGGTACTTGAGAAGTCCGTCGATTTCCTGCGTGCGATCGCCAGCGGCCGAACACCCGAAGAGCCGATTGTTTTGGGAAAGACGGTGGTTTTCTCCGGTCTCGAGCGCCAGCTGAATGTGATTCGGGAAATAAACGAAGATTAGTGATGTAGGGACTGACAGTAGGGGCGGTTCTCAGTGGCAAAATGGTGCCATTGAGAACCGCCCCTACTTGTCCTGCTGTCAATTTATCGGAACACAACCGCACCGCTCAGGTTTTCCAGCCAGCTCGTGCCGTTGCGGCGGTGGATATAGAGATCGTTGATGACAACGGTGTTGATGGACTGCACCGTGCCGACCTCCAGACTCTCCGGACAAAAGCTGCCGACCGCGCTGATAACGTAGGGGCGCTTATCTTTCATGCCGAGATAGAGCATGACGTGTCCCGGGAAGTGGAGCATCGTACCCGCCGGGAGCTTTTTCAGAACATTCAGTCTCTCAACGTCTGTCATATCGGTGAAGTCAACGCGCTCAGCCCCCTTCATTTCTGACTGCGGCCAGGTGGTGCACGGCATGAAGAAACCGAAACAGGAGTAGATCTCCCGCACCATGCCGGAGCAGTCCTGCGAGTAATCCAGTCCGCCCCAGCCGTAACGGTCACCGAGACGCTTGAGGGCAAGCTCGATCACCGCTTTGCCGGTGTAGGGCAGATAGCCGACGGAAACATCCTCCGAAGAGGCGATCAGCGCGTAACGGTCTTCGATGTGTCCCGTACCGGAGCGGATCGGGAGCCTGACTATGTAGCTGTTGTAGCTGTAGCGCCCGTCGATGCTCTCAGGGGCGTCCTCCGGTCTGACGAGGGGCAGTACCGTGCCCATGGGCAGCAGCAGGTTGGAGAGCTTTTCGCAGCCGCGGTCTTTGTTGAGGCGAATTTCCCGCCCGGTGACGACCAGAAAGTCCTCGGGATTCTGGCGAGCGAGCCAGTCCTCCCGATTGTCGCAGGTGGCGACGTATTTCTTCTGTATCCATCCGCCGAAGCCGTACATATATACAAAGTACCACTCGTGATCGGCACTTACGTGCGTGATAACAAGGGGCATATAGGGCAAAAATTCGCTCATGAGCATTTCGTCGTAGAAAAGATCTGTCTCGGTCTCACCGATGAAGTCCTCGCAGGGGAAAAGCCGCAGGGAGGCGCGCTCCACAGAAAAGCCGTAACGGATCTTCAGCTTGTCGGGAACGCCGTCCATATTGGAATTGGCGATCGCCTCCTGCCAGTAGTCGCTGTCGATGGGCTTGCCGTGCAGAAATCCCTCCACGTCGGTCACGCTGTCCGCCAACTCCTGCAGGGTGGCACGGAGATCGTCGGCGGTGATCTCTTTGTCCAGCTCTGTCAGAGAGAGAGCTTTCCCGTTCACGCCGACAGCCTTTTCGTTGAGCGCGTTGATTTCTTTGATCCTGTCTAACGTGAGCCACGGTTTGCTGTCTTTTCTGACCCAATAATCCGCGGAGTACATATCGGTCGTCACATGCTCGGAAAGCTTAACAAAATCGGTATTGATCTGTACGGAACTTTCAATTCCGCAGGAGGCAAGCAGCGAGCAGATCATCACTGCTGCAAGCAGAAGGGAAATCTTCTTTTTCATATAAACCTCATTCTGGATTCAGTAATATTTTACGGCAAAAGAAAACTACCGGTTCTTTTTCGTTTTTCGGACCTGCGGTTTTTTTACGTGCCTTTCATACTCATTTCTGATTAAAAATAGACATTTTTAATCAGAGCTTTTGAAGCATTCAAGCTTCTCGCTGCAGCTCGGTCACCTCGCGGCTCTGACATGCCCCCGGCATGTCATTCACTAGCGCTCGGCCGCTTCGCTACGCGCTTTGCGCGGTTTAAGTGAGAGCCCAAATCTTTGATTTGGTTGCTCGAACTTATGCATAGTAAATACTTCAAAAGGCGTCTCATACGAAAACTACGCCGCTGAGTGTGCGCCCGCAGGCGCCATGGAAGCGAGCAACCGAGCGCAGCGAGGCTCTTGGCGAGTCCCAGCGGCTATTAAAACAAGACACCAAATGTCTTGGGCAATACCGCATAATGCGGCAAGAGCAGATGGCGAGAGAAAATGGGTTCAGCTTTGCATAAGTTCGCGTAAGCCAAATCGAAGATTTGGACGCTCACTTATGATGAAGGCATTTTTTCGCAGGAATACTTTGTGTAT
>JAZLGK010000205.1:0-2170 GCA_045616265.1 Candidatus Limivicinus sp. | reverse complement strand
CTTGCCGATGGAACGCGAATACCAACGCTTCTGTGACCACTGTGGTCAGGCTTTGGATTGGACCGCCTTTTCTAAGGCCGTTATTGTCCTTGCTAACTTTCCAAATGAGGCTCGTTAATTCGAGCCTTGTTTGACGCTTACATAACATAAGAAGCTTTCCCGGAAAAACAGTATAAAAATCCTCATGCTTCATCCACATTTATTGACAGTAGATGAAGCATGAGGTTTTTTATTCCAGAAGGTATTTTCTCAGATCTTCCTGCGTATCAACGATCACGTCCGCGCCGGCTTCTTCCAGCTCACCCTCCGCCGCGTAGCCGTAGCGCACTGCCACGACCTTTACACCCGCTTCGTGCCCGCCGAATACATCGTACTTGGTGTCACCGACGAGTACCGTGTCCTCCGCCGACGCGCCGAAGTATTTAAGAGCATTCCCGACGATCTGCGCCTTGGTGGTGTTTTCGCTGACATCTCCGCTCAGTCCGCAGATCACGTCAAATTTGTCCCCCATCCCGAAACGCTCTAAAAGCTCCTGCGCCATGCTGATCGGTTTGAGAGTCGTTATGGCGAGCTTACTGCCGTTTTCTCTCAGTTCGTCCAGAAGATCCCCGATCCCGGGAAACGGAGCGGACTCATATAATCCGTAAGGAATATAATCCTCCTGAAAATCGCGTATCAGCTCGAGAACGGTTTCATCGTCAAAGCCGTATACCTCTTTGTATTTTTCCCGCAGGGGAGGCCCTGCAAAGCACTTGAGCGCGTCCATGGGTTCCTCGATGCCGTGCTTGCGGAGGGAATACTGCACAGAGCGCTCGACACCCCGAACGGTATCAAACACGGTTCCGTCAAAATCAAAAAGAATATTTTTAAGCATTTCAAGTCCTCGCTTATATTTACCCGTTTTATGGAATACTCTGATAGTATCAGGGAGGTGTTTTTATGTACAGTCAGTATTTTCTGGGCGCCAACAGCGCGGCGGGCTTTTATTCCCTCTACGGCGGCTTCTGCCGGGGCAAGGGAGATTATCTGAGCATCATCAAAGGCGGCCCCGGAACGGGAAAATCGGGCTTCATGCGCCGGATCGGCATGGCGGCTGAGCAGGCGGGGCTGGATGTGGAATATGTTCTCTGCTCGGGGGACAGCGCTTCTCTGGATGGCATATATATCCCGTCGCTGCACCGAGGCTGGATGGACGGTACCTCACCGCACAGCGCAGAGCCGAATTTCTTCGGTATAGATGGAGATTATGTAAACTTATCCCGCTTCTGTAAAACTCCCTTATCCAAACCCGAAGCGGCGGAAGCGGAAAAGCTTTATAAGGGCTATAAAGCGCAGTATGCGAAAGCCTACGAATTTTTAAATGCCGCATCGGCCGTAAAAAGAGCCGGGTGCGCCGCAGAGCTTACCGTGGAGGAAAAACGCCTGATCGAAAGGAATCTCTCTCCTGTTCTCCCGGGTCGGAATCGCAGGGACACGGAAGGAAAAGCGTCCTGCCGGTTCATGCGGTGCCTCAGCGGTGACGGAGAGGTGACGCTCGCCTCCGAGATCGAAAAGAGCTGCGAAAAAGTATACACGCTGTTCGGCGGGAGCAAAGCGACGGACCATGCGCTTAAAACATTGGCGCGCAAGGCTTTATCGCACGGCTTTTCGCCGATCGTCTGCCTGTCGCCGTTTGAGCCGGATATATATGAGGCGGTCCTGCTCCGGGAGACGAAGACGGCCGTGACAGACAGACACTATACCGTAAGCACGGCAAAAAGCATAGCCCTTCCGGCAGAGGAGACCGTACCGGGGGAGGTTGGTAAACAGAAAAAAGCGCTCCTGTCTTCCGCATATCTCTGCCTTGCCGAAGCAAAAAAACAGCATGACGGGCTGGAAAAGTTTTATATAGAGGCCATGGACTTCGGAGCCTTGACGGAATTTACGGATCGGTATATTGCGGAGCTGTTCGGATAACTCTAAGGCAACACCGCACAATACGTCTGCGGCAGCTGACGGATAAAATGTGCTCAGATTTTGTCATTTTTTCTTGCAATACACAAAGTATTCCTGCGAAAAAATGCCTTCATCAGAACCCATTTTCTCTCGCCACCTGCTCTTGCCGCATTATGCGGTATTGCCCTAAAAAACCGCCTGCACAAAGATCATATAAACAGCCGTGCCGCCGGCC
>JAZLGK010000204.1:0-4531 GCA_045616265.1 Candidatus Limivicinus sp. | reverse complement strand
ACAAAGCCATTTGTGCCTTGTGCTTGTTTTTGTGTACTCTTTTTTAAATTTTTACATTTTTTCAGTGCTTTTCTTTGCTTTCACCTTGCCATCGTTGCCTGCTTTTTGTATTTTCTGCTATTGACCGAAACTCAAGTTTTTCCTTGCGTTCACCGTCCGCTTTGGGTACGCTCCCCGTGTTCATCCCGGGCATTTTCGGCAGAAAGCGGCTTTTGTCTCTTCTCACGGTCCTTGCCTGCGCCGTCACCACCGCGCTTCCTCTGTACTGGTACAGACAGTTCGGCGATGCGGAAGATTTTCAACAGCGCTATGAACTGTCCTTCGCTCTCCCGGAAAACGATCCTCAGTACCGCTGGTGCGATGATGACAATGTGCTGATGATTTCCGGCAATAACGCCGGCGTTGCCGCGTTTTCCTCCACGCTGGAAAATTCCTCCTACCGTTTTGATACGCTTCTCGGCTTCTACCGCAAGAACGGTACCGGAGCCCGTATGGAGCATATCGGTGTGCCGGAGCTTTTAGGCGGTAAATACTCCCTTGTCCCATACTCTGAGCTGACAGGGGAAGAGCGGGATGTCCGGCCGATAGAGGGAAGCGATCATGTCGTTGTGTCTTCTCCCGCCTGTCCCATAGGCTTTGCCTGCGAGGGCTATATCACGGAGCGCGAATTCGGGGCTGTTGCCAATGAAGATAAGCCGCAGCTTCTCATGCGGTATATCTGTCTTCCGGACGGTATATCGCCGGAGGGACTCCGCCATGTTTCCGCCGCACCGGAGGAACTGCCCTCTCTTTCGGAAAGCATCGGGCGCTGTGTCCGAAGCGCCGTGAGTGACTTCTCCCGCTCTTCCCGCGGCTTTTCCTGCACGACCGACTATGATGAGAGCTGCCCCGTGTGGTTCTCGGTGCCGTATTCCCCCGGCTGGAGCGCACGGATCGACGGGGAGGAGCTTACGATCCTCGACTCTGCCGGAATGATGGCCGTTATCGTTCCGACGGGGCATCACTCTCTTTCGTTTGTCTACCGCACACCCCTTTATTTGCCGGGTCTTGCCTGTTCGGCGCTCGGTCTTCTTCTGCTCGGCTTTACCGCCGTATACGAAAAAAAGCGCAAAAAATAAGAGGCTGCCGCCTCTTATTTTTTTGGCTCCAGCGCCGCCATGAAAACAACGTCTCTGTACTCTCCGTCCAGATACACCATATCCCGGAACACACCTTCGCGCACAAAGCCGGCTTTTTCATAGCTTTTTTCCGCCGCGAGGTTGCCGCTCAGCAAACGGAGACTTATCCGGTGCAGAGCGAGCTCTTCAAAACCGAAAGCGGTAAAAAGCCTTGCCGTTTCGCTGCCCAGCCCCTTGCTTCTGGCCCTCTCCTCGCCGATAAAGATCCCGTACTCGGCCGAACGGTACTTCCGGTTTATATCCCGGAGGTATACCGATCCCACGGGAATACTCTCGCTTTTATCGAGGATGATATACTGTATCACTTCGCCGTCGGCGACCTTGGTATCGAGCCAGCGGTTGTGCATTTCCTCGGTAAAGGTCTCGCGGAAGATAAAGTTTTTCTTTACCGCCGGGTCATTGCGCCATTTGACGATAAGGGGCGTATCCTCTCTTGTTATGGGGCGGAGAATGACTTTTTCCCCGATGACCGTCCTGTCTTTTTCCATATCAGTTTACCCTTTTATATACATAGCACTTTTCTGCGGGTCTTCCGACAAACACATAATCCGAAGAGACCTCTCTTTCGTCGCTGCCGATCATGATAAACTCCGTATCCGAGCGAATCGTCCCGCCCTCATCGAACATCCACTTCACGCCGATCTGCGCCGGGATATCCTTTAATCGCTCAAATACGCCGTCCTCGCACATAGTGGAGACGCTTGCTTTTTCCTCCCCGAAAATCTCGCTGAACGCTTCCCTGTTATCGATGCTTTTCCCGAATCTGCCCTCATGGATAAACGCCCTGTCCGCCGCAACCGAATGAAACGCCGTAAAAAACAATACCGCCGTCAGCACAAGAATCACCGTCTTTGCGCCTTTACTGCTTTCCCGCTCTGTCATGACGCACAGCAGTGCAAACACAAGCGCCGGAGACATCACGCGGAAATCGAGCCAGCCGCCCACATCGTAAAGCAGCAGGTTTACAAACAGGATCGCGGCATAGATCAGGAAAAAGCTGAAAGAACGCCATCTTCTCTCCCGGGTAACAATACTGTCTATTCCAAAGAAAAGCATCACTGCCAGATAAAGCCACCGGAAAACGGTCTCCGTGTCATACTCCCCCAGGCACAGCCGAAAATAAACTCTTATGTTATTCAGGAAGTGGGAAAGAACGGCAGACAACTTATACCGGAGCGGCAAATCTTTTATCTTCACAACAAACCCCAAGGGATAAAGCGTGACAAAACGGGAGATGAACATAAAGAAACCGACCGTCCCCGCCGCAAAGCACAGCAGAAGCAGCAACGTTTTTCCGTTCAGACCGAAGCCGATTCTCTCCCACAGCAGGGGCAAAAGCAGCATAGCATAGAATATGCGAAGCCCTGCCAGATATACCCCGAAAAACAGCGCAAGGATGAAAACCGTCTTTTCCTTTTTCTCCCGCCAGCGCAGATACAGCGCCGTGTAAAGGATCACAGCGGCTACGCAGGATATTTCCATCATGCAGGTATTGATATAGAGAGCAATGGGGGCATAGAGCACAAGCGCGGGAAAAATAAGGAGCATTTCACGTTTTTCCGGCTTTACCAGCAGCAGAAACGCGCCGATGCTCCCGGTAAGCATGATGAAATCGGCGATAAAGATAGCACTGCCGGTCCATGGAAAAAACAGGGCATACCAGCCCCAGGCTAAGATCGGTGACAGCCCGTGGCTTCCAAGCGGTCCGACAGGAGCCTCATAGCCTGCAAATCCCCCGCCGGAGCCAAAGTCAAAGCCGCACCGGGAAAACGAGTACATCACTCTCCAGTATCCCAGCTCGTCGCTGTAATAGGGCTTCGCCGCCAGAAAACTGTGTCCCTGTATTATATACCACAACAGCAGGAACAGGCACGGGATCAGCAGCGTGACCATATACAGACAGTGGGTCTGAACTTTTTCCCGGGAATCAATCTTCATTCTTTTTCTCCATGAATCATGTCATTTCTCAAAAAACGCAAGCGCCGAATCAATAACGGCCTTCCTGTCTCCCTCTGTGAGACCGTAGTAGAGCGGCAGTCTCACAAGGCGGTCGCTGTCCGGCGTCGTATGCTCGTCCGCCCCGTCAAAGCGTCCGAATTTAAGTCCTGCGGGTGCGGAGTGCAGCGGCACATAGTGGAACACGGTGAGTACGCCGTTTGCCTTCATGTAGTCTATAAAGGCTGTTCTTTCCGAAAGAGTGCGGAGCTTGATGTAATACATATGCGCGTTGTGGACACAGCCCTCGGGCACTGCGGGACACTCGATCAGTCCCTCTTCCGCCAAAGGCCGGAAGGCTTTGTCATACGCATTCCATGTTTTCAAACGGTCCTCATTGATCTCATCTGCTTTTTCAAGCTGCGCCCAGAGGTAGGCGGCGTTTATCTCGCTGGGGAGATAGCTGTCGCCGAAGTCCACCCATGTGTATTTGTCCACCTGACCGCGGAAAAACTTTGCGCGGTTCGTGCCTTTTTCCCGAAGGATCTCGGCTTTTTCTATGTATGCTCCGTTGTTGACGAGAAGCGCGCCGCCCTCGCCCATCGAGTAGTTCTTGGTCTCATGGAAGGAAAAGCACCCGAAATCGCCGATCGTACCGAGCGGTCTGCCCTTATAGGTGCTCATAACGCCCTGCGCCGCGTCCTCCACCACCATCAGTCCGTGGCGGCGGGCAATGTCCATGATCGTGTCCATCTCGCAGGCAACGCCCGCATAGTGTACGGGTACGATGACTCGGGTCTTATCGGTGATGGCTCTTTCGATTTTCGTCTCATCGATATTCATCGTATCCGGACGGATGTCCACGAACACCAGCTTCGCGCCCGCCAGCACAAAGGAGTTGGCGGTGCTGGAAAAGGTAAAGGATGGGAGGATAACCTCATCGCCCGGTTTCAGTCCGCACAGCAGCGCCGCCATATCCAGAGCGGTGGAGCCGGAGGTCGTCAGCAGCGCTTTTTTCGCGCCGAAGCGTTCCTCAAGCCACGCGTTGCATTTTCTGGTGAACTGTCCGTCGCCGCAGATCTTTCTCGATGCAATGGCTTCGGCGATATATTTTTCTTCGGTTCCCACGCGGGGAGGGATGTTAAAAGGTATCATTTATCTTTAATCCTTTCTTTTGATGTCCAGCATTTTTGACATTGCAGGGGCAGGGAGATAGCGCTGATAAAAATCGAGCAGAATCCTGTGGTATATCTTAGCGATCTCATTCGTTCCCTTCAAGGGCTTGACCATCACGTGAGCCGTCGTACCGGCAATACGGAAATTGCTTTCGATCTCGCTGTACCCGAAACGGTTAAAGAATCTGAAAAGCTTTTTCTGCCGGTTTTCGTCCGGGTCGGGAAAATCGGTTATTTCGGCAA
>JAZLGK010000203.1:0-4776 GCA_045616265.1 Candidatus Limivicinus sp. | reverse complement strand
AGAAATATCCCGATTATCGGGGCTGATTCACCCCGAAATATTGGGAAAACATGTTTTTCGGTTCTCGGTTTTGGAATCTGCTGTTCAAAAAATACAAAAACCGATAAAATACGATGGATAACCTAATTATTAGAGGTTACCTTGAGTGAAAAGGATTACGAAAACAGGAACGCAAAGCCCGACATCATCATGGAGATGCCGAACATGACGCCCATGGCGGTCAGACCGGTGAAGCAGTCCACAATACAGACGATACCCGAGACCGTCAGAAACGCGCCCATGATCATGATGACCAGCCAACCCGGAGCCGCTATCTTTTTAAGCCCTGAACCCAGAATGAGCATGGAAATACCTTCCAAAACGATCCACAGACCGAAAAGCGTGGAGATGATCTGTACGAATACCGCCTCGCCGATCACGGAGTTTCTTGCAAGCACGGAAACAATGACGGCGGCAATGCCGAACAGCAGACTGCCGACGCCGGTTTTCAGATGAGGGATCCCGATGCTTTCCGCAACCCTTTCTGCGTTTTTGTTTTCAATATACCGGATAATGGTCACAATACCGGTAATCAGCATAAAAAACGAGATGATCCAGCAGAGTGCAACCGAGCTGAGTGCCGGCATTGCAAGCACATAGCAGGCGCACACGATCATGAGTATGCCGAGCATTATTCTGAGTATTACCATCTTTCTACCTCTTTTTTTGCAGGCTATGCCTGATTTCTCATAGTTTAAACCTTTATCGAATAAATGTCAATCGACTGAAGTGAAAAAATCATTTAACATGGATGGTCTGTCTGTATATCGCATTTTCCGTAACCACCAGCGGGATACTCACATCATGCTCCGTGAGCGGTAATTTATCTGTCATAAGGCTTTCGCGGCAGACGACGGCGGCAACGCCTTTATAGTCTTGCAGGAAGCGGTCATAATACCCGCCGCCGCGCCCGAGGCGTTCGCCCTTTTGATTGCAGGTCATGCAGGGAATAAGAGCAAGATCGATCTCATTTGGCAGCACGGAAACAGCGTCCGCCGCCGGCTCGGGAATATCATAAGTACTGGGGGCGAGTACGGATAAATCGGTGATCTCTTTGATCTCCATTTTCTTTCCGGAAAGGTACGGCACACACAAACGCTTGCCGTCACTCAGTACCCGCGTAAGCAGGGTGCGGGTGTCAATTTCATCCTCGACCGAGACGTATGTAAATACCGTCCCGGCTTTTTTATACTCCTCCATGCCGATAATACTGTCAAATATTCTTCGGTCGCTCTCCGTTCTTGTCTCCGCGTCCATGGCTTTGGATCGGCTTCGCATTTCGCGGCGCAGGTCTTTTTTTCGGTCGGCGGTCAGGGATGCAATAAACGAATCGCAAAGCTTACTTTTCGTAATCAACAGGATCACCGCAAACTGCACCGGGAACAGGACCGCGCACTGGATAAGTCTTGTCCCGAGCAGAGGGACAAAGGGAGAACCGTAAAGGACGGATATCCACAAAGAGTTGAGTAGAAGACTTAACAGCAGTTGATTGACCGCAACGGCGGCAAGTATCCTCAAAGGACTGCGTTTTTTATGCAGAAACAGTCCGAAGCAAAGCCCCGTTAAAAACGCCGTCAGCGTAAAGCCGGGGAAATACGCGCCGATGGGAAACAGTATCGCTCCGATAAGATCCCCGAGGGCGGCAACGATCCCCGCCTCGACGGAGCCGAGAAGGATCGCCGCGACCGCGATCGGCACAAAATTAAAGCCGATTTTCAGATTCCACGCATTGACCGACAGAAAACGTGACAGCAATATCTCAACAGCCGTCAAAACGGCGATCAGCGTCAGTTCTTTTGTTCTGAATCTTTTCAATTTAATCATTCTCCGCTGCACGGACTACGTGAGAGGCGAGGATTGCGGTAGTCATACTCCCTACGCCGCCGGGGACGGGGCTGATGGCGGAAACGACCGGCTCGACCTCGTCAAATTTTACGTCCCCAACAAGCTTCTGCTTTTCCCCGCTCCAGTTGACGCCCACATCGATGACGGTCTGACCGGAACGGAAATACTCTTTTCCTATGCTCTCTGCCTTACCCGCTGCAACGACCACTATGTCGGCTTCACGGACTATTTCAGCCGTATTCTCCGTTTTTGTATGGCAGAGAGTAACGGTGGCGTCCGCCTGCATCAAAAGCATTGCCGCCGGTCTGCCCACAACAAGACTCCTGCCGATGACGGCCACGTGCTTTCCGCTGGGTTCAACCTGATAATAGCGGAGCATTTCCATAACCGCTTCGGCGGTACAGGGGAAAAAGCCCTCGCCCGACCCGGAATACACCTTCGCCATCGCGCCGGCAGTCACTCCGTCCACATCCTTTTTCAGGGAAAGCGCGGCAAAAGCCGATTCTTTATCGAGAGCTTCCGGGAGCGGCGTGAGGATCAGCACACCGTGAATCCTTTCGTCCCGATTAAGCGCATCTATGGTCTCTTCCAGCCTGTCCTGCGTTGTATCCGCAGGAAGCACAACATTTTTTACCGTGATGCCGACTTTACCGCAGTGCTTCACCGTGCTTTTTTCGTAAGCAACGGTCGCCTCTTTTCCTCCCACGCGGAGGGTAGCGAGGCAGGGCTGCACGCCCTTCGCTTTCAGTTCCCTGACCTTTTCCGTTGTCTTTTCATCGAGTGCATCGGCAACCGGTATGCCTTTTAAAAGTTCGCTCATTTTTGCTCCTATCAGAAAAGTCCCGAGATCACGCCGTTTTCGTCCACGTCGATCTTTTCGGCGGCGGGAACCTTCGGAAGTCCCGGCATGGTCATGATGTCACCTGTGAGAGCGACGATAAAGCCTGCGCCGGCGCTGACCTTGAGATCACGCACACTCACCGTAAATCCCATGGGTGCTCCGAGCTTTGAAGGGTCATCGGAGAAGGAATACTGTGTTTTCGCCATGCAGACGGGCAGTTTATCAAAACCGAGAGCCGTAAGCTGCCGGGCCTGTTTGACAGCGTTGCCGACGAGCTGTACGCCGTCCGCGTGGTAGATACGGCGGCAGATGGCGTTCAGCTTTTCCTCGATGCTCATATCGAGATCATAGCTGAAACGGAAATCATTCTTTTCCTCGCAAAGACGCACGACCTCCTCGGCCAGAGCCTTTCCGCCCTCGCCGCCCTTTGCCCAGACCTCGGACAGAACGGCGTTCACGCCGAGCTCCCGGCAGCGCTTTTCGACAAGTGCCAGCTCTTTTTCGGTGTCGCCGGGAAAAGCGTTGATCGCCACGACGCAGGGCAGACCAAACACGTCCCGGATATTGGAAACGTGCTGCAGGAGATTCGGAAGCCCCTTTTCGAGCGCTTCTATGTTCTCATTATTAAGCTCTGTTTTCAAAACACCGCCGTGATACTTCAGCGCTCTCACAGTCGCCACAACGATGACGGCGGAAGGGCGCAGCTGAGCCATGCGGCACTTGATGTCAAAGAATTTCTCCGCACCGAGATCGGCAGCAAAACCTGCCTCGGTGACTACGTAATCCGCCAGCTTCAATGCCATACGCGTCGCGGTGACGGAGTTGCAGCCGTGGGCGATATTGGCAAAGGGACCGCCGTGAACAACGGCGGGAGTGCCTTCCAGCGTCTGCACAAGATTCGGCTTCAGTGCGTCCTTCAGCAAAGCCGCCATAGCGCCCTCCGCCTTGAGATCGTGCGCGGTGACGGGTCTGCCGTCGTAGGTATAGGCGACGATGATTCTGCCGAGACGCTTTTTAAGGTCGGGAATATCGGACGCGAGGCACAGCACCGCCATGACCTCCGAGGCGACAGTAATATCAAACCCGTCCTCTCGCGGCACGCCGTGCGCCTTGCCGCCGAGCCCGTCCACGATATTGCGGAGCTGCCGGTCGTTCATATCCACGGCTCTGCGCCATGTGATCTGTTTGGGGTCGATACCGAGAGCGTTGCCTTGCTGAATATGGTTGTCCAGCATCGCCGCCAGAAGATTGTTCGCCGCTCCGATGGCATGAAAGTCCCCCGTAAAATGGAGGTTAATATCTTCCATCGGGACGACCTGCGCGTATCCGCCGCCTGCCGCGCCTCCTTTTATGCCGAAAACCGGGCCGAGGGACGGCTCACGTAAAGCGGCAACGGATTTTTTCCCGATTTTTCGAAGGCCGTCGGCAAGTCCCACGGAAGTGGTCGTCTTACCCTCGCCCGCGGGGGTGGGAGTAATGGCGGTGACAAGAATAAGCTTTCCGTCGGGAGCGTTCTTTTTATCTCTGATGAGCCTATAATCGACCTTTGCCTTATAGTTCCCGTAGAGTTCGAGATATTCTTCATCAACACCCGCGATTTCGGCGATCTCGGTTATTCTCTTTTTTCGGCACTCCTGTGCGATCTCAATATCGGATTTATAGCTCATACTGCGTACTCCTCGGAACGGTCCAGACCGTTCCTTACAGTTGTTGGTTTACATAACATATATTGACCTGTTTTTTTACAAATGCTATTATTCTTTGTCTATTATAAATGAAAGCACAAAAAATGCAATAGAAAAACAGCGCTGCCGGGATTTTGGCAGCGCTGTTTTCAGCTATCCATGCATTTTACCTGGAACTCGCTTGTAGCCAGCGGAATATTCTGATTCTTCTTATCTACAATTGTATACTTAAGGCAATACCGCATAATGCGGCAAGAGCAGATGGCGAGAGAAAATGGGTTCAGCTTTGCATAAGTTCGCGTAAGCCAAATCGAAGATTTGGACGCTCACTTATGATGAAGGCATTTTTTCGCAGGAATACTTTGT
>JAZLGK010000202.1:0-5857 GCA_045616265.1 Candidatus Limivicinus sp. | reverse complement strand
ATCACGGTAGGGAACGGTCTTGACCGTTCCGAAAACTCCGGGGCTGCGGCTTGTCTGCGGAACGCTCAAGAGCGTTCCCTACGGTGCGGTGGAGAAAAATCAATAATCAGACACTTAAAAATCCTTGATTTTTCAAGTTCTTTTGAGTTTTATAAGTGACTACATTATTATAATTATTGGAGATAAAATGAAAAAGTTTATTGCATTTTTTCTTTGTACCGTGATGATCGCCGCTGTTTCTGTCAGTGCACAGGCGGAAGATATCTATGCCGATCTTGCTCCGGTCGAGCTTCTTGCGGCGGATTCGACCGGCAAGGGTGCGGCGGGTCAGCTTTTGCAGGAGTATGTGGCGGAGCGCGTCGCCGAGATCACCGGCGGCAAACTCACCATTGACTATCACCCAAACAGCGAGCTGGGGGGCGATGCGGATATCCTGCGTCAGATGCAGTCCGGCGACATTGACATTACCGTTTGCCAGACCGCGCCGGTCGTGTCCTTTATCCCGGAAATGGCAGTTTTTGATCTTCCCATGGTGTTTTCAAAATATGACGGAGATGTGATCGATAAGGTGCTCAACGGCAGCGGCCGATTCCGCACAAGGCTCGATGAAGCCTGTGAGAAAGCCGGGTTCCGTCTTCTGGGCTTTATGCAGAACGCCACATACCGCCTTACCACGGCAAATATCCCGCTCAACACGCTGGAAGATTTTTCCCGTCTCCAGATCCGTACCATGGAAAATAAAAACCACATGGCATTTTGGAGCGCGATCGGTGCGGAGCCGACACCTCTGGCGTGGCCCGAGGTTTATTTTGCTCTGCAGTCCGGAACCATTGACGCACAGGAAAACGCGGCGGATACCTGCGTCGGCGCAAACTTTCAGGAGGTACAGAAATACCTTGCCTGCACCGACCATATTCTCTATGTAAATCAGATATGCATCAACGCCGATGCCTTTGCCGCGCTTGCACCGGAGTATCAGGCGGCATTGGAGCAGGCCACTGAGGAGGGAATCGCCTATATGCGCCCGCAGCTTGCGGATATTGACGCGCAGAACAAGCAGAAGCTCATCGACGGCGGTATGACCCTCATTGAGTATGACGATGCATTCTACGACTCCGTTCTTGCCCTTGACGGCGTAAAGAAGCTTTATACAAAGATAGATAACGGTGTGAACGGTCTCGGGACACAGCTCTTACAGGAGCTTTCCGAATAAACACCTTTTCCTGCGCTTTTCACAGGAAAAGGGAAAGCCGCATATCCTGTTTGCGGAGAAAACTTTGATAATGCAGGGTATTGCGTTTCCGATTCAAATAAGGGAAATAATGTAAAAGCAATTGCTTTTTATACCGTCGCGTGGTAGAATACCGTCTGTCGGATGAATTCAAAATAGGAGATCAGTTATGAAAAAAACAAGCTTTTTCAAAAGTCTGCCTTTCCGTCTTCTGCTCGGTCTGGCAATAGGTGTTATTCTCGGCCGTGTTCTCGGGGAAGGGCCGATGAAGGTCGTTGTGTCCGTGAAGAATGTTCTCGGGCAGGTCATCATGTTCTGCGTTCCGCTGATTGTTATCGGCTTTATCGCCCCTTCGATCACCTCTCTGGGGCAGAATGCGTCGAAGCTTTTAGGCGTGGCCGTGCTCATTGCCTACGGCTCCTCCGTTTTAGCGGCTCTGATGTCCACTGCCGCGGGCTACCTCCTTATCCCGCATCTGTCCATCGCCGCCGACGCCTCCGTCAAGGCTCTGCCGGAGGATATCTTTGCTCTGTCCATACCGCAGATCATGCCCGTCATGTCCGCTCTTGCCCTGAGTCTGCTGCTCGGTCTCGCGGCTGTCTGGACAAAATCCAAAACCACCATTGCGCTCCTCAGGGAGTTTCAGAATATCGTTCTTGAGATCGTCAAGAGAGTCATCATCCCCATCCTGCCTTTCTATATCTGCGGCACCTTCATCTGCCTCAGCTATGACGGAACCGTTACCAAGCAGTTCCCGGCATTTTTGCAGATAATAGCGATAGTCCTTATCGGTCACTTTGTATGGATGGCAATTCTCTATGCCATTGCCGGTATTTACTCCGGTAAGAGCCCCAAAGAGGTTTTCAGACACTACGGGCCCGCTTATCTCACCGCTGTCGGTACGATGTCCTCCGCCGCGACCCTCTCCGTCGCTTTGGACTGCGCCCATAAATCAAAGGTTTTGCGCCGGGATATGGTGGACTTCGGCGTTCCCCTTTTCGCCAACATCCATCTCTGCGGCTCTGTTCTGACGGAGGTATTCTTCTGCATGGCGATCAATCTCATGCTATACGGCACTCTCCCCACCGTCGGCACGATGATCCTGTTCTGCGTCCTGCTCGGTATCTTTGCGGTAGGCGCACCCGGCGTTCCCGGCGGTACGGTCATGGCGTCTCTGGGCATTGTCGTCTCCGTGCTGGGCTTTGATCCCACCGGAACCGCTCTCATCCTTGCCATCTTCGCCCTGCAGGACAGCTTCGGTACTGCCTGCAACGTCACCGCGGACGGCGCTCTCACTCTGATCCTCACCGGCTATGCCGAAAAGCACGGCATCAAACCCGCCGAGGAAGAGTAATTTCCATATCCTATTGAACCGCCGCCGTAAAAAGCGACGGTTTTAAATTGAAAATACGGAACAAAAAAGCTTTTTTCCTGTCGAATATCATAAGAAAAAAACATAGCTTATAATGGACATTCGGTGGTTTATAAGGTATAATAGATAAAAAGGATGTGAAGCTAATGAAAGGCAAATTAGTTGCAGTTTTATTCGTAATCGTTTTTGTTTTGCTTATTGCGGTCGTATTCTCTCTGCTTAATGACAACTCCTCGACCGCCGATATCAGTTCCTTCCGCCTGCAGTCCAAGGAGACCGACGGCGGAATCGTCAGCACGATTGAAACACCGCCCCCGACAGCGGCGCCGGAGACCACGTGGCTGCCGAATCCTACGGCCGTCCCGGTCACACCCGCTCCTACCCCGGTTCCTACGCCCACACCTGTGCCGACTCCGGTTCCCGTACCTGTCAATACGGTCATAGGCAGCGGAAGCTTTGAGTCGAATAACGCATCCCGCGGCAAATATATTGATATCGTTGCGGACTGGACGGCTACTACCGTAAGTGAATATCAGGTCGCGGTCGAAGTGGTTGTCAACACAAAATCCTGGCAGCTTGAGTCCGGTTCCTTTGAGTCTGTACATATATCGTTCGGCGATCAGTATGTCACCTGCACATCCAATGCCATCAACTATCAGGATCACGCTCTCGGAATAAACGAGCTGGCAAGACATACCTTCACCGTTGAGCTTCCGAGCGGAGCATCCAATTCATATCCGCTGCAGGTTGAATGGGAATTCGGCGGCGTTTATATGATGGAGGAATTCCCGGTTTTGGAATGTGGCGGCACCGTAAACCTGTCAAGATGATTTTCCTTTACAAAAGCAGAGGTTCGCGCCTCTGCTTTTGTTGACTCTCCGGCAAAAAAACGCTATAATCATGGAAAAGAACAGAGAGGATTCTATGAGAACACAGGAAGAGATAAATGAGATCGTCCGCCTCCTGCTGGAGGAATACCCACAGGCGGAATGTACGCTGGACTGGCGAAAGGATTATGAATTGCTTTTTTCCGTTCGCCTTGCGGCACAGTGTACCGATGAGCGGGTAAACAGGATAACTCCGGCGCTTTTTGAAAGATTCCCGACACTGGAAGCTTTTGCGGAGGCCGAGGTCGGGGAAGTGGAAGAATACGTCCGTTCCTGCGGCTTTTACCGCGCTAAGGCGCGCGACATCGTCGCCTGTGCGAAAGTTCTGCTGGAAAAGTATAACGGTAAGCTGCCGCACACGATGGAGGAGCTGACGGCTCTGCCCGGTGTAGGGCGCAAGACTGCCAATCTCATGTTAGGCGATGTTTTCAAGGTCCCTGGCTCTACGGTGGTGGATACCCACTGCATCCGTCTTATGAACCGTTTGGGGATCGTTGACGATCTGAAAGACCCGGTGAAGATAGAAAAGGAGCTTCGCAAGGTCCTGCCGCCGGAGCATTCCAGCGATTTCTGCCACTGTATCGTTTTGCATGGCCGGGCGGTATGCGATGCAAGAAAGCCCGCGTGTGAAAAATGCTGCGTGAAGCACCTGTGCAAGAGCTTTTCAACTTGAGAGGGGGAGTGAAAATGGCACAGTCAATGATGAAAAAACGTGACCCGAATCTTGATTTTGTTCGCTGCATAGCCCTGTTTTTCGTAATGGGCGTGCATTTCTGCACCCACTGCGATATATATAACGCCGGCTATACGGGACTTGTGCTCTTTGTCACCGAGACCCTGCGCACGATGTATGTCCCGGCGTTGGCGTTGTTTCTGATGATAAACGGTTATTTCCAAAGCGGGAAAAAACTGAGTGCAAAATACTATCTCGGCATTCTCAAACTCTTTGAAATGTATCTGCTGTGTTCCGTTCTCAATATGCTGTACAGTCATTTCTATTGCGGCGAGGAGCTCACACTGCACAGCTTTTTAAGCGGTATCATCAATTTTACGGGTACGGAATACGGCTGGTATGTTTTGCTCTATAACGGCCTTTTTCTGTTGATCCCCTTTCTCAATATCATATATAATTCCCTTGAGAAACGAGGACACAAGAGAATACTGATTTTATCGCTGCTGTTTTTGTCCGCTCTGCCGTCTTCTTTCCTCAACGCTTTTTCCAATCTCTGCTCCTACTGGTGGCAGAGACTGTGGCCGATCCTGTTCTATTTCATGGGCGCCTATGCTGCGGAGTACCACCGTGAGTTGGAAGGGAAAAAATGGGGGCTGTGGTATCTGGCGGCTCTGCTGGTATTTTCACTGTACAACTATTTCTTTTACGATGTGACGGATCTTGCGACCCAGTCCTTCCGGTATTCGCACGAAAGCCTTCAGAATGCCGTTATGACGCCGTTGGTGTTTCTCTTTGCCCTCAATGTGAAGCTTGACCGCTGCCCGGAGTTCCTCAAAAAGTTTATGGCGACCGTTTCCAATTACTCCTATGGTGTGTTCCTGTTCACATCCATTACCGATTCCTTTATTTACGGCTGGCTCAACCGTTTCGTCCCGGCTGTCGGAATGCGCTATCTGTTCTTTGTGATAGCACTTCCTCTGTCCTATGTTTCGGCAGTCTTCCTGGCTTTCCTCGGAGATAAGGTCGTTTCCGCGGCAGATAAGGGAGTACGTCCTCCGGCGGAAAAGTTCATCACATGGCTCTACCGCCTGGCTGCCCCGGATGCAGAAGAGTAATCGTTCCCGCTGTTTGTCAAGGTAGTTGTCACAAAACTTGATATTTTTAGTTTGAGTGTAAAAGCTCAAACCGGTTGCACTCAATTTATGATGCCTTGACTTTGTCATTGTTTGTTTCAACGTTTTCAACTTTATCAGGATTAAGGTAAACGACTTCGATATCATCCCAGTTCCGGGTGCTGCGTCCATTCCAACGCTCCGGATGCTCAGCCTTCGCTGCTTCGTAGACTTCATGACGCTTCTGCAGGATTTCACCGCTCTTTCCGGCATGACGCTCTGCAGGCGTGACAAACTTTATTCCGCTGTGATGATTTTCGTAGCGGTACCACTTTACGAATGTTGAGCACCAGCTTCTGGCTTCTTCAATTGAAGCGAAGCCCTTCGGCTGATAGGCCGGCCTGTATTTGAAGGTCCTGAAGAGTGCCTCACTGTAAGGGTTATCGTTGCTGACTCTGGGTCTTGAATTCGATGGCGTGATACCAAGGGCATAAAGTGTTTCAAGCATAGTGGCACCCTTCATGGGCGACCCGTTGTCGGAATGAAGTACAAGGGGAGATGTGCTCAGCCTTCCCTGTGCAA
>JAZLGK010000201.1:0-22593 GCA_045616265.1 Candidatus Limivicinus sp. | reverse complement strand
TGTTTGGTCTCTTTGTTTGTGATGATTCAATTATACCACAAAATCGAGTGAATTTCTTCCCTTTTTTTATTCTTTTTTTCTTGTTTACCTACTTTTTTACTTGGCGTTTTCCTGCGGATAACTTTTCACCGAAACTCAAGGAAAATAATAATTGTCAAAAAACCATAGTTGTGGTAAAATGATATGCTGATATTAATTTGGAGAATTTTGTCTGTATGTGGTTTGTTTTTTCACTTGTTGCTCTTTTATGCTGGAGTGCGTCCGATCTTTTCTCAAAAATCGGCTGTCAAGATGAAAAAGATAAATACAGTCACCTGAAAATGGTCATGGCTGTGGGACTCATAATGGGACTTCACGCGCTGTATGAAATAGTTTTTGCCGACGTCGAGATCAGCGGGAAAATCCTTCTCACCTATCTGCCTGTGTCGGCGCTGTATATTTCTTCCATGGCCGTAGGCTATTTCGGACTTCGCTACATTGAGCTTTCCATATCCTCCCCGATCTGCAACAGCTCCGGCGCGATCGTCGCCGTTCTGAGCTTCATTACAATGGGCTCCGCCGCCGAGCTTCCTCCGGCCGCCTTTGCTGCCGTTGCCGTAGTCTGCGCGGGGGTTATCTTCCTCGGCATCACGGAGGCCACTGAAGACGACGAGCTTCGCGCCGCCCGTCAGGACGCCTCCAACCGACACTATGCGAAAAGCTGGCTTGCGCTGACGCTGCCTGTTATTTACTGTCTGCTGGACGCTATCGGCACTTTCGCCGACAGCATCATTCTCGAGACGCTCAGTGAGGACAGCGCCAATGTCGCCTATGAGCTTACGTTTTTAACGGTGGGCATTGTCTGTGCGGTCTATGTACTGGGGATAAAAAAGCAGAAGCTTGTTTTCCGTCAGGAGGGTCCGAAATATGTCGGCGCGGTCTTTGAGACCGCCGGACAGTTTTTCTATATCTATGCCCTTGCCGACAGCCGCCATGTGGCCTTCACCGTACCGATCGTCTCCGCCTACTGCGTGGGAAGCGTGCTGTGGAGCCGGATCTTTCTCAAGGAGAAGCTTTCGACAAAACACTATCTGTCCATCCTTCTGGTGATTATCGGAGTTATCATATTGGGTATACTGGATATATGAGTTTTAAGTTTTAAGTTTAAAGTAAGCGATGATCAATTCAGCAAGAGCAGATACCGAGAAAAATCGGGTTATGACGATGGCACTTTTTTGCAGGAATACTTTGTGTATTGCAAGAAAAAGTGACGAAGTCAGAGCACAATTTTTCCGGCAGATGCCGAAGGTGAATTAATCAGCGATTACTAAAGTGTTAAAGGAGAAATGAAATGGCTAAGTACAAGAGGATTCTTATTAAGATCAGCGGGGAGGCTCTTGCCGCTGACAAACGTATGGGATACGACTTTGACTTTGTAGTAAAGGTCTGCGAGGCTGTAAAAAAATGCGCCGACAAGGGCGTTCAGATCGGTATCGTGATCGGCGGCGGCAATTTCTGGCGCGGTGTAAAGGACGGTGCGGGTCACATCGAGCGCGTCAGCGCGGACAGTATGGGAATGCTGGCGACCGCCATGAACTGCCTCGCTGTCTGCGACGTGCTGCTGCAGGTTGGCGCAAAGGCAAAGGTTATGACAGCCGTGGATATTCAGGGCGTAGGCGAACGTTTTGACACAAAAAAGGCCATTGAGTACATGGAGAACGGTTCCATTGTCCTGTTCGGCTGCGGTTCCGGTATGCCGTTCTTTTCCACCGATACGGCTGCCGCTCTGCGTGCGGTCGAAATTCAGGCGGACGCTCTGTTGCTGGCAAAGAAGATCGACGGCGTCTATTCCGCCGATCCCGTAACGCATCCCGACGCCTACAAATTTGATGAGATCAGCTATGACGAGGTGCTTGCCCGCCGCCTGCAGGTCATGGACACCACCGCGACCAGTCTCGCCATGGATAACAATCTCCCCATTGTCGTCTTTGCCCTCGCAGACCCGGAGAATATAGGCCGCGTTCTGGACGGAGAAAAGATCGGCACAACCGTAGGATGATTTTCGCAGAAACCGCAAACAGGATAAAACTATATTTTGAATAAAAAAATAAAAAACGGAGGTAAATGATCCATGTCCGACTACAAAGAGTTTGAGTACAAAATGAAAAAAACCTGCGAGTCCCTCACCACTCAGTTTGCGACCATCCGCGCAGGCCGCGCCAACGCCGCAGTTCTTGACCAGATCCAGGTGGATTACTACGGTTCTCCCACTCCCATTAATCAGGTCGCTTCCATCGCTACCCCCGACCCCCGCTCCCTGCTCATCCAGCCCTGGGACGGCTCCATCCTCAAGGCTCTGGAAAAAGCCATTATCGCATCCGACCTCGGCATCAACCCCCAGAACGACGGCCGTATGCTCCGCCTTGTCTTCCCTCCCCTCACCGAGGAGCGCCGTAAGGATCTCGTAAAGCAGACCAAGAAGTACGGCGAGGAAGCCAAGGTCGCTATCCGCAACATCCGCCGCGACGCGATCGACAAATTCAAAAAGCAGCAGAAATCCTCCGAGATCACTGAGGACGACTACAAGATCGCCGAAAAGGATATCCAGAAGCTCACCGACGACTACGCCAAGGAGATCGACAAGATCTGCGCTGCCAAGGAAAAAGAGCTCACCGAGATCTGATTTTTTAATTACGCTCCCCTTATAAAAGGGGAGCGATATAGTGCGAGGTTCATCATGTCCGAAATATCAAAGCCCTGGGATGCCGCGCGGCTCCCGAGGCATATTGCAATTATCCTCGACGGCAACGGGCGCTGGGCCAAAAAGCGCGGTCTGCCCAGAACCGCAGGACACGCCAGAGGCGCGGAAAATTTCCGTAAAATCGCTACTTACTGCAAAAATATCGGCGTCGATTATCTGACGGTCTACGCCTTTTCCACCGAGAACTGGAAGCGCCCGCCCGAGGAAGTCAAGACCATCATGAAGCTTCTGAACAACTACCTTCACGAGGCCATTGACACCATGGAGCGCGACCACATTAAAATGAAAGTGCTGGGCGATGTGTCCGCTCTTTCTCCGGAGCTGCAGGAGCTTGTCCGGAAAACCGACGAAATTTCCACGCATTATAACGGTTTTCAGGCGAACATCTGCCTCAACTACGGCGGTCGGGACGAGATCGTCCACGCCGCCAGACGCTATGCCGAAGACCTTGCCGCCGGAAAGGTCTCCGAGCTTGACGAAAATACTTTCGAAAGTTATATGTACTCTTCCGGTATCCCCGACCCCGATCTTCTCATCCGCCCGGGCGGTGAAAAGCGCATTTCAAACTTCCTGCTCTGGCAGTGCGCCTATTCCGAATTCTACTTTACCGATGTTCTGTGGCCGGACTTCTCAACCGATGAGCTTGACAAGGCCATCGTTGAGTTCCAAAGCCGCGATAGACGCTACGGCGGAGTAAAATAAATCGAATGAAAACCCGGGTTTTCATTCGAGAACTCATGCTTATCGCATCGGCTGCGCCGATTTGGTCGGCATGAGGGCTCACCTTGTTCGCTTTAGTGTGTTTTTACTGCGGCAAAGCCACAGTAAAAACGATTAAATTCTTTTGAGGCTTTACCAAATAAACAGTTTACGTTAAATACAGGAGAAAAAAATGGTAAAATCAATATCCATTCTCGGAAGCACCGGTTCTGTTGGCAGACAGACCGCTGCGGTGGCCGAGCACATTGGTTTGCCGGTCGCGGCCCTGACCGCTCAAAGCAGGATCGATCTGCTCGAGCAGCAGGCGCGCCGACTGCATCCCAAGTTCGTGGCGATATTTGATGAAGAATCTGCAAAGTTATTCAAAATAGCGGTCGCAGATACGGATATCAAAGTCGGCTCCGGCTTGGAGGGACTTATTGAGGCTTCCGTACTGGAAGCTTCCGACTGCGTCGTGACCGGTGTTTCCGGTTCTATCGGTCTGAGACCCACGCTTGCGGCCATTGTCGCCGGCAAGCGCATCGCCCTTGCCAACAAGGAAACGCTTGTGTGCGCCGGGGAAATCGTTATGAAACGCGCCGCAGAAAAGGGCGCGGAGATCGTACCCGTTGACTCGGAACATTCGGCGATCTTCCAGAGTCTCATGGGCAGGAAAAAAGGGGAACTGAAAAAGATCCTTCTCACCGGCAGCGGCGGACCCTTCCGCGGCAGGAAGAGAAGCGAGCTGGAGGATATCACCCCCGAGGTCGCCGTAAAGCACCCCAACTGGAACATGGGGGCAAAGATTTCCGTTGACAGCGCAACGATGATGAATAAAGGACTTGAATTTATCGAGGCTATGCACCTGTTCGGCGTAACGCCCGACGATATTCAGGTGGTAGTACATCCCCAGAGCGTCATACACTCTATGGTGGAGCTGGTGGACGGTACTGTCATCGCACAGATGGGTGTTCCCGATATGGGACTCCCGATCCAGTTTGCACTTACATATCCGGAGCGTATGGATTCCATGTTTGCACGCATGGATTTCTGGCACATGAAAGACATGACCTTTGAAGCGCCGGATCTTGAAAATACACCCTGCCTCGCTCTCGCGATGGACGCCGCCCGCGCCGGCGGTACCGCGCCCTGCATTATGAGCGCGGCAAACGAAATCGCCGTTCACGCCTTCCTTGACCATAAGCTCGGCTACAACCGCATCTATGATGCCGCCGCCGGTGCGATCGAAGCGGTCGGCGTCACACAGCACCCCGATCTGGAAACTGTCATCGAAGCCGACGCCGCCGCAAGACGGTACGTCCGAGAGACATATAAGGTTTAAGCAAACGCTGATTCATTTCACACGACGGAGGGAAATTTTATGAAAAAAATCACTGCATTATTCCTTGCCGTTCTCCTGCTTTTTGCCCTTTGCAGCACCGCTTTGGCGGAAACGCAGACCGATGAGAAAGAGCAGGATGACAGCGAGCTCAGCTTTTCTCTGCTGGGACTGGACGGCGAATTCTGTACAGAAGAGCTTCTCTCCGAAAGCAAGATCACCATGGTGAATTTCTGGGAGCCGTGGTGCGGCCCCTGCGTCATGGAAATGCCGGAGCTTGAAGAACTCTACCGGAATTATAAGGACGAAGGACTCAATATCATAGGCGTAGTGGGTTTCTGCAAATTGGACTTCGATGAAGATGGGAAGCTGACCGCTGTTGACACGGACAAAAGCATCGGAAAAGTTCTTGAGACAACCGGTGTGACCTACCCGATCTATGTCAATGTGTTCGGAGAGCTTGTTGAATTCCAGAGCAGCTATGTCCCAACCACCGTATTTCTTGACAGCACCGGACAGCTTGTAGGTGAACAGGTGATCGGAGCCAGGTCATACGATGACTGGGCAGAGATCGTTGACGGACTGCTGTGAAAAACCGCGTTACGTATATTGCCGCAGCTCTCGGAGCTGTGCTGACGGCAGCGGGACTGCTCCTGTCCCAACAGACCTCAGTATGGGCGAAGGCTGTGAAGATCTGTCTGGAGTGTGTCGGAATTGGATAAGAAACGCTTTGGCATACAGGCCGCCGCAGCGCTTCTGCAGAACGCCCATTTTAAAGGCTTTTTCACCGGGAAGATATATACGGGCGCGGGCAAAAATGTCTGCGTCCCGGGCATAAACTGCTACTCCTGCCCGGGAGCGGTCGGTGCGTGTCCCCTGGGCTCTCTGCAGAGCTTTCTTTCCTCGCGCCCGATCCGCTTTCCGTACTATGTTCTCGGTCTGCTGATCCTTTTCGGCGCGGTTCTGGGGCGGCTGGTCTGCGGCTTCCTGTGCCCGTTTGGGTTTTTCCAGGAGCTTTTCCACAAAATACCTTTCCCGAAAAAGATAAAGACCTTCCGGGGCGACCGGCTGCTGCGGTATCTGAAATACATTCTGCTGGTGCTGACCGTGACATTGCCGCTGTTCTTTGCACTCACCCCCTTTTTCTGCAAATATGTCTGCCCCGCCGGAACCGCCGCCGGGGCGCTGTTGGCCGCGGCGGACGCAAAGCTTCGGCCTCTTTTAGGCGGGATATTCACATGGAAGCTCTCTGTCCTTATTGTAATCATGCTTCTTTCCGTGATGATCTACCGCCCATTCTGTCGGTATCTGTGCCCACTGGGTGCGTTTTACGGACTTTTTAACCGCTTTTCGCTCTACGGTGAAAAGCTCGACGCGGAGAAATGTACCGCCTGCGGAAAATGCGCAAAGCTTTGTCCGATGGCTGTTGACCCCCTGCGAAGCGCCGACAGCGGAGAGTGTATTCGCTGCGGAAAATGTGCCGATGGCTGCCCCGCCGGCGCACTTGAATTCGGTTGGAAGTTTAAACGGTAGTAAATATTATTCCTTTACGGAAAGCATAAAATAATCGATATTCCGGGAGTTTTGCAGTGCGCGGACTCCACTCTGTTCCTTCGGAGGATCCTTCATGACAGGTATCTATGTGTTGTTCGGTATTCTGATGTTCGGTATTCTCATTGCCGTGCATGAGCTCGGGCATTTTTCCGCCGCAAAGCTCTTAGGCGTCAAGGTCAATGAGTTCTCTATCGGCATGGGACCGGCCATCCTTCAGACGCAGCGCGGCGAGACCGTGTATTCCTGGCGCTGTATCCCCATCGGCGGATTCTGTGCCATGGAGGGTGAGGACGAGGACACCGGTGATCCCCGGGCGTTCACAAGGCAGGCTGCTTGGAAAAGAGCGATCATATTAGTCGCCGGCTCGTTTATGAACTTCCTGCTGGGCTTTATTATTGTCTTCTTCCTTTTCATCAACGCCGCAGGCTTTCGCTCGCCGACAGTTGTTGATTTTATGGCGGGCTGCCCCTATGAGAGCGCCGAGGGCTTTCAGAAAAACGACCGCATTGTCAGAATTGACGGGCACAGAGTCTATCAGTACAGCGATATACTTGATTTTCTTTCCCCCGAACAGGAGCAATACGACATTGTTGTCAAACGTGACGGCAAAAAGGCAGAATTGAAAAACTTCCGCCTCGTCCCCATGGAATACAAGGATGAAGAGGGCAAAAAATACGGCTTCTACTTCGGCATTGACGAGGCCACCTTCGGCAATAAGCTCTATTACTCCTGGGGAACGACCATGGAGTTTACCCGCTGGGTGTGGAAGGGGCTCAAAATGCTCTTTGCCGGGGAAGTGAAAATGGACGATATGTCCGGGCCGGTGGGCATCGTTGATTTGATGGCGGAGACCGGCGAAAGTGCCGCGACCGTTGCCGACGGATTCTTAGATATCCTATATCTCGGCGCGTTTATCGCGGTGAACCTCGCTATTATGAATATGCTCCCCATTCCCGCGATGGACGGAGGGCGCGTTTTCCTATTGGTTGTCAGCCGCATTATCGAGACTGTAACACGCAAAAAGCTTGATCCGAAATATGAAGGTTATATTCACGCCGCCGGTATGGTGCTTCTTCTGTTGCTGATGGCGGTAATCATGTTTAATGACATAGTAAAGATCGTGACGAAATGAATAAAAGAGATTTGACAAAGAAAATAACGGTCGGCGGTATCGAGATCGGCGGAGACGCACCCGTATCCGTACAGACCATGTGCAACACAAAGACCTGGGACGTTGAGGCAACGGTTTCCCAGATCAAGGCCATGTGCGCCGCCGGTGCGGACATCGTGCGCATCGCCATTCCCGACATGACGGCGGCTCAGGCCGTGGATAAGATCAAGGATCAGGTGAATGTGCCGCTGGTGGCGGATATCCACTTTGACTACCGTCTTGCCCTTGAGGTTGCCGAGCGCGGAATTGACAAAATACGCATCAACCCCGGCAACATCGGCGGCGAGGAAAATGTAAAAGCGGTCGCCGAAAGCTGCAAACGCCGCGGGATACCCATCCGTATAGGCGTAAACGCGGGAAGCCTTGAAAAAAGACTTTTAGAGAAATACGGTCATCCCTGCGCCGAAGCTCTGGTCGAAAGCGCCGAAGGACATATCGCGCTTCTCAACAAATTCGACTTTGACGATATCTGCCTTTCCATGAAGGTCTCCAATGTCCCGCTCACCATCGAGACCTACCGCCTTGCGTCCGAAAAATTCTCCTATCCCCTGCACCTCGGCGTGACGGAGACGGGAACCGAGTGGAACGGCACGATCCAGTCCGCCGTCGGCATCGGGACGCTTTTAAGCGAGGGCATCGGCAACACGATCCGCGTATCGCTCACTGCCGATCCCGTAAAAGAGGTCAGCACCGGCATTGCGATCCTCAAAGCAGCAGGGCTTCGTCCGGGCGGCGTGAAGTTCGTCTCCTGCCCGACCTGCGGCAGAACGGAGATCGACCTTATCTCCCTTGCAAACGAGGTTGAGAGCAGAGTGCGCGATATGAAACGCGACATCACCGTCGCCGTGATGGGCTGTGTCGTGAACGGCCCGGGAGAGGCAAGAGAAGCCGATTACGGCATCGCGGGCGGCAAGGGAAAGGGACTGCTTTTCAAAAAAGGCGTCGTCCTTGGTACATATCCCTATGAGCAGCTTTGCGACAGGCTTATAGAGCTGATAGAAACTGACGGAGAATAAGGTTGAAACAAGTTTCAACCTTATATTATAAAAGCCGTTTTTCTCGCCGCTTGCGCGGCAACCGAAAAACATAGCACTTTATGACCATTCCTTTTATTATGGTTATTTTGTGCCTTAAAGCGAAACGTAAAGGAATGGTCATAAATATGAGCGAGCATACCCCGTTACTGACGATCTTCCCCGATCTTGTTCCCATGAACGCTTTTGCGGGAGGACTTGAAAATTCATATGTGACCGAGGTACAGATCGCTTTGGCAGAGAAAACCATGACGGTAAGCGCATGGTTTTCTTCCATGCCCAGCCCCGCTGAGGAAATTGAAATCTGCGGACGGCTGAAAAACGCTTTTGCACTGAGTCATGTGAAGCTGAACGCCGACTTTCCCGCGCCGAAAGCCGCTCCCGTCCCTTCCGCGCCGGGGCTGAGCAAACCGACAGGCGATGTGCTTTTCGGACGGGCGATAAAGCAGTCGCCCATCCCCATGAGCTCGGTCGATCTGGAATCCGGGCGCGTCACGGTTGAGGGCGACGTTGTGGCGGTGGACAGCAGAGTTATTCCCAAAAGCGGTGCCGCCGTTCTGGGCTTTGACATCACCGACCGCACGAATTCTCTGCACGTTTCAAGATACTTAAAGCCCGACGAGGATCATTCGATCATCGACGCCATCCAGCCGGGTGCGCATCTATTGGTGCAGGGCGACGCCACCTACAGTAAATACGATGACGACCTTGTAATAGACCCGCGAAATATCGTCAAGGGAAAAAAAGCCGTCCGCCCCGATACCGCCGAGGAAAAGCGCGTGGAGCTGCATCTGCACACGAGATTTTCCGCCATGGACGCTCTCACCGAGCCTGCGGATGTCGTAAAACGCGCCGCCGCATGGGGTATGCCCGCTATCGCCGTGACCGATCATGGAGTCGCCCAGGCTTTCCCGGATATGTGGAAGGCGGGAGGAAAGAACGGCGTCAAAATAATCTACGGGCTTGAAGCCTACTATTATAACGATATGGACGGCAACAGCGCCGTTATCGGAAAGAGCAAACTCCCGCTGGATGCGGAATTTGTGGCCTTCGACATAGAGACCACCGGATTAAATGCGCTCAACGACCGCATGACCGAAATTGGCGCACAGATATTCTCCGGCGGCAACATATTAAAAGAATTCAACACCTTTGTTGATCCCGGGATGCACATCCCCGCCGAGATCACCAAGCTCACCGGCATAAAGGACAGTGACGTGCAGGGCGCACCGAACGAAAAGGAAGCCATGCAGATGTTCATGGACTTCATCGGCGACCGCCCGATCATCGCCCACAACGCACATTTTGACGTGGGCTTTATGACCGCTGCCGCCAACCGAAACGGTCTGAGGTTTTCGCCGGTATTTATGGACACTCTCGCGCTTTCCCAGGCGCTCTGCCCGGAATTAAAGCGCTTTAAGCTCGATACGGTATCAAATCATCTGGGATTACCCCAGTTCAACCACCACCGGGCAAGTGACGACGCTATGGTCGTCGCCCGCATGATGGACAAATTTATCCCCATGCTCAAGCAGCGCGGGGCGAAAACGGTTGACGACATCGAGACCGTCTACCACTCCCTTAAGCGCACGGACGTTGCGAAGACCTATCACATGATCCTCCTTGCCCTCAACCGAAAGGGCCTGAAGAACATGTACGAGATGATCTCCCAGTCCTATCTGAAGTACTTTCACAAAACGCCCAACATCCCCAAAAGTCTTCTGCTGCAGCACCGTGAAGGGCTGCTGGTCGGCTCCTCCTGCGGCATGGGCGAGCTTTACGGCGCTGTCATGAACGGCGCACCGGACGCGGAGCTTGAAAAGATCGCCTCCCTCTACGATTATCTTGAAATTCAGCCGATATGCAACAACGCCTTCCTGATAGAAAACGGCAGAGTCAAAGACAGATATGTGCTTGAGGACTACAACCGCCGTATCTACAAGCTCGGAAAGCGTCTCGGCAAGCCGGTCATTGCCGCCTCGGACGTGCATTTTCTCGACCCCGAGGACGAGCAGTACCGCAGGATCCTGCAGGCGGCGAAGAAGTTCTCCGACGCAGACCGAAGCTGCCCCATATTTTTCCGCACGACCGATGAGATGCTTAAAGAGTTTGAGTATCTCGGTGAGGATGTGGCGAAGGAGGTCGTCATTACCAATACCCGCGCCATCGCGGACATGGTGGAACCGATCGAGCTTCTGCCGAAGGATCTCTACGCGCCGAAGATCGAAAACTCCGCTCAGCAGCTAAAGGATCTTGTCTACGGCAAGATGCACCGCATCTACGGTGACGAACCGCCCAAGATCGTGCAGGAGCGCGTGGATATCGAGCTGAACACCATACTCGACCATCAGTATGATGTTATTTATATGTCCGCGCAGAAGCTTGTACAGAACTCTTTGGAAAACGGCTATCTGGTCGGTTCGAGAGGCAGTGTCGGTTCGTCTCTGGTGGCGTATATGTCCGGCATTACGGAGGTCAACTCTCTGCCGCCGCACTATGTCTGCCCCAAGTGCAAATTCAGCGAGTTCATTACCGACGGCTCCTATGGCTGCGGTGCGGATATGCCCGAAAAGGACTGCCCAAGCTGCGGCACAAAGCTCAAGCGTGAGGGCTTTGATATCCCCTTTGAAACCTTCCTGGGCTTCCCCGGCAACGAAAAAACGCCCGATATCGACCTCAATTTCTCGGGCGAATATCAGGCGAAAGCGCATAAATACACCGAAGTCCTTTTCGGCTCCGACCATGTTTTCAGAGCCGGCACCATCGGTACACTGGCGGAAAAGACCGCCTACGGCTATGTGAAAAAATACCTTGAGGAGCGCGGCATCAAGGCAACCAAAGCGGAGGAAAACCGCCTTTCTCTCGGGCTTGTGGGCATAAAGCGCACCACCGGTCAGCATCCCGGCGGTCTGGTCGTCATCCCGCAGGATATGGACGTGACGGACTTCTGTCCCGTGCAGCACCCGGCGGACGACCCCAACTCCGACATCATCACCACCCATTTTGAATATCACTGCATGGAGGCCAACCTCTTAAAGCTTGACGAGCTGGGACACGATGACCCCACCATGATCCGCATGATGGAGGATATGACCGGCGTGGACGCAAAGGAGATTTCCCTTTCCGACCCGGAAACAATGTCGATCTTCGTCTCCCCTGCCGCGCTCGGACTTCCGGACGACGACCCGATCATCGGCAAAACAGGCTCCATCGGTGTGCCCGAGTTCGGCACACCATTTACCCGCCAGATGCTTGTGGACACTCAGCCCAAGCAGTTTGATACACTGGTAAGACTTTCCGGCTTCTCCCACGGCACGGACGTGTGGGCGGGCAACATCCATGATCTCATAGTCAACGGCACGGCGACCGTTAACGAGACGGTCGGCTGCCGTGACGATATTATGATATACCTCATCCAGAAGGGTATGAAGCCCGCGCTTGCCTTCAAGACGATGGAGGCCGTCCGAAAGGGAAAAGTAAAGAAGTCGGGCGAGTTTCCGGGGGACGCGGAGCAACAGATGCGCGATCTCGGCGTGCCGGACTGGTATATCGAATCCTGCCGCAAAATAGCCTATCTTTTCCCGAAGGCTCACGCGGTGGCATACGTTATGATGGCGTTCCGCATCGCGTGGTTCAAGGTGCATGAGCCGCTGGCGTTTTACAGCGCGTATTTTTACCGCCGCAGTCAGAAGGGCGGCTTCGATGCAGACCTCATGTGCGGCGGCACGGACGATGTGAGAAGAAGAATAAACGAAATGCGCAAGCGTCAGCTCTCGGCAAACGAGGAAGACCTGCTGACCACGCTGGAGGCGGTCTATGAGTTCAATATGCGCGGCTTTGAGTTCGCGCCCATTGACCTCTATAAATCCGCCGCCTTCAAATTCCTCATAACAGAGGACGGGAAGATCAGACCGCCGTTCAGTACCATAGCCGGTCTCGGAGAGACTGCGGCGCTCGACCTTGAAAAGGTAAAGAACAGCGGAAAGCAGTATATCTCCATGCAGGAGCTCTCCCGCGACTGCCCGAAGGTCTCGCAGTCCCACCTGGAAGCTCTGAAAGCAATAGGCGCCCTCGGCGATATGCCGGAGAGCAACCAGCTCAATCTGTTTGAGATGTAAAACATTCCTGTTGACACCTTCGCTTCTCCATGCTATATTCTCCGTGGAGAGACTCTCTTCAGCAGTTTTTGTCGCTACGTTTCGGACGTTACGCTTGGGATCATCTTTGAGGCATAAGCGGACGGCAAAGCTGCTGTTTTTTACAAAAAAATTTCGTACGATTCGGTTGATTAAATCGTACGATTGGCATATAATAATCGTGACAGGAAACTAAAAAAGGAGGACTTCCCGATGTCTATTACCGCAACAGAATTAAAGCAGAATCTCAGTAAGTATCTTTTGCTGGCGGAACAGGAAGATGTTTTCATTACCCGCAACGGAAAAGTTGTTGCCAAGCTTACAAATCCCTATCAGGACAGAGTTGATATGGCAAAATCGCTGTTCGGGATTCTCCCCCAGGACGTAAGCCTTGAGCAGGCGCGAAGAGAGCGGATGGAGCGTATATGAAGGCTTTGATTGATACCTGCATTATTATTGACGCACTCCAAAGCAGAGAGCCTTTCAATAAAGATGCCGAAGCTATATTTTTAACGGTAGCAAACAGGCGATGCGTTGGGTCACTCACGGCAAACTCACTTACCGATATTCATTATCTGATGCACAGGGCACTTCATAGCAGAGAAGAAACGAAAAAAGTCCTCGGTATTCTGTTTTCTTTGTTTGAAATCCTTGATACCTGCGGAATTGACTGTCGGAAAGCTTTGTCAAGCAGTATTGCAGATTATGAGGATGCCGTAATGGTCGAGACGGCTGCCCGCTCGGGGATAGACTGCATTGTTACGCGAAATTTAAAGGATTATGCCAATGCTCCCATGCCTGTTTATTCGCCCGCAGATTTTCTTGCGTTGCTGAATACTGAGGAATAATATAAAGAAAAAAGTTCCCCTGAGAACGACAAATCACCGTTCTCAGGGGTTTATACATCTATGATAATCACTTTTACGTCATTTCTCTGCGCATAGACGATGGTATTCATCGTGCCGCCGGGGTGGCCGTCAAAGCAGGCGAGCAGCAGGGCGGAATGATCCACCATATACATATTCCGCCGCATCATGCAGTCAGGGGTATAGTCGATCTGCAAGACCGTCACGGCATTGCAGGCATCAATGAGCCGATTATAGCGTTTCCGCTGGTCGAGATACCACTTCTCCGGCTGAGAGCCGCAGGGAACCGCCGCTTCCAAGGTCACATCCGGGTGCGTATTTTGAAGCTCCAGCACCGCCTCGGCAAAGTACATATCGCAGCCGATCGCCATGCCGCAGATAAAGTGCCGATAGCCTGCTTCATATATTCCCTCCAGACGTGCGCGCAGTTCTTTTTTCAGCGCAAGGCACGCCGGATCGTTCTCGTTTGTGCGCCACGGGAGCTTTGTCGGTCTGTGCCCCGAAAAACAGCAGGTTTTTTCTCTTTCCTCCACGGTATCCCCCCCCTTGCGGTATTATACTATCACATATAATACATTTTTGCAAAGGCATAAGCTGTCGAATTTTGTCAGAGTATATAAAAAGAAGACAGGGATTTTTATTTCAGTATAAAACATCATCTTCGGTGGAAGAATATACCGAAAGAGGTGGTTCTTGTATGAATAAAAAAACTTTGACGCTTGCCGCGACCTATACGGCCGCAGTGATCATCGCACTTGCCATATGCACTTTTGTGTTTTCCGGCAGTCTGCGAAAATACCGGCTGGCGGTGGATTTCAGTTCCCAGCAGGCTTTCGAGGAGACGGTAGGCGCCATCTCCGATCTCAGCACGGCGCTTGCCAAAACAAGCTATGCCACCGACCGGGATATGTGCGCGAGACTTTGTGCGGAGATCTATGCCGATGCGCTGTCCGCAGAGGCGGCACTGTCGACACTTCCCTTTTCCACACAGGAGCTGGAACAGATCTGCGGCTATCTCAACCAGACGGGAGACTATGCCTATACGGTCTGTGCGACGGTGGCCGAAGACGGATTCTCCGAAAGCGAACGGGAGAACATGAAGAAGCTTTCGAGTCTCTCCGAACAGCTCAGCAAAGCGCTTGCCGCCCTGCAGAGAGACTATCACGACGGGAGTATTGATATGGACGTCCTTGAAGCTCCGCTCAGCAATGTGGAGATCGAGCAGCGCGAAAAAATAAGCGCGTCCATTTTGCAGGCGGAGTCGGATTTTCCGCAGCGTGACGCCTTGAGCTATGACGGAAAATACAGCTTCCAGCCGCAGAAGGAGAAAAAATCATACGGCTCCGATGCCGAGATGCTGGCAGCCGCAGCCCGTTTCGCCGGGGTGAGCCCGGGACAGCTCAAGCTGGAATACTCCTTTGAGGACGGCAGCGGGCGCAAGGTCTACGCCACCGGAAACAGACAGATCTGCGTGGACAGCGAAGGTGTCGTGAGTATGACGCAGTCGCGCCTTGTGGAGGAAGGGCGGATTTCCGAGGAGGAAGCCGAGAAGACTGCGGTAAAATTTATCGAAGAGCTGGACTATGAAAATCTGGTGCTGACCGGCAGGAGCTTTTCCGACACATTGGCGGAATTTGTTTTCACCGTCACCGAAAACGACGCACTGTGGCCGGAAAACCGTATCTCGATCGCTGTGGCACGGGATGACAACTCGATCTACAGCTTTAATGCCGAGCATTATACTTCCTCCCCTTCCGGACTTGCATGGGATATTACGGAAGTAGAGGCCGCCGGAGCCGTACCGGACAATTTGGAGGAGCAGTCTTCCTCGAAGATCATCTGCAAATCTCCCGGCGGAAAACCTACCGCCTGCTATGAGTTTGTCTGTTCGGATCAGAGCGGAAAAACCGTCCGTATCCGCGTTAATGCCAAAACCGGCAAGCAGACAGAAATACTCCCGGAGGTATAAACCTCCGGGAGTTCAGATCATCCGATCTCCTTATACATCGCCGGGGCGTCGGCTTTATTTGCCGTTTCGTTTATCTGAAGGACTTCCACCTTCAGCGTACGCTGGCCGAAGGCTATTTCAATGACATCTCCGACCTTCACCTGATAGCTTGCCTTGACCTGCCTGCCGTTGACAGAGACGCGCTCTCCGTCACAGGCGTCGTTTGCAACGCTTCTGCGTTTGATAAGCCGCGAAACCTTCAGATATTTATCCAATCTCATATTCTTCTCCTTATTATAAAAAACAGCCGCCCGAAAGCGGCTGTTTTTTATATGTCGGTTAATTACTTTGCAACGGCGTCCTTGAGAGCCTTGCCGACCTTGAAGCCTGCAACGCGGCTTGCGGGGATCTCCATGGCTTCCTTGGTTCTGGGGTTGCGGCCCATGTGTGCTGCACGCTCTTTTACTTCGAAGGTACCAAAGCCAACGAGCTGAACTTTCTCTCCTTTTACAAGTGCTTCAGTGACTGCCTCAAAAAGGGCATTGACGGCCTTTTCGCTGTCTTTCTTGGACATAGCGGTCTTTTCTGCAACAGCAGCAACGAGTTCGGTCTTATTCATTATATTTCCTCCTGTAAATTACGGCAAGCTGCCGCTATAATAAGTTTTCCCTGCTAAAGGAAAATTTACTCACATGATATCTGTCCTTTCACCTGGCTTTCATAATCTAACACATAATTGTCTTAATATCAAGTACAAAATGCAAAATAGAGTGTAAAAAACAATAAAAACGCAAAAATTCAAGACATCCTGAGAATCTTTCCGATTTTTTCTCCCCCGGGGATGAGTTTCATATCCTCATTGGTGATTGATTTAAGAGAAACGGCAGCAGCAAGGTATACCACAACCGCCGCGATGACCGCCGTCCCAAGGCAGAGCGTAGACTTTATCCAGCTTCCCGTACCGAAAACGCGAAGGGCGACCCTGTAAATCGCCCATGCCGCCGCACCCATGATAAGACTTGCCGCCCCAGGACGGGCAAAGGCTTTGATAAGGCTGGGGCGTTTGTCGAGAGAGGCACACATAAATATGTAGTTCATCGCTGCCATAACAAAATAACTCACCAGAGTTCCGATCGGCGCGCCGTAAATATTTATAGAGCGGTTTGCCACAAGGAACCAGTTGACAACGATCTTTACAAACCCTCCGGTGATCATTGTCACCATGGTAAGCTTTTCTCTGCCGGAGGCCTGTAAAATAGCGTTTTCCATAAGCACAAGGCACACGAAGAAGGAGGCTGCACCCATGATGCTCAGAAGTCCCGGTCCTGCCTCATGGCTATTGGGGTAGAGCACCAGAAAGATGGCTTTTGACATCACGGCAAGCCCCACGCCCATAGGCAGAGAGATGACGGCTGAAATACGCAGTGAGTCCTCACTGACCTTGGCCGCCTCGCTTTTTGCTCCCTTTGCGATAGCGCCGGAGATGGCAGGAACGATGGAAATAGTAAGCGGCGTGATGAAAGCCGCCGGAAGGTTGAAGAGCGTCTGCCCCTTGCCAAGGACGCCGTAGAGCACCTTGGCTTCTTTATAGCTGAACTTCGCCGCGCTTTGCAGTCTGTTCATGCACAGCTTTGAATCCACACTGTTCAGGAACGCCATAATACAGGCTCCCAGTGCGATGGGAATACCGATGCGGAGAATATCTTTGACGATCCTGCCGGTACTGTCAACTATCTCGTCATCCTCGGGTGTATCGTGGATGTCGCGCCCGCCGGTATAGGGAGCGGCAAGGCTTGCGTAATTGCGTCTTTTGTATATCACCATATAGCTCAGTGACACCACCGAGCCGATGGAGACGCCTAAAATCGCACCGGCGGAGCCGAGAGGCAGACTGTCGGTCTTTTTGATAACAATATAGGAAAGGATCAGACCCGAAATAACCTTGAAAAAAACTTCAAGCACTTCATCCACCGTGGTGGGGATCATATTCCCGTTGCCCTGACAGTAGCCGCGATAGGCGGAAACGATACACACAAGCAAAATAGCCGGAGACATCGCTTTTATGCTCATGGCAGCGTCCGGGTTTTCGAGATATTCGGAGGCGAGCCAGTTTGGGAAAAGGAACATGACCAGTGCGAAAATGCTGCCTATGACAAAAAACGTCCAGCGAGCCACTCGGAAAGTCTTTTCCTCGTTTTTCGTCCTGCCGTTGGCATCGGACTCCGCGATCAGGCGGCTGAGCGCCACGGGAAGTCCCGCCGTAGCCAGTGTGAAGAAGATGAAATAGATGCTGTAAGCACCCATAAACATCGAATAGCCTTCATCGCCGAGGATATTCCCGAGAGGGATCTTATAGATCGCCCCGAGTATCTTCATGATAATAACACCGACCGTGAGAATAGCAGCGCCGTGAAAGTAATTCTGCCCTTTTTTGGAGTTTGCCATATCCGCCTCCGTTATATTTGCTGCATTATATGGGAAGTATACCTTTAAAATACCGGAAAAGCAAGAAAATTAAAGCGATTCAAGGATATGCTGCGCCACGTATACGCCGCTGGCGCTGGCATGGGAAAGCGAATGGGTGACGCCGGAGCAGTCCCCGATCACATAAAGGCCCTTGTCTTCGGTCTGAAGATTCCGATCAAGTTTGACCTCCATATTGTAGAACTTGACCTCCACGCCGTAAAGCAGAGTGTCGTCATTGGCGGTACCCGGGGCGATCTTGTCGAGAGCGTAGATCATCTCGATGATGCCGTCGAGAATGCGCTTGGGCATGACAAGGCTGAGGTCGCCGGGAGTGGCGGCGAGGGTGGGAATGACAAAGTTTTCTTCAATGCGCTTGACGGTGCTTCTTCTTCCTCGTACCAGATCGCCGAAGCGCTGGATCATCACACCGCCGCCGAGCATATTGGAAAGACGGGCGATACTCTCGCCGTAACCGTTGGAATCCTTGAACGGCTCCGAAAAATGCTTGCTGACAAGGAGCGCAAAATTCGTGTTGTCGGTGTGAAGAGCGGGATCCTCGTAGCTGTGACCGTTGACGGTCACGATGCCGTTGGTGTTCTCGTTGACCACAACGCCGTGCGGATTCATACAGAAGGTGCGCACAAGGTCTTCATAGGTCTGCGTTCGGTAGACGATCTTGCTCTCATAAAGCTCGTCGGTGAGACGGGCAAAGATATCCGCGGGCAGCTCGACGCGCACGCCGATGTCCACGCGGTTGGAGCTGGTGGGGATATCAAGCTTTCTGCATACGCCCTCGATCCATTTGCTCCCGCTGCGTCCCACCGAAACGATGCACTTTTCACACTCGAAGCTCTCATCGCCCACAGTGATACGGTAGCCGCCGTCAGTATGCTCAATATCACTCACGGGACTGCGGAAGTGAAAATCCACTTTATCCTTCAGTTCTTCATAGATGTTGCCGAGAACCACATAGTTGATATCGGTTCCGAGGTGACGTACCTGCGCATCCAGCAGATGAAGACCGTTCTGCAGACACTCGCGCTTGATCTCGGTGTTGGCGGTGGAGTAGAGCTTCGTCCCCTCGCCGCCGTGATGGAGGTTAATTTCGTCCACATATTTCATAAGCTCGATGGCTTTTTTCTGCCCGATATATTCATAGAGCGTGCCGCCGAACTGGTTGGTGATGTTGTATTTGCCGTCGGAGAATGCGCCCGCTCCGCCGAAGCCGCTCATGATACTGCACACGGGGCATTTGACACAGCTCTTTACCTTATCTCCGTCAATGGGGCAGCGGCGTTTGTCCAGAGGACTGCCAAGCTCAAAAACACCGATCTTCAGATTTTTATCGGAGTTTGCCAGCTCATAAGCCGAGAAGATCCCTCCGGGGCCGGCTCCGATGATGATTACGTCGTACTTCATGACTGTGATCCCCCTTGCTTTTGATCGCTTTGTTTTCAAAGAAAAACTCCGCATCCCTCAGCGGGATACGGAGCGGTATATCCTTTTAATACTTTACAACACATCGGCAGAATTGTCAAGTGAACGAAATGTAAAGAACAGACCTTGTAGCTTTTTATTGGAGAACAGTATCAGTTGACAAAACGGTATAATCCATATAAAATAATTATTTGCCGCTGTGCGGTAATACCGGCGGGGCAAGGGCCCTGGCGAGAATGGAGAAATGAATTTATGGCAAAAGAGAAAAAAGTAGAACAGATCACCGATATGGAGGTCGATTTTGCTCAGTGGTTCACCGACGTATGCACCAAGGCCGAGCTGATCGACTACTCCGGCGTTAAGGGACTTTTCATCATGCGTCCCTACGGCTATGCTATCTGGGAGAATATTCAGAAAGAGCTGGACGCCATGTTTAAAAGAGACGGCCACGAGAACGTTTCCATGCCCGTGCTGATCCCCGAAAGCCTCCTGCAGAAGGAAAAGGATCACGTCGAGGGTTTTGCTCCTGAGTGCGCATGGGTCACAATGGGCGGCAGTGAGGAGCTTCCCGAGCGGCTTTGTGTGCGTCCCACCTCCGAGACCCTTTTCTGCGACCATTGGAATCACGTTGTTCATTCCTGGCGTGATCTGCCCATGCTCTACAATCAGTGGTGCAGCGTCCTGCGCTGGGAGAAGACCACCCGTCCGTTCCTCCGGGGCAGAGAATTCCTGTGGCAGGAAGGGCATACCCTTCACGCCACCAGCGAGGAAGCGGTAAAAGAGACCCTTCAGCAGTTGGAGGTCTACGCCGATCTGTGCGAAAACTATCTCGCTATGCCTGTTATCCGCGGCAACAAGACCGATAAGGAAAAATTTGCGGGCGCGGAGAACACCTATACCATAGAGTGCATGATGCACGACAAGAAGGCTCTGCAGTCCGGCACCTCCCACTATTTCGGAGACGGCTTCGCCAAGCAGTTTGACATCATGTTCACCGACAAGGACAACAAGCAGAAGTACCCCTTCCAGACCTCCTGGGGTATGTCCACCCGCATCATCGGCGGAATCATCATGACCCACGGCGACAACAACGGTCTTGTTCTGCCTCCGAAAATCGCGCCTGTTCAGGTCATCGTCGTTCCTGTTGCCCAGCATAAAGAGGGCGTCACCGAGAAAGCCACGGAGCTTTACGAAACACTCAAGGCCGCAGGAATCCGCACAAAGATCGACACAAGCGACAACTCCCTCGGCTGGAAATGCGCACAGTACGAGATGAAAGGCGTCCCCGTGCGCGTTGAGATCGGCCCGAAGGATATGGAAAACGGCGTCTGCGTAGCTGTCCGCCGCGACAACGGCGAGAAGGTCACCGTGAAGCTCGACGAGCTTAACGAACGCATTCCCGAAGTCCTCGATGCCGTGCAGAAGGGGCTTTACGAAAAGGCAAAGAAAAATCTGGACGAGCATACCTACACCGCATACTCCCTCGAAGAAGCAAAGCAGATCCAGCAGGAAAAGGGCGGCTTCATCAAGACGATGTGGTGCGGCGAATTGCAGTGTGAGCTGGACATGAAGGAAAAGGCCGGTATGTCCTCCCGCTGCATTCCCTTTGAGCAGGAGCATCTCAGCGATGTCTGCGCCTGCTGCGGAAAGCCCGCCAAACATATGATCTACTGGGGCGTAGCGTACTGATAAAAAAATCGGAGTACTCCGAAAGGATGTACTCCGATTTTTTTACTCTTCGTATTCTCTTCTTTCTCTCTGCCGTCTGCGGCGGAGAGCTTCTTTCCGGCGTCGTTCCAGTTCCTTTTTACGTTTTATCTTCCGCGCGATCAGCAGTCCTGCCGCCAGAAGAACCAGAAAGGCGGCAGCGGCGATAATGAGTATTTTTACCGTTCCTTCTTCGAGCGTAAAGCCGTCAAACAGACCATTGAGCGTAAAGCCGTCAAACGCGATCTCTTCTTCCTTTTCATATCCGCATACGGAGCAGATGCCCTTTTCCTTTCCGGGGGCTTTGCGGGTAGCTTCCTCCACGGTCTCCCATGTAAAATCGTGAGGCGCGAAATCCTTCTCCTCTCCGCATTCGCACTCGTGCCAGTGTATTTTATCGTCGGACTTCCACTCGGAAAAATCGTGGGTATGAGCGGAGGGCTGCGATGTCGGTACGGGAGTCGGGGCAGGCGTGGATACCGGTACGGGTGTAGGGGACGGAGTGGGTGCGGGCGTTTCCACGACCTCGTAATTCACTTTAAGCGCTGCCCAACTCGTATCGACCTTTCCGCCGGGGCCTTCAAAGGTACAGCAGAATTCCGCTCCGTCAAGCTCTCTCGGCACATTGTTCATGATGATCTTACCGAAGGAATCCTGATAATTGAAATTCGGGTATGTCATTGCCAGCTCTTCCACGGTCCAGAGCTGACCGTCTTTATCCAGCACCTTCCACGTGCTTTTATTGGCATACTCGGCAGTCGCCACAAAGGACACCGTACCGCCTTCGTCTACCTTGTCGGCGCCGGGGTTTTTATTGACCGTCGGCGCCCAGACGGAAGGGATATAATCCTTCGTTACGGTGAGAGAAGCTCCGCCATTGCTCACGCTGCAGGGAACCGGCTCGTTGTTGATATAAGCGCTCACGTTATCGGCGAAAAGATAACCGCCGTAACCGGAAATGTCGAGCACAAGGGTCGTCCTGTCGGAAGTAAAAGCGCCGGTAATGGGCTGAGAGTAGGTATCATACCAGGTCATTGAGACCAGTGAACAGCCCTCCGTGCTTGTCGTAGCGCGGATCATACCGGACTCCATCATGGCAACCGGAGGACCGGAAAGCTGAATAAGCACCTTGCTTATCCCGGCGCTTCCGACATTGACTGCAAAGGCCGGAACGGTAAGGGCAAAAAGGCAAATAAAACAGACAAGCAGGGCAAGTATTTGCTTTGCTTTTTTCATTTTCCTCAACCTCCGTTTTTTTGATCTTTCTTAGTCACTTGTAAAACTCAAAAGAACTTGAAAAATCAAGGATTTTTAAGTGTCTGATTATTGATTTTTCTCCACCGCACCGTAGGGAGCTCCACTGCACCGTAGGGAGCTCCACTGCACCGTAGGGAACGCTCTTGAGCGTTCCGCAGACAAGCCGCAGCCCCGGAGTTTTCGGAACGGTCAAGACCGTTCCCTACCGTGATTGGGACATAACGCCGTGGTTAATTGCC
>JAZLGK010000200.1:0-4578 GCA_045616265.1 Candidatus Limivicinus sp. | reverse complement strand
CGATCTTTACCTGATCAGCCAGAAGTACTCTGGAATAGGGAACGAGGGATGAAAGAAGGATGGCATGAGTCCTGCCGCAGGAACACTTCACGCGGAGGATACGGAGAGACACAAGACCATTCGGTGTGTGCACGGACCGGGTGTAGTATCCGTGGATGGTAAGACAGGCGGAATGGCCGCAGGAGGGACAGGTCAGGCGATGGAGCTGGAGACGGATAGTCTCTCTGTCATAAATGTCTTGTGAAATGTATTTGAAATCTGAGACAAACAGAGTTATCATGACTTTGCTTACGGGCGGGTTTCTGCCTGTATGTTTTGTGAGAAGCAGAAGTCAAACTTTGGTCGGGGAGATTTCTGCTTTGTTTTTTTTGCTGCGGGGTTCATGATAGCATAAAAAAACACGGCATCAAAGAATGTGCCGTGGAATACAGAAAAATGTTTTACGGTCCGGTCATGAATAAAGTGACGGAAAACCGGGAAAATCAAGGAACAGAAAGTAACGTTCTACACGAATATTCCACCCGAACAGTTCAAACAGCGTCTCAGAAAAAGCCATGGCCGAAATCTCTCTCGGCACCTTTTTGCCATCTCCGGCGGTCCGAAGCCATTTCAAAGCGTTCCGGTTTTCCTTTGTTACGGCTCTTACTGCAACGATATGCGTAATCGGCTGGACCAGGAACTCGATATATTCCGTATTTGCCATTTTTCCAAGACATGACTGATTGAAGGAAAGCTTGTGGCCGGAAAATGACATCAACAGCTTCCCCGGTACGTCAAAAAACTGCGCTCTGGCCACCTGAAAGCCCCGTAGATCGAATTCACCGTCCTCGGCATGAACTTCATCGGGAAAAACTACAGAAGAGCTGTTACAGGCGCTCTGTGAAGCAGAGACGTAATCCAAAACCGTAAACCCGGCCCACCGTGGATTTACCGATACGAACCCTGTCAGGATCCCGTCATGGATCACCTGCAGCTGCGGCAGAAAACCGCCGCTTCCCGGTTTGGCATTATCCAACATATGCTGTACCGCAATAAAATCATCGTGAGACACGATCGCCTCATGGTGACCTCTCCAGCGGTGCTGTGTCCTTTCCCCGTTGTTCTTTGAAGATTTGTGATCCAGATAGCTTTCCGTAAAGGTTTTTCGTGTCAGAACATCCCCGCAGTGCCGTTCATTTCTTAGTTGCTGTACTACAGAGCCGGATGTCCACGTGGTATTCCCTTTCTTTGTGATACATCCAAGATCCGTAAGCACCTCTGCGATCTCTTTCGGAGAATAACCGTACAGATACATGAAAAAGATGAGCCGTACCGTCTTTGCCTCTTCCGGATTGATGACCAGCTCTCCGTTCTCATCGTGATCATACCCTAAGAGCACCGGCGTCAGCACGATACCGTGACTGAAACGCATCTCCAGGGAGGCATTCATTATATTGGACTTCACATGGCTTTCCTCCTGGGCCATAGTCGCCTGAAAGGAAAGGCCCATCTCCGAGTCATTTTTTAGAGTGAAAATGTTTTCTGTTTCAAAGAACACCCCCACCGCCGGCTTCAGCTTTCCCAGGTCTCTTACAATACTGATGCAATCCACGATATTCCTGGCAAAACGGGAAACGCTTTTCGTGATGATCATATCGATCTTCCCCTGCCGGCAGTCTGCTATCATCCGGTTAAAACTGTCTCTGTGTTTCAGAGAAGTACCGGAAATTCCTTCATCCGCATAGATCTCCACCAGCGTCCAGTTCTCATGGCGATTGACCATGTCTTCGTAATAATTCTTCTGCAGCTCATAAGAGGACGTCTGCCGAGGATCATCGGTGGAAACTCTGACATACACCGCCACCCTGCGTGGTTCATCGTCATAGAAATCGACCTTCTTTATTCTGGCAGGGATCACCTCCAGCATATCCGGATCCACACCTTTATACCGTTCCCGGATTTTTTTCTTCTGTTCCTGTTTTTTACCGCTGTTCGTTTCCAAATCTCTGTTATCTCCTGTATACCGCAGTATAAAACATAGCCCCGAAAAAGAAAAATAACCACAGGTCAACAACTTAACCCGTGGTTATAAAATGCTGAAATTTTGTATTCAATTATTTCTTACAGCGCCAAAACACTGTGTAATTTTTGTTTTTTCTTAATACTCCCCAAAAAACAGTAAGTGATGTCGTTGCAAGTATTATACATACTTCGTGGAGAATGCCATTGCGAATCATGATGGCACCAAAAATAAATATGAGCGAAACAATACCTGATACCACAAATTTTTTTTCACAAACCCTATTGTCATTCGATTCTGTTTTTTTATCGACAATGTTTCCGATCGAAAAACCCAGAAATGCCATTGGAATAAACGAAATGGCAGCATACAAACCAGGATCATATTTATCCAACCAACCAAGAACCCCCAAAGAAAAAATTGAACACACGCTACAAACCCCATCAGTATAATACTTGCTGTTCCGTATCTTTTGCCACTTTTCTTTCATAACAACTTCCTTTCCAAATATTGATTTGAGTTATTATTTCTTTGTAGAAAAAGCTTTTCTTAGGTTTCTTACCGCTTCCAGAATCGTATCCTTTTCCGCATCGCTGCAGCCTTCCAGGATATTGTAAAGTTGCTGCTCATACTGCGCCGTACTGTCATCCACACCGATCCCCAGAACAGAATCTGCGGAGCAGGAAAGCGCATCGATGATCTTTACGAATACCTCAAGGCCGCAGTCTTTTTTTCCATTTTCAATGTTACAGTAATGGGATATGGAAACACCGGCTTTATCTGCCAGCTGCGCCTGGGTATATCCGGCTTCTTTTCTTGCGCTTTTGATTCTTTCCCCGATTCTTTTGAAATCAATATCCATCTCAGACAACCTCAAAAATGATGTTGTGCCTATCGTATCGTATATATAAGAATAAGAAAATAGCCGATTGAATAATATTTGACAATAATTATTCAATAGAATATATTTGATTAAAATATTTTCATTCAGACAATTTCAGGAGGCAACATGGACATCAATTACAGCTACATCGGCAGGCAGATCCGCAGCAGGCGGGATGCGGAAGGACTCTCCCAGGCAGCACTGGCAGACAAGGCGAATATTTCTCCGCAATATCTTTGTGTCGTCGAAAACGGGAAAAAGAATATAAGCCTTAAGACACTCATAAGAATTGCAAAGGCGCTGGACACCTCTGTCAATGTCCTGCTTTACGGAAATACGAATCTTGAACCCGGAGAGCGCGATGCCGAGATCCGGAAACTTCTTTCCGGCTGTACCGATTATGAAAAGAAAATCGTATTAGATGTGGCCACCGCCGCAAAAAAAGCCTGGAGATGAACAAGTGGATGATGGATACTGTGCATATTCCGCTCCAACGGAGCGCTGATTCCGCTACAAACGGCATGACCGTTCCGGACTGAACGGCACGGCATTCCGCATTAACGGCACAAAAAAGTTACACTGTGTTATAGTTCTTTCGTAGTCAAAATAAAAACTACGAAACATTCGCGGAAAGGGCTATTACAAGTAAAGGTGAACTATGTCATACATACAGAAAAACTATACGTACAATGATCGGCTCAGCAAAGATGAGAATCTTCTTCTGGACCACCTGTTCAAGTTTAAAGTCACGGGCATGGCCGTCGAGCTGGAGCGGCAGTTACTGGATCCGAATTCCGAACTGGAAGACTTTCATTCCAGAATAAGCCGCATCATCAACTATGAATGGGACCAGCGGCATACCGCCAAGTTTAACAAGCTTTTGAAGAAAGCCACGCTCAAGTTTCCGGGTGCCGACTTTGATGAATCAATCTACGAGCCGGACAGAAAGCTGGATACACATACGATAGAGCTCCTTCAGGACTGCAAATGGATCGATGAGCACAAAAATCTGCTGATAACGGGAAGCACCGGCGCCGGCAAAACTTATATCGCCTGTGCCTTGTGTGTGACCGCGCTTCATCAGCACCGGTCAGTAAAGTACATTCGCGCCATGACGCTTTTGAATGAAAGCGCCAAGGCACAGAAGGAACAAAGAGCGCTTGAGTTCGTCAATGAGATGGCATCGTATGACCTTCTGGTCATTGATGACTTTGGTCTCATGGATCTCGACATTGAAAAATGCTCCGATATCTTTGAAATCGTTGAGACCAGAGATACACGAAAATCTACGATCGTGGCATCTCAGTTCCCGGTACTTAACTGGTATGACTTTTTCAAGGACAGTACCTATGCAGATGCCTGCTTAAGCCGTTTGACCTCCAAGGCGTACCGCCTTGAGTGCAATGGCAGAGACATGCGCAAGTCAGTGTAACTGCGGCTTCATGCCGTTTGAGTATTCCGGGACATTTTGAACCGGTATTCCGGTCAAGTGTACCGACATTCCGTTTATAATTGATACTGCGGTTCCGGAAACGGATACCGTTGTACCGGCCAGGTGTACCGCCGCTTATAATGTATTTATGCGTCGCTTTCGGCGCAAATACATTATGAGGAGGTCACAAATGAGACCAAAGTATCGTGAGATCATTCGGCTTGCACAGCCCGACCTGAAACTCAGTCAGGAAAAGATTGCTGC
>JAZLGK010000199.1:0-11549 GCA_045616265.1 Candidatus Limivicinus sp. | reverse complement strand
ATCGTAGAAGTACTTGAGGTATGCGGCAACTGCCTCATTGCGCTTTGCCTGATCGTCTGCTTCATCCTTGAAGACCATGATACGGTCCATAACGCCAACGGAGGAGGAGGTGCAGCCTTCGTTTGCGGGGATGTCTGCGGTTGCGAACTCGATCTCGCCGCCCTTGTCAGCAACGTAAGTGGGGAGCTGGTTGGGAGCAATGATCATGGCGAGCTTGCCTGCTGCGAACATATCCTGCAGGTCGTAACGGGTCTGGGTGGCGGGGTTGGGGTTGGTGAAGCCGTCTGCTACCATGCCGAGGATGAACTGAGCAGCCTCAACGTTTGCAGCGCTGTTGCCAGCCCACTCGCCGTTTTCGTCAACGAAGCCGCCGTTGTTGCCCCATGCGTAGTATGCGAAGCATGCCTGACCTTCGTCAGTGGTCATGTCAACGCCCCAGGGGTAAACTTCGCCTTCATAGAAGTCGAGGATCTGCTGGGAGACATCTTCGAGCTCTGCCCAGGTGGTGGGAACTTCAACGCCGACTTCTTCAAAGATCTTGGTGTTGTAGAACAGAGCGCGTGCGGATGCGAGGTCGGGAACTGCATAGCAGGTGCCGTCGATCACGGACTGATCGATGAAGGAGGGGAAGAAGTCTGCGAACAGATCTTCGGGGCAGTACTCGGCAACGGGCATCAGCAGACCTTCGTTTGCATAGTCTGCAAAGGTGTCGAGGTTGAGGATGTCAGGAGCCTGACCGGAAGCGATACGGGTATCGGCAACGGTCTTGAGGTCGTTCCAGGAAATGACTTCAAGGTTGAGCTTGATGCCGGGGTTGGCAGCTTCGAACTTCTCAACGAAGTTGGAGCCGTCCATGCCCTTGCCCAGGAACCATTCCTGAGTGTTGGGGCCGTACTGAGCGATGATGACGTCCAGCGTGTAGGCGTCATCTGCGAATGCAGCGGTACTCAGAGAAAATACCATGATGAGTGCCATCAGCAGTGCCAGGAACTTTTTCATTTGTGTGTTCTCCTTTTTGAAATTTATATTGAAAAGCATTTCTGCCTTTCTTCAGATTAGATACCCGATAACTATTCCAGTATAATATAAATGCTGAGTGATTTCAACAATTATTCGATCCGAAAAGAAAAAATATCAGAGCTGCCGGACGATCTCATTCATCTCGTCCCATTTGCCGTCCATATCGTGCACGAGCTTTATCTGCGTCCTGCATCGGTCAAGGTTGTGCTCGGGGCGGTGTACGGAGAAATAAATATCTCCGTTGAGATAGTCGGTGAGAAATCTTACGCCGCACTCTAAGGTCATCAGCTTGGCTCCCCGGGGGAGGCTTTCTTTTTCAGCCTCGGTCATACCGGGACAGGATGAGACAAAGCCGCGGGTAAAGGTCGTGTACAGATCAAGGGACATAGCGACCTTTTCGAGATCCTTTTCATCCTCTGCGGCGGTGGCGGCGCCGAAACGGATCGAGTCGCCGAAATCAAAGGCGGCGAGCCCCGGCATCACAGTGTCAAGGTCGATAACGCAAAGCTGTTTTCTCGTTTTTTCGTCCAGCATGACGTTGTTCAGCTTGGTATCGTTGTGCGTTACGCGCAAGGGGAGAACACCGCTTTCCAACTGATCCTGCAAGGTCGCGGTCTCGCCCTCGTAGCTGAGATAATCCTCGACCTCGGAGCGGACGGAGGCAAGTCTCCCGGCACGGTCTTCCTCTATGGCCTGATGAAAGATACGGTACCGGTCGGGGGTGTTGTGAAAGTTCGGAATGGTGATATGGAGAGTCTCCGCCGGAAAATCCGCAAGCTGCTTCTGGAAGGTACCGAAGGCGGCGGCGCTTTCATAAAAATCGCTGGGGCTTTCGGGGGCCTGAAGGCAGAGACTTCTTTCAATATAATCGTATACGCGCCAGTATTCTCCGTCTTCATCCGTAAAAAGATTCCCGCCGGAGAGCGTAGGTACAAGGTGCAGGCATTGCCGGGAATCGGAGCACTTTCCGGAAATATGTGCCGTAACAGCCTCAATGTTGGACATGAGACCGGGGACATCGGTAAAGATCGTCTTATTGATCCTCTGCAGGATGTATCTCCGGCCGCTTGTGCATACGACCAGATAGGTGCGGTTGATGTGACCGCAGCCGTAGGGAGAACAGGAGAGAATATCCCCGAGCAGAGAAAAGTGAAGGGCGGCGTTTAAGGAAGCATCCATGGTAAACCTCCGTTTTTTTCTCTATTATACAGTTTTTTCTCAAAAAGAACAGTGGGAAAGCAGAAAATAACGGGGAATTTTTGAAAAAGAAAATCTCCCGGACATTCCGGGAGAGAAAAAATATATAAACGCGTTTGCGCTGTATCTGGTCTGCCGCTTCGGAAAGTCCGGGGTGGGCAGTTAACCCTGATATGTAAACACCGACAGCCGGTTGTCGGGGATATTGAAAAATATATATGAGCCGTATTGACAGAATATTACATGGATGAAAAATTTCTGTAAAGTGTTTTCGGGAGTTTTTTGTTTCCCGAAAAACCACTTGCGGAAACGGGATGCAAATGCTATAATGTACGTAAGAAATTTGTATCATTATATGAGGCTTGCATAAATGGAAAAAAAACAGAAAAGGGGTCTGTTGGAGCACTGGCAGATCGTCAGCATAGGACTTGCGTTATTCGATGCCGTGGCTGTGAACGCCGCGTTTTACATAGCTCTCTGGCTTCGCTATGACTGTCAGTTTGCGGAGATACCGTTTTTCTATATCGATGCTTTGAAAGCGATCTCCCCGATTTATGCCGTAATATGCATTATCGTTTTCAAGCTGTGCAGAATGTATAATACATTATGGCGCTTTGCGGGGATGCATGAATGCTATCTTGCCCTGTTTGCAAACGCTTTGACGCTTGTTTTTCAGATCCTTCTCACGACGGTCGGTACAAAGCTTATGGGGCTTTCTATCGGATTTGAACGTATGCCCGTGACCTATTACTGCATCGGGATCATCTTTCAGTTCATTTTTGTGATGGGCATCAGACTCTCTTACAGGATTTTTCTGAGTGTCAGGCTTTCCCGGGAAATTAACGGCAAACGCTGTATGCTCATAGGCGCGGGCGCGGCCGGACAGATGATCCTGAACGATATCAACCGTTCCCATTCCACGAACGACCGTATCTGCTGCATCATCGACGATAACCCCAACAAGTGGAACCGGTATATGGAAGGAGTACCGATCGCGGGCGGGAGGAATGATATTTTCTCCTGCGTTGAGAAATATAAGATCCAGAAGATCATTTTTGCCGTACCAAGCGCGAGTCCCGAGGAGCGCCGGGATATCCTGAGTATCTGCAGTGAGACCGACTGCGAACTCAAGCAGGTCACGCTGATGTATCAGGGAATGGGACAGACCGTGGACGCCAGCTCCATTCACGATGTTTCCATTGAAGACCTTCTGGGACGAAAGCCCATTGAGGTCGATATGGGTGAGGTGTTTGAATTCATCAGCGGCAAGACCATCATCGTCACCGGCGGCGGCGGCTCCATCGGCAGCGAGCTTTGCCGGCAGATAGCGGCGCACCGTCCGAAAACTCTCATTATTTTCGATATATACGAAAACAACGCCTATGATATCCAACTGGAACTGAGGGACAGATATCCGCAGCTTGATCTTGTGACGCTGATCGGGTCTGTGCGTGACAGCCGTCGGCTTCAGAGCGTCTTTGCGGAATACAGACCCGAGATCGTGTTTCATGCCGCCGCGCATAAGCACGTTCCTCTCATGGAGGACAGCCCCTGTGAGTCCGTAAAGAACAACGCCATCGGCACCTATAAGACCGCTTATGCCGCCATGACGCACGGCTGTAAGCGTTTTGTGCTGATCTCCACCGATAAGGCGGTCAATCCCACCAACATCATGGGCGCTTCCAAGAGACTTTGCGAAATGGTCATTCAGACCTTTGACAGAATGGTCAAATCCGGCAGAGCCTCTGAGATGCCGACGCTCAGTACCCACATCTGCCCGGCGGAATACTGGGACGGCCGGACGGATACCGAGTTTGTGGCGGTGCGCTTCGGCAATGTTCTGGGCAGCAACGGTTCCGTCGTGCCGCTTTTCAAAAAGCAGATCGCCAAGGGCGGCCCGGTGACGGTCACGCACCCCGATATAATCCGATACTTCATGACGGTCCCTGAGGCGGTAAGTCTTGTTTTGCAGGCAGGGGTCTATGCAAATGGCGGCGAGATCTTTGTCCTGGACATGGGCTATCCCATGAAGATCGACAGCCTTGCCAGAAACCTAATCAAGCTCTCCGGTCTGCGCCCGGATGTGGATATAAAGATCGAGTATACCGGCCTTCGTCCCGGCGAAAAGCTTTATGAAGAAAAGCTCATGGCGGAAGAGGGACTGCAGAAAACGAGAAATAATCTTATTTTTGTCGGTCATCCCCTGCTGTTTGACGAGAAACGCTTTCTTGTGGATATCCGTGAGCTGATGGACGCGGCCTACGCAAACCGGAAAGATATCAAGGAGCTTGTAAAGAGCACCGTCCTGACCTACACGCTGGATACGCGCAGCGAAGAAGAGAGGAAAGAGCCGGAAAGGGAGAAGGAGCCTGTTTCGGCGGGAGTGTGATCTATGGAATCAAACGTTTTTTTCCTAAGTGTGCTTGAACAGGACAGAGCGCCTGTCGTGCTCTGCGATCTTAAGCATACGGTCGTGTATCTCAATCCGGCGGCCGCGAAGCGCTATGAATACGCCGACGGCGCGGATATGGTCGGCAAAAGTCTCATGAACTGCCACAACGCGAAATCACGGGAGCTGATCGAAAACTGCCTTGCATGGTTTGCCGCCGATGAAGAGCACAATATCGTCCATGAGTCGTATAATCCGCAGGAGAATAAGGATGTGTATATCGTTGCGCTTCGGGATACGGAAAAGAAGCTGATCGGCTATTACGAAAAGCACGAATACCGCAGCCACGACGGCACAGAATTCTATGATTTCACATAAAAAAGAGACTTCCTTTTGATATGTACCCCCAATACCGGTCGTCCGATATTGGGGGTACATATCATTGTGAAGCCTCTTTTTTCAGCAGAAATACCTTCTTTTCCCGTCGGCGGGAGGGATATAGCCGAACTGTATCTCCGGGCGGATTTCTTTGAGTCGCTGATGGATACGGTCAATATCCTTTTCCTCATTGAAGATGAGGTTGGCAAATTCCTTTTCGCCGTGAACAAGGATCAGACGGTAATAGAAGTAAGCGGGGCTGTCGTCCGGCTGGCACTCGCTGATCCTTGTAAAGGAGCGGTCGATGTACTCATAGGGCACATAGTATTTTCTGCCGAGGTCTTTATAATAGAGACAGAGCTTTCCGAGCGTGACCCGGCCGATGGCTTCACCGGATTTATAGTCGTCTATATGCTCACTGTCCTCGATAAATTTCCCGTCAACACCCTTGAAGCGCGTTTTTCCGAAACCGAACATTTTTTCTTACTCCTTTGGCCTGATGATGTCGAGAGAATACCATTTTGCGGGAAGCTTCATCATAATGATATAGCCGAGAACTCCGCCGATGAACCCGACTATAAACCCGCCGATCACATCGGTAGCAAAGTGTACGACAAGGTAAATGCGGGCAATGCCCATGAGCAGCGCAAAAAGAAATGCCGTCCAGCTCCATCGCCTGTCGCAGGTAAAGAAAACGGCGGTGCTTGCCGCCATGGCGGCGGCGGTGTGCCCGGAGGGAAAGCTCTTATCGTGTTCAATGCTCTGCCCGACCTTGAGCCAAAGCTGATAGAAGATACTGCTCTCGTCACTGAACGGACGCGGACGGGAAACGATCAGCTTGACGCAACAGTTTGTGAGCAAAAAGCCGGCGGAAATGCCCAGCAGGATAGCTGTACCGCAGCGGCGTGTGTTTTTTCTGAGCATGAGGACAAGGCTGAGAACGATAAGGAAAACACCGCCCTTTCCGAGCAGGGAAATAAAGTCAAAAAATGGAGTGAAAAAACCTCCTCCGATCTCATACAGACGGTGGAAAAAGAGTGCCATCTGAGCGTCAAAATCTGCAAAGGCAGTGTTCAGCCAGAGCGCGGGGGCAGAGAGTGTCATGATATGTCCTCCAAAGTATAAAGTGAATAAAGATAAAAAATGTGCGGATAATATCAGAAAAGAATAAAAGGGGAAAGCATTGAAGAGACTTGTTTTAGCTGTATGTGCCGTGCTGATGGTTTTTGTCCTCTGCGCGGCGGCGGAGAGTGAGCAATACGGGAGTACCGAGATATATGTTCCCCGGAATACGAAATATGAGGGAACACTGAACCCGGACGGAAACGGTATATTTATCTGCACGACAAGTCCGAGACGGGGAGAACTGCTTTTAAACGAAAACGGTCGGTTTACCTATACTCCGAAGAAAGATTTCAGCGGAAAGGATTATTTCGGCTATCGGGTAAAGGACGGCAGCGGCGATCTGTCGGAAGAAAAAACCGTGATCATCAAGATAAGCCGTCCCCACCGTCATGAGATCTGAAATATCTTCTTTTCCACGCCGGAGCGATAGGCGGCTTCCATGATCCGCTGGATATGTACCGCGTCGGAGGCGGGGACGACCAGAGGCTTGTCATTCAGCACGGAATCGGCAAAGCTCTCGATCTCACGGGTGTACATATTGCCGAAATCACCCTCGATCTCCACACCTTCCAGATCAACGTGGGTCTGGTCGGAGGAGTAGCCGGTGTTCTTTTCGAGGAATACCGCGTTGAGCTTGCCGCCGTCGATCTGACCGATCATGGTGTCGCCCATGAGTCTGCCCTTGGTGCCGAAAAACTCGACTCTCCAGCGGGCGACTTCATCGGGAATGTTGAAATTGGACTGCACGACGCACTGTGCGCCGTTTTCCATGCGAAGAAGAATGGTGGAGGAGTCCTCCACATCGTACTGCGGCTCGGGGAAGGCGAGTTTTTCGTTCATGGCGGCGACCTCGGTAACTCTCATACCGGTGATGTATTCCATAAGGTCAATGGTGTGAACGCTCAGATCCATCATCGCGCCGCCACCGGCCTTGGCTTTGATCTGTCTCCAGTTGCCTTCCTCATAGGGAAGCCACACGGTAAACTGCGTGTAACCGGACACGACACGACCGATCTTTCCCTCGGCGAGGGCTTTTTTCATGCTCATCACGTGTGAGCCGAAACGCATCATGAAGCCTGCGGCGATCTTGATATTTCTCTCGGCGCAGTATTTCACAACGTCCTCGCCCTCGTCGGCAGTCATGGCGAGCGGCTTTTCAATGAGGATGTGCTTCCCGTGGTCGGCGGCAAGCTTTGCCTGCCGTGCGTGCTCGGAAATGGGCGTGGCGATATAGACCGCATCCACCTCCGGGTCATTGAGCAGGTCTTCTTCTTTATCATAGGCGCGTTTTGCACCGTACTTTGCGCGGATTTTTTCGGTTCTTTCGAGATTCGGCCCCATCACGGCGGTAAGGACGGCATTTTCCGCCAACATCATGCCGGGGATCGTTCTCCTGTCCGCGATCCCGCCGGCGCCGATAACACCAAAGCGCAGCTTATCCATTTTTCTTCTCCTTACTTTAATTTATTCTCAGTCAAAAACAAAACTCAAAAAACCAAAATTGTTTTTCCCACGGCTTTGCTGCGGGAAAAACACACTAAGGCGAGTAAAACAAACCCCTCGCGCCGACCAAAGAGGGCTTTAGCCCGATACGATAAGCGCGAGTACTCGAATGAAAACGAAAGTTTTCATTCGAAGATATCACATCTTTTCGGGAGCGGTAACGCCGATTATACCGAGAGAAATGGCGATAACACTCTGCACACATTCCGCAAGCAGCAGACGGGCGGCGAGCAGCTCTTCCTCGGCTCCTCTCAGGCGGCAGGAATTATAAAAACGGTGGAAGCGGGCGGCGAGCTCCGTGACATACCTGTTGATGCGGCTGGGATCAAGGTCGCGGGCGGCGAGCGTTATCTCCTCGGGCAGAGCGGCGAGCTGCTTGATAAGCTCTTTTTCGCTCTCCTCCGAGAGAAGCGCAAAGTTCACCCCGGATGCGTCGGGCACTTCATGCCCTTCCTCTTTCAGCGCGGAGAGCAGCGAGCAGATCCTCGCGTGGGCGTACTGCACGTAATAAACCGGGTTTTCGCTGTCCTGCCGCATGGCAAGCTCCAGATCGAATACCACGGGAGATTCCGGACGGCTGTTGAAGAAATAACGGGCGGCATCGACCGGGATCTCGTCGAGAAGATCGGTCAGAGAAATAGCCTTTCCGGTGCGCTTGGACATTCTGACCTCTGCGCCGTTGCTCATGAGCTTGACAAGCTGCATCAGAACGATGTCGAGCCGGTTTTCACCGTCAAGCCCTAAAGCGTCAAGCGCACCCTTGAGCCTTGCCACGTGGCCGTGGTGGTCGGCGCCCCAGACATTGATCGCCCAATCGAAGCCGCGCTTTTCAAGCTTATTGCGGTGGTAGGCGATATCGGCGGCAAAGTAGGTATAAAACCCGTTTGCGCGGCGCAGAACATCGTCCTTGAGGTCGAGCTTGTCTATATCCTCCTGATTTTTACCGGCATTGAGAAGATTCTGAGTGAGGATCTCGGCGGTTCTGAGCCAGAGTGCACCGTCCTTTTCGTAGGTATAGCCGCGCTCTTTCAGTTTGTTCACCGTATCGTCCACATAACCGCTGCTGTGCAGAGAAGATTCAAAGAACCACTCGTTGTATTCGATCCCGTAGCGGCGGAGGTCAGAGCGCATCTTGGGAATATTTCTTTCCAGACCGAAGCGAGCCATGACAGCATGACGTTCGGAAATATCCTTTTCCCCGAAATCATCGCCGTATTCCTCACGGAAGGCCTTGGCAAGCTCCTTGATGTCGTCCCCGTGATAGCCGTCCTCGGGGAATTTACCGTATTCCTCGTCGCTGAGGTCGATCTTGCCCTCTAAAAGCTGCTGATAGCGGGCGTCAATGGAAGAAGCGAATTTTTCGATCTGGTTGCCGGCATCGTTCACATAGAATTCGCGCCATACCTCGTACCCGGCGCGGTCGAGAACGCTTGCCAGCGCATCGCCCAGCACGCCGCCGCGGGCGTTGCCCATGTGCATGGGGCCGGTTGGGTTGGCGGAGACGAACTCGACCATGGCCTTTTTGCCCTTGCCGATGTCCACGCGCCCGTAATCCTCGCCTTCCTCGGAAACGTTTTTCAGCACATCACCGTACCAACTGTCCGCGAGGCGGAAGTTGATAAAGCCGGGGCCGGCTGCCTCAACGGAGGAAAACCAGCTTCCTTCCAGATCCATGTTGGAGATCAACGTCTCGGCGATCTTACGCGGCGCCTGATGCAGAGCGCGGGCGCCGGTCATGGCGTGGTTGGCGGCATAGTCGCCGTTGGCGGTGTCCTTGGGGATCTCCACGGTTCCGGTGAGCACAGCCCCGGCAGGGAGCTGCCCTTTTTCGGCGGCTTTTGCATAGGATGCGGCAATCATATCGTTAATGCTGTCTTTGGCTTTCTGAATAAGATTCATGGTTTATACTCCTCTTTGCTCTCTTATGTTCAACTGAATTTTGTTTCTTGCCACCAGTGCGTGTTCCATATCGACCACATAGTCCACCTCGAGCTCTCCGCCGCTTTCATTGAAGCTCTGGCGTATATGCCGTGTCTTCACACCCAGCGTTGCGGTGCCGAAGGGCGTGTCGTAGGGAAAGGAATTTTTTTCACCCTCTTTGAAGACCATACGGCTCGTAATGATCCCGTCCCGATCGATTACCACATGATCCGGTCTGACGATGACACTCGTGCGCGTCCCTTCCAGCCCCGTGACCTCAGTTTCCATATAAGAAAAACAGGTGGCGTCACCGTCGCGGAAATAGTGTCCCTCTGTGGTAAAATCTATGATCTCCTGATCGTCCCGGTCATAGCCCTGTATACTGCGCATGGAAATTAAAACGTCTTTCATATATCTATATCTCCGGTATCTATATGTAATGTAAAGGGAGCGGTGTCTTCTCCCAGAAGCCTTGAGGAAAGCTCAGCGAACTGTTCCCGGCTGCCGCTTGTGAGATACCGGATGTTCCCGCTGCCTCCGGTGAGGGCGTTTTCCTCAAGATACACTGTTAACGCTTCTGCGGCACAGGCGGAGGCACTGACGAGTCGGACATCCTCTCCGAGATAAGCTCTTATCGCCTCCGAGAGGAAACCGAAGTGCGTACAGCCCAGAAGCAGCGCGGAAATTTTTTTCCCCCGAAGCGGAGAAAGAGCTTCCTGCACACATTCCGTCACAACAGGATCGTTTGGGTCGGTATGCCCTTCCTCGATGATGCGCACGAAGTCCTGACAGGGAAGGGCAATGATCTCCCGCCCGGGACAGAGCGCCGCGATCTTTCCGGCAAAGACGCCGCTTTTTATACTTGCCTGTGTGGCGATAATGCCGAGCGGAGCATTTCCGCCGATTCTGACCGTCCTGTTCACTGCCGCATCAACAACATTAAAAACAGGAACGGGAAACTGTAAGAGAACATCGGGAGCGATGCTTGAGATTGTCCCGCAGGCGGCGATCATGGCCTTCACACCGTACCCGGCGATAAGCTCCATATCCTGCTGCGCCATCTTCCGAAGCACGGGAGGACTTTTTGTCCCGTAAGGCATCCGGGCGGTATCCCCGAAATAAACTATATTTTCCTCCGGCAGCAGCTCTTTAATCGCCGTTACGGCGGTAAGTCCGCCGAGTCCGGAGTCAAAAACACCGATTGGTCTATGATCCATCAAAAGCTCCTGAAAACAAAGTTAACTAAGTTATTTTACAACAATTGTATTCACAATACAAGCAGAAAATTTATTCATCTTCCTATGTGGAATTTCACTTCGATAAGTGCTATAATAAAAGAGAGGCAAAACCGAGGAGGCGACAGCATGAACATAGAGCTGACTGACAAAGAATTCAGGCGGCTGCTTGATATGGTATATATAGGAAACTGGATATTGAACTCTGCCCGCGGGAACGACCGTTTTGAGGATTACGACGAAATTCAGGAAAAGCTGTTTTCCCTATGCCCCGGAAACGGTATGCGCTCTCTGGTGCAGAGCTGGGAGGGACATATCTTCCCTTCAAAAGCGTATGAGGAAGGCGGGATCCATGAGGCTATCGCCGATTATGAGGATGCGGTGTTTTACAATATCCTCGCGGAGGAGCTGGCACGGCGCGATCTGGGTCTCGAGGAAAGCGATCCCGAAAACTTTGACGAGTTGACCGAACGTATGGAGAGCTATCTGGACGAATTTGAAAAAAACGGTTTGGACACCGTAAATGTTGACATAGACTGATACTGAAAACTAATTAAAACAAGACATTTCTTGTCTTGTTTTAATAGCCGCTGGGACTCGCCAAGAGACTCGCTGCGCTCGGTTGCTCGCTTCCATGGCGCCTGCGGGCGCACACTCAGCGGCGTAGTTTTCGTATGAGACGCCTTTTGAAGCATTTACTATGCATAAGTTCGAGCAACCAAATCAAAGATTTGGGCTCTCACTTAAACCGCGCTTTGCGCGGCTCTTGAATGCTTCAAAAG
>JAZLGK010000198.1:0-15858 GCA_045616265.1 Candidatus Limivicinus sp. | reverse complement strand
CACAAAGTATTCCTGCGAAAAAATGCCTTCATCATAAGTGAGCGTCCAAATCTTCGATTTGGCTTACGCGAACTTATGCAAAGCTGAACCCATTTTCTCTCGCCATCTGCTCTTGCCGCATTATGCGGTATTGCCTTAACTTTCCACTTTCTACTTTATAAACAGGAGTCCTACTATGAAAATTCCCGACTACTTCGGCAGTATGGTTTTTGACGATAAAGTGATGCGGGCAAACCTGTCCGATGATATTTATCACTCTCTCAAAAGAACCATCAACCAGAACGCCGCGCTGAATATCGATGTTGCCAACGCCGTCGCCGACGCCATGAAAAAATGGGCGGTGGAGAACGGTGCAACACACTTTACCCACTGGTTTCAGCCGCTCACCGGCATAACTGCGGAAAAGCACGACAGCTTTATCACCCGCGCCCCGGACGGCAGAGTTATCATGGAATTCTCCGGCAAGGAGCTTATTCAGGGCGAGCCTGACGCGTCCTCCTTCCCCAGCGGCGGACTGCGCGCCACGTTTGAGGCCAGAGGCTATACCGCATGGGACCCCACCTCCTACGCCTTCATTAAGGACAACACGCTCTGCATCCCGACCGCGTTCTGCTCCTACGGCGGCGAGGCACTGGACAAGAAAACGCCGCTCCTGCGCTCGATGGAGGCGCTTAACAGGCAGGCATTGAGAATACTGCGTCTTTTCGGAAATACCGATGCAAAGTGCGTTCAGCCCTGTGTCGGGCCGGAGCAGGAATATTTTTTAATTGATAAAGAGCTTTATGACCGGCGCATGGATCTTCGCTTCACCGGACGTACCCTGTTCGGCGCAAGCGCTCCCAAGGGGCAGGAGATGAGCGACCACTATGCCGGGACGATCAAGCCCCGTGTGGCGGCTTACATGGCAGAGCTGGACGAAGAACTGTGGAAGCTCGGGATCTTCGCAAAAACAGAACACAACGAGACCGCCCCTTCACAGCACGAGCTGGCTCCCATCTACACCACCTGCAACATCGCCGCGGATCACAATCAGCTCACCATGGAGATCATGCAGAAGGTCGCGGCGCGTCATAACCTTGTCTGCCTCCTGCACGAAAAGCCCTTTGCGGGAGTCAACGGCAGCGGCAAGCACAACAACTGGTCCATGCAGACCGATAACGGCATAAATCTTCTCTCCCCCGGTCAGACTCCTTACGAAAACGCGCAGTTTCTGTTGTTTCTGTGCGCCGTTATCAAGGCGGTCGATGACTATCAGGAGCTTCTGCGCATCTCCGTCGCCACAGCGTCCAACGATCTCCGCCTCGGCGGGAACGAGGCTCCCCCGGCTATTATTTCGATTTTCCTCGGGGACGAAATTACCGCGATCTTAGACGCGATTGAGAATGATAAACCTTATTCCGGCAGCAGCGAAAACCTCATAAAGCTGGGCGCACACGTTCTGCCGCGCATACCGAAGGACACTACCGACCGCAACCGTACATCTCCCTTCGCCTTCACCGGCAACAAGTTTGAGTTCCGTATGCTCGGCTCCTCCAATTCCATCACCTGCGCAAACATCATGCTCAATACCGCCGTTGCGGAGTCACTGAGAGTTTACGCAGATACCCTTGAAGATGCGGAGGATTTTGAAGCCACTCTGCATGACGTGATAAAAAAGACCGTTCACGACCACAAGCATATTATTTTCAACGGCAACGGCTATGACGACGCATGGGTCAGGGAAGCCACCGAAAAGCGCGGACTAACCAATTTACCCACTACGCCGGACGCCTTTGCGCATCTCATGGATGACAAGAATCTGAAGCTTTTGGCTCAGCATAAGGTCTTTTCCGAAGTGGAGCTGAGGTCAAGATACGAAATAAACCTCAAGCAGTACTGCGGCGTTCTCAACATTGAGGCACGAACCATGGTGAGCATGGCGCGGCGTGAGATTCTCCCGGCGATCGAGGGCTATATGGCAGAGCTTTCTTCGGCCGCCGCTGCAAGACAGGCGGTTTTGCCGGAGCTTGGATGCCGTTATGAGCTGGACACCGTAAAACGTCTTACGGAACTGACGGACGGAATATATCTCACGGCAAACGAGCTTGACGCGGCCGTGTCCGTCTGCCCCGGCGACAGCAACGCCATGGAAAGCGCAAGCTATATGCGCGATCACATCCCACCGCTCATGGAAAAGCTCCGCACGCTCGCCGATGAGGTCGAAACGCTCACCGCCGAGAAATACTGGCCCTTCCCCACCTACGGAACACTTCTGTTTTCGGTGTAATAACGGTTTTTGCGCATAAGATTTCCTGCCGAACAGCTTTCCCGAAACACAGTCGCCGGTTTTTATCAAAAGTTCACCGATTCCTTACACTTTTTCTCTTGCCCTTTTTGCCAAAAGATGATAATCTATATTATGTAATCCAATTCGACATAATCATCTTACTATAATCATCATTTTAAGGAGCGTGGACAACATGGTTAAACTGATTATGGGGCTGAAAGGCTCGGGAAAAACAAAAAAGCTGGTCGATCTCGTTATCAGCGCGGTAAACGATGGGCGCGGCGATGTGGTCGTCATTGAAAAAGAGCGCAGTCTTACCTACGATATTCCCTATCAGGCGCGTCTTGTGGATGCGGGCAGCTACGACATCGGCTCTTATGAGCTGCTCAAGGGTTTTCTCAGCGGCATCCATGCGGGCAACTACGATATTACCCATATCTTTATCGATAATTACTATAAGCTCACCGGTGACAAGAGCCCGGAGGCCATGGCCGATTTTGTGAAATGGCTCAACAGATTTTCCGATAACGAGAAGGTCGATTTTTATCTGTGCATTTCGGCAGACCCGGAAACAGTTCCGGAGGAGCTTAAAGACTACATGATTTAAAAGCAAAAGCGGAGAGGCAAAAACCTCTCCGCTTTTGCAGACTGTAGACAAACCTCAAAGTCTGTCATGGAAGAACCAGTGACCGATGTCACTTAAGTAAGCCTCCAAATCTTTGATTTGGCAAGGCGCACTTAGGCATAGCCACTGTGGGAATCCGTTCTTTTTTTTCAACGTTCAGGGGATGCGGATTGCCACGACCAGTCTGCGGACCGGTCTCGCAATGACACTACGGGAGTGCGCAAGTCTTTCACAGCAATGACAAGAATGGTACTTTGTCTACACTTTCAAAAGTAGACTTTGTCTACTTTTGAATGAGAATCAGCATGAAAACAATCTCCCGGTTTTTTACTGTCTCTGCGGGGAGGGCGGTGTCATGCATCGCCCCTTTTTTCTATAAGCTTCATTTTCCCGGCTCTGGTCATGCGTTTTATGTGCCATTCGCGGCTCATGGCTTTCTCTTTTGTCACGTGCTCCTCATAATACACCAGCTCTACCGGACGGCGGGAACGGGTATACTTGGCGCCTGCGCCGCTGTTATGGGCGCGAAGGCGATTTTCGAGGTCATTTGTCCAGCCGGTATACAGTGTCCCGTCGGCACAGCGGACGATATATGTGTAATTCACCTGTTTCACCGCTTTATCTGCTTCACGTTTTTTTCAAAATTACTGCGCGGTCCCATGACCTCGTGTCCGCAGCCGAGGCATTTCAGCCGAAAATCCGCTCCGATTCTAAGCACCTCCCACTCCTTGCTGCCGCAGGGGTGGGGCTTTTTCATAACTAACACATCACCGACTTGAATATCCATAGTTTCGTGCAAAATGCAGAATGTGGAATATATCGCTTTATTTCATATTCCGAATTCATCATTCCGCGTTTTTTATCCCTTCCCAATACTTTTTATACGCCTGTTCGGTCTTGTTGTCGCCGTACTCGTAGTATTTAACGTCTTTGATATCATCCGGCAGATACTGCTGTTTGACCCAGTGATTCTTATAATTGTGCGGATATTTGTAACCCTGCTCCCGCTCGAATCCCGTACCGTCGGCGTGAACGTTCTGAAGCTCCCGCGGGAACGGCCCCACGTGCCCGCGCCGGACGTCGGCCGCCGCCGCATCGATGGCGCAGACAACGCTGTTGGATTTCGGCGCGTTCGCAAGCAGGATTGCAGCTTCGGCAAGGGCTAATCTCCCCTCGGGAATACCGAGCTGCATGGCTGTATCCACACAGGCCTTCACGATAGGAACAGCCATCGGGTAGGCAAGCCCGACATCCTCGCTGGCCGAGCACAGAAGTCTCCGGCAGGCGCCGATCAGATCGCCCGCTTCTAAAAGTCTTGCCAGATAGTGCAGCGCCGCGTCCGCGTCCGAGCCGCGCAGAGACTTCATCAGTGCCGAAAGCGAATCAAAATGCTCGTCCCCTTCGCGGTCATAATGCATGGAAGAACGCTGAGAGATCGACACGGCATCGGTCAGCGTGATCGTGCCGCTTTCGTCCGCCGCAGAGAAAAGAAGCTCCACGGAATTGAGCGCTTTTCGAACATCTCCGCCGCAGGAGAGCGCGATGCGGCTGACTACGCCGTCTTCGACCGTCAGCGGCTTTTCAAGTCTGCCGTTCATTATATTAATTGCCCGCTGTACTGCTTCTTCTGCGTCCGCGGCCGTCACAGGTTTGAATTCAAAGACCGTAGAACGGCTCAAAATGGCGTTGAACACGCAGAAATAGGGATTTTCCGTGGTGGAGGCAATGAGTGTGATGCGCCCATCCTCGATAAACTCCAAAAGAGACTGCTGCTGTTTTTTGTTGAAATACTGGATCTCGTCCAGATACAGCAGCACTCCACCGGGAGTGAGGAAGGTGTCCAGCTCATCGATGATCTTCTTGATGTCGGAAATGCCGGCGGTCGTGGCATTCAGCTTGCGCAAAGTGCGGTTGGTGCGCTGAGCGATGATTCTTGCCACGGTAGTTTTTCCGGTTCCGGACGGGCCATAGAATATCATATTCGGGATCTGACCGCTGTTCACAATGCGCCGGAGCATCCCGTTCGCACCGAGGATGTGCTTCTGCCCCACCACATCGTCCAAAGAGTCGGGACGTATTTCATCCGCAAGGGGTTTATAATCATTCATGTCTGTCCCTCACTTTTTTCTATAAGCTTTGTTACAACGTGCTGGCACAGCAGCATCCCTGCCGCGGCCGGGACCCAGACGAGGGAGCCGGGGATACTGCGTCTGCCGGGAGGCGGTACTTCCAACTGTGTCGGCTCCATCGGTTCCTCCGGGGAAAACACCACATCCAGATGCTCGATCCCGACGCTCCGCAGTTCCTTACGCACGACGCGGGCCAGAGCGCAGCCATAGGTTTTTGAGATGTCGCTTATCCGCAAAAGAGAGGCGTCCTTTTTATTGCCGGTGCCGAGGGCAGAGACGACGGGAATGTTCTTTTCGCGGCACGATCGGATAAGATCGACCTTATTCTTCACAAGGTCAATAGCATCAACAACATAGTCATAGTCGGCAAAGAAATCTTCCCGTTCTTCTCCCCGGTAACAGCCGACGATCGGATGAAGAGAAATATTCGGATTAATGTCCGTGATGCGCTCTGCCATGACCTCCGCCTTGCTTTTGCCAACCGTGGAATCAAGGGCGCAGAGCTGCCGGTTGATATTGCTTTCGCCTACGGTATCCTGATCTATCAGGGTGAGTGTGCCGATACCGCTCCTTGCCAGCGCCTCGGCGCACCACGAGCCGACGCCGCCCAGCCCGAAAACCGCCACATGGCTGTTTTCTAGCTTTTTCATGGCGTCCTCGCCCAATAGCATGAGTTGTCTTATTGTCCGCTGTTCCATAGTTACCTCATTCAATTAACAACTAAAAAAGAGGTTGTAGCATTATTGCAGTTATATACAAGCCTGTCATTCCGAGCCAGTGCGCACACTGGCGTGGGAATCCGTTTTCCCCCGAAAGGAGCGGATTGCCACAACCAGTCTGCGGACTGGTTTCGCAATGACAAAACCGTACAGCTTAACTATTATGCTATAACCCCTATACTATCTTGTTAAATGCTCTATCAGCCGACGTAACGGATCCAGAAGGTCTTCTCAGGTTCGTATTTGCCTATGAGTTCTTCGTTGAACTCTTCCAGAGCGGTGTTGATAAGGCTGTTCTTTGCAATGTAATCCTTGCAGACCTCGCCCTCACCGACGTAGTAGATCACGTGATAGCCTGCGTAGCTGCCTGCGGCCTCACCGTAAACGATACCGGTATCGCCGGGTTTGTGACCGGCAAAGCAGAATGCGTCAAATTCCTCGACCATCTGACCCTTCTGTACGTTATCATAGAGTCCGCCGTTGGTGTTGGAGCCGGCATCCTCGGAAAACTGCTCGGCAAGCTCAGCAAAGCTTTCTTCGGTCGCTTCGCCGGACTTCCACTTGTCGTAGATCTCCTCTGCCTTGGCTTTGGCTGCCGCCTTGGCCTCGTCGGTATAATTACCCTCTTCGTCAGCTTCTGCCTTTACAAGGATGTGGCGAACCTGCGCGAGTTTGTAGCTGTTGTCATCGTGGCTGATGAACGCCGCGACATAATAACCGTCACCGTTTGTATTCTCCGCCACAGTGGCATCGCCCTCGGAGGCGGTCAGTGCCCAATCCTTATAGGAAATGCCGCTGCCGGAGGAACGTTCGGAATGAACACAGGTATCCTCTGCGCCGGTACGTGCAATTGCCTCGTTGAGTCTCTTTTCAACATCGGTCACTTCGGCGAGCTCTTCGCTGTTGTACTCGGCAAGAACAGCTTCTGCTTTTTCCTTTGCGGCGGCTCTGGTCTCATCGGTAGGAGCGGAATTGCCCTCTTCGTCCGCAACAGTCTCTGCGGCAATATAGTAGTAACAGACATCGAAGTAATCCTTTTCGCCGTTGTAGCTCTCATACTCTGCCTTCAGCTCTTCGGGGGTATACTGCAGGCTGTCCTGATAGTGCCGGAAAGCCTTGCTTGCAAGAGAGAGGGAGCGTGCCTGCTCCTTGGCGATCTCTTCATTCACGCCGGCGCCGTAGTATGCGTTGAGGAATTTCTCGGTGCTTGTGAAACCGTTGCCCTTGGCGATCACATCGAGGGAGGCATACTCTTCATCGATCTCAGCCAGATCTTCCTCGCTGAGCACAACACCGTTTTCATCGGCGTAATCCTTAAGAGCCTTCTGCTGTGCCATGGCGCCCATGGCGTCTTCAATGAAATAGTCTCTCCATGTGCCGTCTTCCATCATGCCGCAGGCCTGACTTCTCAGACCGGAAAGGCCGTTCTGAGTATCCAGACCGAACATGGATGCGTACTGTCCGTACTGGTTCGCAAAATTGTAGTACTGATTGGCATAGTTGTAATTGACCTCGGCCGCAGTGAAACCTTCGCCGCCGATCTTAACGGCGTCACAGACCTTGGGGCAGACGAAGTTCAGCACAAGGATAGCAATAATGATGACGGCGGTAATGGAACCTACAACGATCCACTTGAGCTTTTCCTTGGCTTTTTTGGCGGCTTCTTCCTGCATAGCGAGAGCCTTCTTGTCATTCCCCGCTTCACGGGAGGCTATACGGTTTTTCTTTTCGGTTGATGCGCTCATGTTTTGCCTTCCTTTGTTGTTTATTTTCTTTTTTGATTAAACTGATCTCTGGTATTATACTTTATTGCCCAATGCAATTCAAGCTCTTTGTCATACTTTTCTGAAAACGTTCATATACTGAGAATATGCTGAAATTGATAGGAGGAAAGTTCATTGGATATTGATGATTATATTTTCGGTGACGCCGAACCCAGACCCAGTGAAAAATAAGAAGCGTTCACTTGCCTTCTCCGAGCTCGGAGAAGCCAAAGGAAGGGAAAGCGGATTCCGGAAGTCGGTGCAAAACCATTTCACTTTCCACTTTTCACTTTCCACTTTTCCGGAACGGTCAAAACCGTTCCCTACTGTGCGTTTTTTTAATCCGCCGCCTTCATGGACAGGAACGCGTTGATAAAGCCGTCGAGGTCGCCGTCCATAACGTTGTCGATGTTGCCGTTTTCAAACTCGGTGCGGTGATCCTTGACGAGCTGATAAGGCATAAAGACGTAGGAACGGATCTGACTGCCCCATTCGATCTTCTGCTGAACACCCTTGATGTCGCTGATTTTCTCCAAATGCTCGCGCTCTTTGATCTCGGCCAGTCTTGCGCGGAGCTGACTGCGGCAGTTTTCAAGGTTCTGGAAATGGCTTCGTTCGACCTGAGAGGAGACGACGATACCGGTGGGAATGTGTGTAAGACGGACGGCGGAGGAGGTTTTGTTGACCTTCTGACCGCCGGCGCCGGAGGAACGGTAGACGTCCATCTTGATATCCTCATCGCGGAGCTCTATCTCGTTGTCGTCGGCGATCTCGGGCATGACCTCGACCGCTGAGAAAGAGGTATGACGGCGTCCGGCAGCATCAAAGGGAGATATGCGGACAAGACGGTGAATGCCGTGTTCACTCTTGAGGAAGCCGTAGGCATTGTCGCCCTCGATCATAATAGTCGCGCTTTTCAGACCGTAATCCTCGGCGTCGAGATAGTCAAGTACCTTGACCTTGTAGCCGTGACGCTCCGCCCAGCGGTTATACATACGGTAGAGCATCTGCGTCCAGTCCTGTGCCTCCGTGCCGCCTGCGCCCGCGTGGAGCGTAAGAATGGCGTTGTTGGCGTCGTATTCGCCGGTCAGGAGCGTGCCCAGACGTGTGGACTCAAGCTCCTCCGTAAAGTGTGCATACTCGCTTTCCAGCTCTTCGAGCAAAGACTCGTCATTTTCTTCGATGGCCATTTCGCACATGGTATACATATCATCCCATGTACCGCAGAGCTTGGCATAGTTTTCGCACTTGCTTTTAAGTACTTTCAGACGTTTCTGAACTTTCTGCGATTTTTCCACATCGTTCCAGAATCCGTCTCTCTCGCTTGCCGCCTCCAGCTCTTCGATCTCTTTTGCGGCGGGCTCAAGCTTCAGAGCGTCCCGGAGTACATCCAGCGTTGGTTTTATGGTGTTCAGCTTCACTTTGTATTCTTCAAATTCCAGCATGATTCAAACCTCAATTTTTGTCAATTCAATGAGTATCTCAGAACATTTCACAAACGGAATTATTATATACAAAAAACCGCCGCTTGTAAACGTATTTTTTTATTTGTTTTTTAGTTCTCTTTATTCCCTATTAGTCTTCCCATTCCGAAAAAACTATGATATAATCTGAGTGCAGGAAATCGATCCCTGAAAATAACGACTTTACGGAGGATAAAGAGAAATGATTTCACACGGTAAGGAAATAGCAGTATTTGCCGGCAATTCCAACCCTGCTCTGGCCGAAGATATCTGTACACAGCTTTTCAAGAAGCTCGGCAGCGCTACGGTTGCACAGTTTGCAGACGGCGAGTGCTCTGTTTCCGTATTTGAACCCGTTCGCGGCAAGGATGTTTTCATTGTTCAGTCTACCTGCAACCATGTCAATGACAATCTTATGGAGCTGCTTGTCATGATCGACGCAATGCGCCGCGCCTCCGCAGGACGGATTACCGCTGTCATTCCTTATTTCGGCTATGCCCGTCAGGACCGCAAGGCCAAGAGCCGTGATCCCATCTCCGCAAAGTTAGTCGCTAACCTTATAACCGCCGCCGGTGCGGACAGAGTCCTTACTATGGACCTTCACGCCGCTCAGATCCAGGGCTTTTTTGATATTCCCGTTGACCATCTTGCCGGTGCTCATCTCTTTGTCCGTCACTTTATCAAGAAGTTCGGCAAGGGCAATGAGGATATCATGGTCGTTTCTCCCGATGTCGGCAGTACCGCCCGTGCCCGTGCTTTTGCCATGAAGCTGGGCGTCAACCTTGCCATCGTGGACAAGCGCCGTGAAAAGGCCAATCAGTCCGAGGTCATGAATATCATCGGTCATGTTGAGGGCAAGACCTGCATCCTGCTCGATGACATGGTGGATACCGCCGGTTCTCTCTGCGGCGCCGCCAAGGCTTTGATGGATATAGGCAAAGCGAAGGAAGTCTACGCCTGCGCTACCCACGGCGTTCTCTCCGGACCCGCTTTGGAACGCATCGAGGAAAGCCCCATCAAGGAGCTTCTCTTCCTCGACACCATTCCCTTCCCCAAGGGCAGGGAAATGCCCGAAAAGATAAAGTATCTCTCCACCGCTCCCGTTTTTGCGGAGGCGATCCGGAGAATTTACGAAGAAGTTTCCATTTCCAGTATTTTTGACTGATAAATTCCATAAGGGGCGGATCATGTATTCGCCCCTTCTTTGCATAGAGGCACAGATATGTTTTTCAAATCCTCCAACGCCCCCACGTGGATCGTAGCTTTTCTCGGCAACCCCGGACCGAAGTACGAGGGTACCCGCCATAACGCCGGATTTATAACAGGCGATGCCATGGCGAAGGATATGGGGGTTTCAATAAACAAAGCAAAGTTCGGTGCGCTTACTGCCGTGTGTACCGTAGGCGGGGAAACCGTCCTGCTTATGAAACCGCAGACCTTTATGAACCTCTCCGGGGAAGCTGTCGGCAAGGCCGCAAAGTTTTATAAGATCCCGCCGGAGCATATAATCGTTATTTCCGATGAAATGTCTCTGCCCATCGGTCGGATCCGTGTGCGCATGAAGGGAAGCGCCGGCGGACACAACGGGCTGAAAAATATTATCGAGCATCTCGGCACGGAAGAGTTTCCGCGCATCCGTCTCGGCGTGGGCGCACCGCCCCACCCGGATTACGACGTAAAAGACTGGGTACTGGGCGTTTTCCGGAATCAGGACGCCGTGGATATAGCTGACGCCGCCTCACGCGCTGCCAAAGCCGCCGTTTGTTACATCGAAGAAGGCGGCGAAAGGGCGATGAATAAGTTCAATACCAAATGAGGAATTAGGAGTGAGGAGTTAAGGTACGCCGCTTCGCGGCGATTGAAATTATCCTCAATTATCCCACTTCAGATGCTTTCTTTAGTTTTTTCGATTAATTTCAGAAGGAAGAAAAGAGTTTGATGATTGAAGAAATATACTTTTTCGGCGCAGCCGACACATCAACTCCTAACTCCTCACTTCACACTTAATACAGTACATAACTTCTCCTCTAAAGAGGGGGGGCATAACATAAAAAACCAAATAAGAAAGAAGACGATGCTATGAAAAAAAGCTGTATTGCAATGCTTCTGGCCGGCGGACAGGGTTCGAGACTCTATGCGCTGACGCAGAACGTTGCAAAACCGAGCGTACCCTTCGGCGGCAAGTATCGTATAATCGACTTCCCGCTGTCAAACTGTGCCAATTCCGGTATTGACACGGTGGGTGTACTTACGCAGTACCGGCCGCTTCAGCTCAACAGCTACATTGGCAGCGGTCAGCCCTGGGATCTGGACGTGACCGACGGCGGTGTATACATTTTGCCTCCCTATATGGGTGCGAATGAGAAGGGCTCCTGGTTCTCCGGTACGGCAAATGCGATCTATCAGAATATGGGCTTCATTGAAAACTATGATCCGGACAACGTGCTCATACTCTCCGGCGACCATATCTACAAGATGGACTACGCCGATATGCTCCGCGAGCATATGGAAAAGGGAGCTACGTGCACTCTCGCCGTTCAGCAGGTCTCTCTGCGGGAGGCTACCCGCATGGGCATTATGAACGTGGGAGAGGACGGCTTTGTCGATGAATTTGAAGAAAAGCCCAAGCAGCCCAAGAGCGATCTTGCTTCCATGGGTATCTACATCTTCAGCTGGAAGAAGCTGCGCGAGTATCTGATAGCCGATGAAAACGATCCCAATTCCAGCAAGGACTTCGGCAAGAACATCATTCCCAATATGCTTGCCGCCGGCGAAAAGCTCTGGCCCTACCGTTTCAGCGGCTATTGGAGAGACGTCGGCACCATCACGAGCCTGTGGGATGCCAACATGGATATGCTGTCCATCGACAATATCGACCTCTATGACCCGAGCTGGCCCATCAGCTCCCGCTCTCCCGTCTGTCCGCCGCATTATGTGGGTGAAAGAGCCAAGGTCGTACACTCCATTCTGACCGAGGGCTGCACCGTCCGCGGCACGGTGGAAAACTCTGTTCTTTCTCCGGCTGTTGAGGTCGGCGAGGGCGCAGAGGTGTCCTACAGTGTGCTTATGCCCGGAGCAGTCGTGGAAAAGGGCGCGATCGTGCGTTACGCCATTCTCGGTGAGAATGCTGTTATCAAGGCAGGAGCCGTTGTCGGCTCCGAGCCGGACGGCTCCGAAAACTGGGGCGTTGCCACCATCGGGCCCGATGTCACCATCGGTCACGGTGAGGTGGTTCCTGCCGGCGATATGAGATATTCAAAGGAGGTCTGAGAGATGAAAGGTTTTCACGGAATAATCTTTGCGTATAACGCATCCCCCTCTCTCGGCAGTCTCGTTACCGAACGTACCGCCGCTTCTCTGCCCTTCTGCGGAAGATACAGACTGATCGATTTTGCCCTGTCCTCTCTCAGAAATGCGGGCGTTTTTGACGTGGGTGTTATCATGCAGCGCGACTATCAGTCTCTGCTTGACCATATCGGCAGCGGCAAGCCATGGGACATGAGCCGCAAGGACGGCGGACTCAGAATGCTTCCCCCCTTTGGTCTGCCCGAGTATCACCGGGGCAATTACACCGGCACCATGGAAGCTCTCAACGCCGTTTCCACCTATATTCATGACATAAAAGAGCCCAATGTCATCCTGCTGATGGGCAATGTCTGCGTCAATTTTGACCTTGAGGACGTGATGAAACAGCATCTTGATAAGGACGCGGAGATCACGGCCATCTGCACCGATCATGAGCTGAGCGGGACGCACCACCGCTATGCTGTCGGCGAAAACGGATTTGCGGAGAAGCTTTCCTTTGACCGCACCGGTGGTGAAGGTCTGCCGTCGCTGGAGGGCTTTATCATCCGGAAGGATACTCTCATTAAAATGATGGACAAATGCAAGGCCGAAAACGAATTCCGTTTCCATCGGGACGGCCTGAAGGCCTATCTCGCGGACGGCGGACGGATCAACACCTATATTCATAAAGGGTATGCAAGTGTCATTCGCACAGTGGATGATTATTACAGAGCCAGTATGGATATGCTCCTGAAGAAGAATATTTATCAGATCTTCCCGCCGGACAGACCTGTTCGCACGAAGCATTTAGAAGGTGTCAGCTCTTACTATGGGGAAAGTGCCCGTTCCAGCAACAGTCTTGTAGCGGACAACTGCATTATTGAAGGCAGTATAGAAAACTGCATCATCTTCTCCGGCGCCCGCATCGCCAAGGGCGCAAGCCTCAAAAACTGCATTGTCATGCGCAACTGTCTGGTGGAGAGCGGCTGTGATCTCAATTATGTGATCGCGGACAAGTCCGTTACCTTCTCCGGCGGTACAAAGCTGCTCGGCTGTGAGCGTCTGCCTGTGGTCGTGCCGAAAAACAGCAAAGTTTAAGAAAGCGCCGGTCAATTCTCTCTCGGCATCTGCCGGATTAATCATTGTCTCCTTGATATAATAGTGCAATATTGTCACTTGTAAAACTCAAAAGAACTTGAAAAATCAAGGATTTTTAAGTGTCTGATTATTGATTTTTCTCCACCGCACCGTAGGGAGCTCCACCGCACCGTAGGGAACTCCGCCGCACCGTAGGGAACGCTCTTGAGCGTTCCGCAGACAAGCCGCAGCCCCGGAGTTTTCGGAACGGTCAAGACCGTTCCCTACCGTGATTGGGACATAACGCCGTGGTTAATTGCCCGACTTTTACAATCGCCTAATAATAGTGCAATAAGGATTTTTGTCGGCCGCAATGCCGAAAAAATCAAGGATCTCAGGCATAAAAAAAAGGATTTCCGTGGAAACGCGGGAATCCTTTTTCTATGTATCGAAAGGTGATGTTGTGCCTACAGCACAGTGATGCTGCTCGCAAAGCTCACAGTGATGTTTTGCGGCGATGCCGCAAAGTGATGTGATGTGTTCCCCTCACGCCCGCAGGCACATCACTCGCCGCAGGCGAACATCACGCACGAAGTGCGCATCACGTTCCACGCAGTGGAATACATCGTTCACCAACGAAAAAAGACAGCCGAAGCTGTCTTTTTTCGTTGTCTAAGACCCACCAAATTGTACGTTTCGGCAGGTAAGACCCCAAAAAAGGTACGTCTGCGGTGAGTCTAATGCTACGTATTATCTCGGCAAACTGAAATTTGTAGCTCCATCATTTATGCAAAGAATTCTTCGCACAACGAAATAAACTCCTTCATATTGCTCATCATTGCCGGATGACCACCCTGCTCAAAGATATGAGACTTAGCCATACACGTTCTGCTGCAAATGCTCTCGAACAGTTTATGATAGTGCCCTGCCGGGAACATTTCATCTTTTGCACTGCCTGTAAGAAGCAGGCTGACCTTCAGCTCATCTATTGGTTTATGAAAGAATGCACCGATATTTTCTGCATGGGCAATTATGGCTTCTGTATCCGCATCAACCACGCTTTCCCAATCATCGCCATGCATTAATTTAAGCATCCTCCGAAAATCCTCATTTTGCTTTGCGTATTCACGGCCAATGCGAATCTGTTCGGTGATGTCAGAATTTGCAGATAAGCCTTCAAAACTGTCTGCAACAATGGTGTTGACCATATCTGGATTTTCCAGTGCCATATTGATGGCAGCAATAGCGCCGCCACTGCTGCCAATCACATCCACTTTTTCAAATTCTTTATATTTGCAAAGGGCAGTCGCCTGCCTTGACCATTCATACCAAAGGTCCGAAGACCATTTTTCACATCTTTCTGATTGTCCACATCCGAGAAAGTCAGGAACGATTACATGGTGCTTTTCAGAAAGCATTGGCAGGATTGGTGCAAACATTTTTCCGCAAGCGGTATTGCCATGGAGCAGGAGCAGTGGCTTTCCGTTGCCGATTTCTTCATAATAAATCTTTTTTCCTTCATAATGAAAGCTGCTCATACTCATCCCTCCAACAATAAATTCTAATTTGCATTTTTCAAAGTTTTACAGCTTGCAATAAGCATTCGTCTGATTCTGCCACATAGATTTCTGTGGCTTTTATATGTTCCTTCATCAATGCTCTTTGTGTTGAATAGCAGCTTCAACCAACCCTCTGTTTCACTACATTCCTTAAGGGCTATTTCAAATTTGGAAAGCATATCTGCTTTACTTTGACCGTAATTTGCTTCACAGATGTTGGCATAAACGCTGCTTGAACTTTTACGGATTTGGAAAATAGTATTGGATGGCGCTTTGATATTCCGGCAAAGCATTTCTATCTCTTTTGCAAGCTGTTCGGAATATTCGAGCAGATAATTTTTTGCCATAAAACCGCCCCCCTTTGAAAAAAGTTTATCAGATTTCGTCAAGCAAATCAAGGCGAAGCCTTGTATATCATCAACACGAAGTGCTGCATATCATCCGCTTCGTAAGAAGCGGTATATCATCAGCACGAAGTGCTGTATATCATCAATTCCACAAGGAATTGCATCTCATCAAGCCGCAGGGGATTATGCACGGTTGGCACCGTGATGATATGCAAAGGCGGCAAGCCGCCTTTGATGATATACACGCTGACGCGTGATGATATACCAAGCCTGCGGCTTGGATAAACAAAGAACACACTTTTGGCAGACAAAAGTGTGTTCTTTGTTGTCTAAGTACCACCAAACAGTACATTGTGGGGGTAAAAACCACTAAACAGTACTCTTGATTTTGCTCGATAAACCGGGGTTTATCAGTCTCATTTGGCTTTCTTGGGTTTCTTTTCCGGAAGCTCTGTATACATACTATCCAGAAGTTCTAGAACAGGCGCCGTATCTTCAAATCTATCAAATACATACATCAGTGTCTTTGAACCTTCATACGGATAACGCAGTTCGGAATCTGCAAGTAGCCTGTCCGATGTCGGCGTTCTCTTCAAAAACAGTTCATTATCGCAAATGTCACCTA
>JAZLGK010000197.1:0-3116 GCA_045616265.1 Candidatus Limivicinus sp. | reverse complement strand
ATCAAGGAGCTTTTCGAGAGCGACAAATACAAACAGTATCTCACAACCATGAGCCGCTTTCATCGGTACAGTGTCAACAATCAGATGCTGATCTATATGCAGATGCCGAATGCCACTCATGTGGCGGGCTTCAATAAGTGGCACGACCAGTTCGGACGGAACGTGATGAAAGGTCAGCGCGGCATCAAAATTATCGCGCCGACACCTTTCAAAAAGAAAATCGAGAAAGAAAAGCTTGACCCGGATACCAATCTTCCCATGCTGGATGCGGACGGCAAGCCCATCACCGAGGAAAAAGAAATCAGCATCCCCATGTTCAAACCTGTGACGGTCTTCGACGTCAGTCAGACCGAGGGCAAACCGCTCCCGCAGCTTGCGTCCGATCTCCACGGCAATGTACAGAACTTTGACATTTTCATGGAAGCACTGAAACGTTCCGCTCCCGTGCCGATTACCATTGAGCCGATGGCGGCGAACATGGACGGCTTCTACAACACCGAGAGCAAGGATATTCACATCCGCGAAGGTATGAGCGAGGTGCAGACCGTCTCGGCGGCAGTCCATGAGATTGCCCATTCCAAACTCCATGACTATAAAAAGAACGAGCTTTTAGAGAGCAAGGACGATTATCAAGAGATTGAAGTCTGCGGCGTAAACGGCCTTTTCTCCAACGGACGAATCGACAGAAGCAAGCTTCCCGAAGGGCTTTACTGTTACGATCTGCGAGGTACGGATGACGATCCCGGCGAACTGCATTATCTGGAAGAACAGGTTGCGGTCAATCACGCAGGAAGCGTTATCACCGCAGAACCCATTGACCTGACCGAGACCGGACGGCTGGATGTTTATGAAGATATGGGTTTTCAGGGCGGCAGCGTGACGCTCCGGCAGTTTTACGAAAACGCTTATCCTGAGAAAGCAAAGAAATCCCGCAATACAGAGGAAGTCGAAGCGGAAAGCATTTCCTTTGCCGTATGTGCTTATTACGGTATCGCTACCGGAGAAAACAGCTTCGGCTATATCGCCACCTGGTCAAAGGACAAGGAGCTGAAAGAGCTCCGATCTTCTCTGGAAACCATCAACAAAACCTCGTCAGAGTTGATAACGGATATTGACCGCAACTTTGCGGAGATAACAAAGGAACGCGGTATCACGCAGTTTGCGGAACAGATCGAGAACGAACCGGCACTTTCTCACGAACGCCTCTATACCGTCGATGACAAATATCTTCATGTTCAGCGTTGTGACACCGGCTTCGACTATACGCTGTATGATAAAAACAGCAAACAGGAAATCGACGGCGGACAGCTTGATTCCGATCTGCCGTTGATTATGGATGCCGCCATGGAAATCTGCAAGCTGCAAGAGCTTGGAAGCTCTGCGCCTCTCCAGCTCGCTGACATTGGCATTCTGGATGATCTCCAAAATGCAGAAGTCAAGGCACGGGAAAATGACCGTGTGCAGTCGGTTGAAACCACCGTCAAAGAGCCGGAAATACCAACTGTACCGACTGAAACACGCCCGGAAACACCGGAGATCAACATGGACGAACCGGTGCCTGATCCTCAGCTTGACAAGAAAGCTATGGAGAGCTTCGGTTATACCGATGAAGAAATGCTGCCGCTTTCCAAAGATCGTGCATTGGAGCTTGCCGAGCGCGATGTGACGGTTTATCTGCTCTACGGCGACAATACCGAGGCTATGGCGCTGGATGACCGTGAGATCGTCGAACACGACGGGCTTTTTGGTGTCACCCGTGAGGATTGGGACGCGATCAAGGCTGACATTCCTCCCCGTGATCTGGAAAAACGGTTTGAACAGAATCCGGAAGACGGTATCCTGATTTATCAACTCAAAGACACCGCCCCGGCAGTTCTGTGGTTTGCCGGATTTGACCGCTTGCAGGAAGCGCCCATTGCCGACAACTACAAGGCGGTTTACACTCAGCCCCTCTATGACGGAGGTTCCAAAGGCGAAGTATTGGAACAGGCATTTGTGCAGTTCAATACAGACCGTCCCGCCGATTTTACAGGTCACAGCCTGTCCGTGAGCGACATCGTTGCGATCAAGCGCGGGCCGGATGTAACCTATCATTACTGCGATAACTTCGGATTCAGGGAACTGGAGCACTTCAAACCGGAGAATCCTTTGAAAAACGCAGAAATGGCGATGGAAGATGACTACGGGATGATAGACGGTATCATCAATAACGGCTCCAAACAGCAGGAAAGCGAAAAATCGCCGGAGAAAAAACCGTCCATTCTCGAAAAGCTCCGTCAGCCCGTACCCGAAAGGACGCCCAAAACGACAGCGCAGAACAAACGCGCGGAAATGGAGATTTAAGTATGGATTTTACCAAAGATGAACTCAGCCTGATCGGTATCTACAACGCCGGTTCCCGAAAGGAAACGATTGCAGCGCTGATTGAAATGCGGCAGTACCTCGAAGATGACGAAGCCGATCTGCGGGAATTGACCAACAGCGCCGTAAAGAAGCTCGAAGAAATCAGCGATGAGCAGTTTGAACTGCTTGATCTGATCCCGGATTTCGATACAGTCGAATAACCCCCCCTTCGGAAATAGGAGCGGTCTCCGGACTGCTCCTATTTCACTTACGCCGCATTTCTATTGGACAAAAATGCGGGTTTACGCAAAAACGTTCAATATGTTCAAAACGTACCGATCTCTATGTCGAAAGTTTACCGTTATAGGGTACACTTATGAACAAATTTCAAAATATACCCCTTATAACTTGAAATTCACAAAGATTTGTGGTATCATAATGCCACACAGAGCAAATACTGTTATCAGAGGTGGCACTTATGAATCATCTGAATCTTGACGAGCTTTATCCAAGAGAAAAATATCTGGCGAAAATTCGCGGCTTTTACCATGAGTGCGAAATAATTAAAGTTCTTACCGGTGTCAGACGCTGCGGAAAATCCTCCATTATGAAAATGATTATCGGTGAACTGCTTGCAGAAGGCGTTTCTCAGGATGACATTTTATACTTCAACTTGGATAAGCGTCCATACCTGCGAGTTACCGAACCGGAACAGTTAGATAAACTGATTGAAGACAATTACTGCCCGGACAAAAAGCAGTATCTGCTTATCG
>JAZLGK010000196.1:0-17065 GCA_045616265.1 Candidatus Limivicinus sp. | reverse complement strand
CAATATCTTCTTTCTGATTTTCTTTGAGACTCTCTGAGAGTTACTGAAACTCTCTCATACTCCCCGAGAGTCCTGATGTTCCTTGATATTGTCGCATTTTCTTGCTTCTATTTCAATCCGCCGTCACGTTTGACGCTTACTATGTTATCAGGAGCTGCAGCCCATTTTTGTTATTCTCTCGGCAAACTCCGCCTCAGTCAGTCCCAGTCTTCCCGCTGCCTGCGCGGCTGTCAGAATGCCTTCAAATACCAGAGAGTATAAAGTCTCTGCCTTGCCTTCGGCTTTACCTTCTGCTTTACCTTCGGCTTTACCTTCTGCTTTACCCAGAGTCATGCCCAGAGCAATCCCCTCGACTTTTCCCTCGTTCCACGCTTTATCTCTCATGTCTTCCATACTTCTGCACATATCTGTCACTCCTTTCTGATTTTCCTTCAAATAACGGGTGCGGTCGGCGAGCAGTTCATAGTTCATATCCTCAGCGTCGTGACAGTTGAAATCGTGCATGAGTCTGCCAAGCTCATCGTTGCCGCGATATTCGCCGTTCACATAGAATATATACGTTCCGTCGCCGAAGGCTTCGCCGGTGGTCACGTTCATGTTCTGGATGATATACAGCGGTTCCCCGCGCCCGAAAAAGTCCTTCTCGGTGATGAAGATCGTATAGGTATCCGGCAGCTCATCAAAGCTCTGCCCGGCATCTAAATTTTCAACATCCATCACGCTGGAATGGTATCGCGCCCGGTGCGGTTCTGCGCCCCGGTCGCTGCGCTGTATCTCTATATCGTATTTCTTACCGGTGGAATCCGTTCCGTAAGCGTCCAGACACAAAGATCTTGCCCCGGTCACGCGCTTCATATCCGCCTGCGTGGCGCATTTTGTGATAATCAGATCTTTTTTCCCGGTGATGATCCTCAGAACGAGCTGGACAAGGGGAATGTTATCCTTGAAAAGCCCACGCATGAAATCATCATCAATGGGTCGAAAGCCGCGAAGACGCTGCAAGTCCTCCTGATGCTCCCGCTCTTTGCGCTGTTCTATAGTTTCAACCATAGTTTTCTTCACCTTTTTGCTTGATAAAGTGATTGTAGCATATATTTATGAGCTTTTCAACGGGAAATTGTCACCGGGATACCGCAGGCTTTCTCCGCTATTTCCCCGCCAGAATTTTCAGGCGGTTCCTGCATTGACCGGAAATTATATCGCGCTGCTCAATGACTTCAATATCCAGCTCGTGAGCGCGGTTGATCGTGACCGTTTTGCAGCTCTCCGTGGTGACGATCGCCGCCCTTGCTCCTTTGCCGCCGAAGCGGTCGCGGAGGATTGCCAGCTCATTGAGTGCCTCCGTGGTCACCGCACAGGTCTTGCAGCTTATGAACACCGGGATCACTCCGCGTACCGCCATCACGTCGATCTCATTCGTCACCTTGTCACGGTCGGCATTCTTCTCCCAATCGACCACGACGCTTGTGCGGACATCGTTATAAAGACCGCATTCCACGCACTTTTTATAGGTATATATTTCAAGCACGCTGCCTACATCCCGCAGCCATTTCCGAACCTGCGCGTCTTTGAAAGCAAAGCTGACCGTTTTCTCCGGCTCGATATGCACCTGCCGGAGCATACCGATGCTCTCCAACTGCCGGAGCGCCTCCTCGGGGGCGGATATGCGCCGACCCCTCTCCCCCTTTACCGTATACGCTCCGCTGACCGCAAGCTCTATCGGCTGCTCTCTGGGCGTCTGCGACACCTGCTGAAAATAGGAGACAATGTCTCCCCATTTCCGGCGGTTTTTCATGAAGACGGAAAAAAACGGGTCAATGATATCAAAATAGTCTTCGAGGACGGCGTTGTCCACCCGTCCCTCGCGCATATGCCCGCCCGCCATGCGGAAGAAATCCTCCAGAGTATACTTTATCGTGCATTCCAGATTATCAAGCTCCGGCGCATTCCGGATACTGAAAAAACGGTTTCGTTTGATGGAATAGGTAATAACGGGCAGATCTTTCTCGGCGCAGAGCATCCCGGCGGCAAAAAGCTCGTCATCCGTGCCGCCGGTAATATCGATCGTGCAGTCGGGATACATACTCACCGCCTGACGGAGCGTTGCAAGCACGGAGCTTGCGGAATAGTGCTTCGCGTCCATAAAAACGATCTCGGTATGTAAGCCCCGATAGCGTATATAGTCTCGCAGTTTCCGCTCTGCGCCGCTGCTTACGGCGTTTTCCCGGCTGCAGATAAAAACCGTGCGCTTCGGTCGAAACATATCCGTCCCCAGTACGTTTTCCATCGGTCTTTCATCATAAAGCTCAATAAGAGTATCCATCTTTGTCTCTCCCTTACAATGAGTTTTCCTGTATTTTAACACATTCCGCTTTCCTGCGTCAAACGGATGTGGTATAATAAACGTATAACTTTTTGAAGAGGTGTACCGGCATGGCGGAAAACGGCGGCATTTCCCGGGAAAAATTTCATTCCGGCACGGAATATCAGGCATACAAAACCATGGGCGCACATATCCGGCGCGAAAACGGCGTCCGCGGCGTCCGCTTTACTCTGTGGGCTCCGAACGCCCGCTCCTGCTCCGTGCTCACCGACAAGACCGACTGGGCAGGCGAAAAGGGAAAAATGGAGCGCTCTGACGACGGTGTGTGGGAGCTGTTCGTTCCCCATGCCGGCTCCGGAGACCTCTACCACTTTCTCGTGGAGGGCTGTGACGGCGTAAAGCGCTGGAAGAGTGACCCCTACGCCTTTCTGAGTGAAAAAAGACCCGCCAACTGCTCCGTCGTCTGTCCGCTCAGCGGTTATAAATGGGGCGATAAGAATTGGGACAGACACACGGGCGAATCCGCCGTGCGCAGACCCATGGCAATCTACGAGCTGCATTTAGGCTCCTGGAAGAAGGACTTTTCCCTTAATGAGGACGGTTTTCTCAATTACCGCACTCTCGCCGATCAGATTTCTGATTATGTAAACTATATGGGCTACACGCACGTTGAGCTGATCGGTATCTGCGAGCACCCCTTTGACGGCTCCTGGGGCTATCAGGTGACGGGCTTCTTTTCCCCGACCAGCCGTTACGGGTCACCGAACGATTTTCGCTATTTCGTTGACCGGCTGCATCAACGCGGCATCGGCGTGATCCTTGACTGGGTCCCGGCGCACTATCCCAAGGACAGCTTCGGTCTTGAGTATTTTGACGGCTCGGCGCTCTACGAATCCGCCGATCCCCTGCTCGCCGAATACCCCGAGTGGGGCACGATGGCGTTTGACCACTCCAAAAACGAGGTACGGAGTTTCCTTATTTCAAGCGCCATGTACTGGCTGAAGGAATTTCATATCGACGCGCTGCGCGTGGACGCGGTCGCTTCCATGCTTCATACAAGCTTCGGGCGCGGTCAGTGGCGACCGAACCGATACGGCGGAAGTGAAAACCTTGAAAGCATCGCCTTTCTGCGCCAGCTCAACGAGGCGGTACGCAAAGAGGGCGCTTTCATCATCGCGGAGGATTCCTCCATCATGCAGGGCGTCACCGAGCCAGTCGAAAAGGGCGGCATCGGCTTCAACTTCAAGTGGAACATGGGCTGGATGAACGATACGCTCAAATACATCGGCAAAGACCCCATTTACAGGCAGTGGGAGCATGATAAGCTGACACACTCTTCGGATTATGCTTTCACCGAGAATTTTGTGCTGGTTTTAAGTCATGACGAAGTCGTGCACCTCAAAAAACCGATGGTCTTCAAGGCTCCCGGCGGCATCCGGGAACAGTTGGCAACGCTCAAGGCGCTGTATACATACCAGTTCACACATCCGGGCAAAAAGCTCCTTTTCATGGGGCAGGATTTCGCCGACGATCAGGAGTGGGACGAAAATCGTCAGATCGGCTGGGAGCTTGCCGACGAGCTGGGACACCGGGATGTGATGGAATGCGTGAGAAAGCTTCTCTCCGTCTATAAAGCCTATCCCTGCCTGTACGCCGACTCGAAAAATCCCGTGACCTTTGAGTGGATCAATCCCTTTGACAGCGGCCGGAACATCATCAGCTTCATCCGCCGCAATCCCTGGAATTACGACGGCGCTCTGCTCGTCCTCTGTTCGTTTTCTCCCGTGCAGTACTACGGCTACTGCGTAGGCGCACCCGTTGAGGGCTACTATAAGCGCGTTTTCAGTACCTATGATTCCCTCCCCGGCAGCGTTGTCGATATTCCTCCGCTTACCACGGAGCATCAAAACTGCGTCGGGCGCGAATACACCCTAAGATACGACCTCCGCCCCTTTGAGTGCATCATACTGGAATTTCCGAAGAAATAGTTTTCTTTTAAAGCGGAAAGTGGAAAGTGAAAATGTTCTCAGTCATCAGACGATTGAGGCTCATTCCACTTTCCACTTTTCAGCTTTAAATCTTCTCTCCGCCGAGGTACACTTCTTTCAGTTCATAGTTATCATCACTGACAAGGAAATCGGCATATTTTCCGTCAGCTATCGAGCCGATCTTATCCTCCGCGCCGAGGGAACAGGCGGGATTATAGGTGGCGGCGCGGATGGCGTCCTCGGGCGCTATGCCGAAGGAGACGGCTTTTTTCAGGCATCCGTAGAGATTGGTCGCAGAACCGGCGATGGTGCCGTCCGGGAGTCTTGCGATGCAGTCGGACAGATGCACCGTCTGTCCGCCGAATTCGTAATCACCGTCCGGCATGCCGCAGCAGCGCAGAGAGTCCGAGATCATAATGATCCTCCCCGCGCCGAAAAGGCTGAACGCCGAGCGCACAGCGGCGGGATGTACGTGCAGCCCGTCACAGATCAGCTCCACTCGCACACGTTTATCCTCCGCCGCCGCGCCGATGGGGCCGGGCTTGCGGTGGTGAAAGGGCGGCATAGCGTTGAAAAGATGGGTAAGCTGCCTTGCGCCTGCCTCGATCGCGCTGTGCGCCTCATCGTAATCGCAGTCGGTATGGGCGATGGACACAGTGCAGAGTCTGGACGCCTCATTGATAAACTCCCCGGAGCCGGGAAGCTCCGGCGCGATGTCCACAATGCGCACCAGCCCCTCACAGGCATTATAGAGCTTTTCAAAGGCGGCAAAGTCCGGCTTCCTAAGATAGTTGCCATTCTGTGCACCCTTTTTCTTTTCGGAGAAGAACGGGCCTTCCATATTGACACCCATAATTCTGGCAGCGCCTTTTATCTCTTCCTTTTTCACCGCAAGTCCGGTTTGAAACGCTTTATCCAATACCTCATAAGGCAGGGTCATCGTGGCGGGGGCAAAGGAGGTTATGCCGTTAGCCGCCTCATAGCGTGCCATAACGATGTCACCGTCATGGTCGCCGTCAGAGAAATCCGCGCCGGAATTGCCGTGAGTATGTACATCGATAAGTCCCGGGATTACTCTTGCACCGTGCAGATCGACCGCGTCGGCGTGTTCCTCGCCGACATGACAGAACCTGCCGTCCTCCACGCCGAAGCCGCCCTTATGAAACTGAAAATCCTCGCAATATATCCATGCGTTTTTATAAAACATACTTTTCACCTCAAAAAAATTCTGCTTATATTATCTACCTGTTTCCTTTTCTGTCAAGAGCATTTGTAATTTGATCCATACGGTGCTATACTGTTTGTATCCTATGAAAAGAGGTCATATAAATGAAAACTGCGGCAGAACGCTTCTTTCGCTATATTAAAATTCACACCACGTCCGATGAAAATTCCGGCGTATTCCCCTCGACCGACCGTCAGCTCGCTCTGGCGGAGCTGCTTGTTTCTGAGTTATGTAAACTTAATCTTTCTGACGTCCATGTGGATGCCTGCGGCAACGTAATCGCCACGCTGCCGGGAAATGTTGAAGGAAAAGTTCCCGTCCTCGCGCTGATCGCTCACATGGACACCTCCCCCGACGCACCCGGTGAGAACGTTTCGGCAAAGATCGTCCGTTATAAGGGCGGAGAGCTCAGACTGAATGACAGTGTCTCTCTCAGCGAAAAGCTCTGTCCGGGAATTGAGAAATATGTCGGGGAGGAATTGATCGTCACGGACGGCACAACGCTTTTAGGAGCGGACGACAAGGCCGGCATCGCCGAGATCATGACGGCTCTGGAAAAAATCATCAGCGGAAATCTCCCTCACGGTGAGCTGCGGATCGTTTTCAGTACCGATGAAGAGATCGGCTGCGGTACGGAGGGGCTGGACGTTAAAGAGCTCGGCTGTGATTACGGCTACACCGTGGACGGCGGCGCACTGGGCGAGATCGAGTACGAAAACTTCAACGCGGCATCGGGCAGAGTGATCCTGAAGGGTGTCGGTGTACATCCCGGCTCGGCCAAGGATGTCATGGTCAATGCTTCCGGCGCAGCGATGTTTTTCGCTTCTCTTCTCCCTGCTGATGAGGTTCCGGAGAAAACAGAGGGTTACGAGGGCTTTTTCCATCTGCACAGTATGCGCGGGGACGTGACGGAAGCGGAGCTCAACTATATCATCCGCGACCATGACAGCGAGAAGTTTGCCGCGAAAAAGGCGCTTTTTGCAAAATGCGCTGAAGAGGTCAACAAAGTATTCGGTAAAGGCTGCTGCACCGTCACCGTAACCGACAGCTATTACAACATGAAAGAAAAAGTCCTTCCGCATATGCACCTCATTGAGCGCGCCGAAAAAGCCTTTAAGCAGAACGGTGTTCAGCCGGAATGCGTGCCCATCCGCGGCGGAACGGACGGCGCGGTGCTCTCCTGGAAGGGTCTTCCCTGCCCCAACCTTTCCACCGGCGGATACAACTTCCACGGTGTAAGGGAGTGGATCCCGCTCAGGAGTCTCGAAACCATGAGCGAGGTGCTCATAAGTCTCGCAGGAAGCTTTGCCGAATAAAACCGAAAATCACATACCATCAAAGCAGCTATGTGCATATAATACTCCGAGGGCGACCTCAACACCATCTCGGAGGGTTTCTATGGCTGAAAACGATGATTTCTATTCGACCAAAATATACACCAACAACTGCGGCGGGAACTGCTCCTGCTGCGGCTGCGGCAGTAATGTAGGCCCGGCCGGCCCTATGGGTCTGCAGGGTCCTCCGGGGCCGCAGGGTCCCAGAGGACCGCGGGGCTTCCCCGGACCTCCCGGTCCTTCCGGTCCTATCGGTCCCATCGGGCCTGTCGGGCCTGCGGGAGCGGACGGCGCCACAGGCGCCACAGGCCGTGCCGGTCCCGCAGGAGCGGACGGCGCCACTGCGACCAACCAGAACGCTCTGCTCTACGAAACCGCCGCACAGACGGTTCCGAACGGCGGTACGCTTACTCTGGGCACAAACGTTATCAATTCCACAGGTGATATCACGGCTGACGGTACTTCGGGCGTAACGCTCGCCCCCGGGGAGTATTTTGTCACCCTCGGAAGCGACACGAGCAATACCGCCGCCGGAAACTTAGGCGCAGCGATTGCGCTCAACGGTACGGCTCTCCCGGAAGCGATCTCCAGCGTCGCAACAGATGCCGCCGGTCAGGAGCGCACATCCGTCAGCACCGTTGTTACCCTTGCAGATACCGGCACTCTGACCGCCGTCAACAACACGGGAAATGATGTGACCTATGCCAACAGCACCATGACCGTCACAAAACTGGCATAATACTATTCTCCAATAAAAAGCTTAAACTTTTTATTGGAGAGATGCCGCCTATGGCTTCATCCATTTGCTTAACGCAAATGACGTCTTATACGATTCTCAACGCACCTGACGGCGCTATAAAAAGCAGACTTTGTCTACTTTTTAATGAGAATCAGTATAAAAACGAGAATATGGCTGCAGCGTTATCACCGTAACGCTGCAGCCATTGTGTTATGCTTCGGTCGATCTCTCCTTTTTCTCATGCGATCTGGGTGAGCGGAGGAACATAGCACTGCGACTCAAGGGTGTTGATAATGACCGCCGCCTGATCCGCACTTATCGGCTCCTCACCGTCCATGGAGCCCGCCTCGTAATAATACCATACGGCCTCGGCATTGTCATTAAGATCGCTTCGAAGGCTCTGTGCGCACACAAGATCCGTGCCTCTGACCAGCATTACATTGAAATTGCTGTAAGCTGCCCCCGAGGATCCCTCGTTGAAAACAGCGCCGTTATTCATCAGATAATAGCGGTCACGTGCGCGGCTCATGCACAGTGTTATAACCTGATCCCCGTAAAGGGTGCATATCTCATATATAATGTTTCCGGAGTTGTTGCCGGCGCCTGCTGCGGCTATGATAAGCTCCTCCACACCGTTTCCGTCCAGATCGATCAGAGTATAGCCGGCATGCTGACTGTATCCTGCCATCTCGCTGTAACCGGAAATGTATGCTGCCTGCTCGGTAATGCCGGAGGCGTATGCGTTTCTGTACTTTTCCACGACCGGCTCATAAGCCCGGGGAACGGCTTCGACCACGATCATCGCGGGAGCTGTAGTCACGGAACCGCCGGCATTGGAAAATACCGCCTCAACGCTCCAGCCGTTGAGACTCTCCGGAACATTGCTGACAGCGATCGTATCATTCTCCAGTACTTCCAGTTTGAGTCCCTGATTTACATTCATAGCATCGGTCACGGAGTAAACATTTCCGCCGCCATCCTTCAGCTGCCATGTGAGACGGTCCGCATTTTCGGCGTGGGCAATAAACCACGTCTTTCCGCCCACACTGAGGGTCTCGCCGGTTGGATGCTTGGTGATGTTGATATCGGCCGCAGGCACGGGCGTCGGTTCCGGAGTGGGGACGGGCGTCGGCTCCGGAGTGGGCACAGGCGTCGGTGTTGGGGTGGGGACGGGCGTCGGCTCCGGAGTCGAAGTGGGAGCGGCGGTCGGATCAGGCGCCGAAGTCTCCGTGCAGGCGCAGAATGTAAGCGCCAGCGCAAGGAGTGTAAGTATTACAATGGTTTTTTTCATTTCTGTTTCCTTTCTGTCCGAATAAATATAGATTTATTCTTTGCCATATTATATGTTCATTCTGTTTCTTTCGTCAAGTACAAGTTGCAGCAGGGCAATTTGCCGGACATTTTTTGTCGAATTATCCATAATTTACTTGACATAATACATGGTCATTTATTATAATATTAGTATCTGAAATTGTAACCGGAACAGGCGGTGAAGCTTAAATGTTGACAGTACTGTATATTGTGATCGCTCTCGCCCTTCTTGCCGTGCACTTCTTTGTGGCAGAAGAATTCTATAAAGTCGCCGCAATGAAGGGCTGGCCGCAGAAAAAATACCGTATCATGGCGCTGCTGCTGTGGCTGATCGGCTATCTGCTGATCATAGCCCTTCCCGACAGGACCGGCGGATCCATGTCGGCGGTCATCAGCGACGATCTTCCCGAACTGTGAGGTGATACGATGGAAGAAAGATATTCGCGGCTTTATTCGCAGGGCGGAATGCTCTATGACGAATCCTCCCCGATCGTCATCTCGGCAGGTACGCTCCTTTCGGATGCCCTGACAAGGAAGGTCCTTGTTCAGCTCAAGTTCAAAAACATCTCCGAAAAAGAAGTATCGTCACTTACCGCCTGCATTCTGCCTTTAAACGCCGAAGGTGAGGAAAAATACAATGCTGTCGAGTACAAATACACATCTCTGAACGCGCATCGAGACGACAGCTTCGGTTCAAATACGGCCGTTGTCATGCCGGATACCGCCGTCCGTTCCTACAAGGTGCGTATCTCGCTTGTGTGCTTTGCCGACGGCAGCCGCTGGGAAGGCCGGGAGGAGTATTTTTCCCCGCTTCCCGCTCCCAAACGTCTGGAAGCGGCTCTGGATGATGAAGAGCTTTCCCGTCAGTTCAGAATCAGTTACGGTAAAGACTGCAATTATATGTCATCGGAAGCGAGGGATCTGTGGTTCTGCACCTGCGGAGCGATCAATCATGCCGACGAGCCCAAGTGTCACCGCTGCAGACGCGTACATTCCGCCCTTAAAAACATCAACCTCGCCTCCCTGCGCTTCGAAACCTCAAAACGCATCACTTCGGAAAAAAAGCAGGAAGAGGAGGAGAGCATTGAAAACTCCGAACGACGCGGAAAACTCATAAAGCTGCTGACCGTCCTCGTTCCGGCCGTACTCATTATCGCTGTCCTGCTTGCCACGCTTCCGGGCTATTTCATTCGAAAAAACAACTACGCCAAAGCAGTTTCCCTGCTGGAGGCGGGAGAATACGACTATGCCCAGCAGGCCTTCGAGGAGCTCGGCGACTATGAGGACAGCCGCCTGCTTGCCGAAAAGGAGATCCCCTACCGCCGCGCGGTCTATATAATGAGCTGTGCCGAAAAGGGCGATACGGACGCTCTCGTCATGCTCGGCATGAAGCGTTCGGAGCTTGGTGAAGAAGAAACCGTGTCTACCGCGCTCTATCGCAGAGCCGCCGAAATGTTCGCCGCGCTTGGCGACTACAAAGACAGCGCCGCGCAGTCTGCCGCAGCGGAGAAAGCCGTTTCGGACTATTATGAAAGTCTTCTTTCGGACAGCTATGATCTGGCAGCGGCTCTGCTCAATGAGAAAAAATTTTGTCAGGCCAGAGACGCCTTTGCCGCTCTCGGCGATTATAAGGACAGTCAGTCCATGGTAACGGAGTGCATCTATCGGAAAGCCGAAATGCTCTTCGGACTGACGGAAAAGTATTCCATGGAAGGCATAACCTGTTCTCTGAGTACGGTAACCGGTGAAAAGAGCGTATTCTACATACCGCAGGAAATATATATCAGGCTCGGAAGCGGTATATCTACCGATATCCGCGAGATCTGCGCCAATGACGGCGTAGAGATCAATTACGAGTCCTCCCCGAGCGAAGGTTTTCTCCCCTTCTGCGATGCTCTCAGCTCTCTGTATGCCTCCCTCGGAGATTACAAGGACAGCGCCGGTCAACTCGGTTCCGCGACCGAGGCGGGAGACTATACGAAGCCGTTTTATGCCTTCATTGAGGAAGGTAAGCTTGCAGAGGCTCTCACATGGCTCAATGAATTCAGCGGTGAATTTGCCGAGCGCGACCGGTGGGTAAACTTCATAAGCATCTATCTCCCCTTCTGCGGAACATGGCGTTTCGACAGCGGCGATCCCACGCTGGTTCCCAGAACGCTGGGGGTAAACGCTCCGTGCAGCAGCATAGCAACGGCCGTTTTTCTCTCGGAGAACGGAGGAGCCGTGCTCCGGATATACATCGAAGGAAACACCGACTATCCCATTGAGCTTCAGCCGGGTATCACAAAAGACGGCACGGTTTCGTTCAGTTATTCTCCCGACGGTATTACAACGTTCTATCTTGTCATAAATAACGCCGGCAAGATCAGCTACTCGCAGCACAACAGCAATTTCTCCTCCGACGAGATCCTGTGTGCCGTCTTTGCAAAAGCAGAATAAAGTATTGAAAGAGAGAGCTTCGGCTTTCTCTTTTTTCAACTTGTTTAAAAATTATGTAAACCGCAATTATAACAATTAAAAAGATCAAAAATTACAGCGCCGTGCGACAGGCTTCTTTGAATTACATAACTATAATTATCGTAACTTATGTAAACTATCAGGAGGGCAATCATGGAGCTTGACGGGCGCGGAGGACTGCTTTTTTCCAAGGGGAAATTTTTCACAAGAAATATAGACGCACGGTTTTACATCGTGTTTCGCTGTATGATTTATATGGGACTGGGGATGCTGATGTCCTGTGCGCGGATACTGGTGAACGGGGCGCCTCTGGGTATGTCCATGGTCGCCTGCTCCGGCGCGGGGCTTTCCGGGGTGTTTGCCCTGCTCGGAGCGTCCCTCGGCTATCTTCTCAGCGGCGGTTTTGAATGGGGGATCCGCTATGTGGCGGCCTGCGTACTTGTATACACGGTCTCTTTTGTTTTCCGCGAAGTGCGTTTTTTCAGACAGCCGTTTTTCATGCCCTGTGCAGCAGCTCTTGTTATGGCGGTCACCGGCTTTCTGGCGGGCGCCGCCGTCTCTTCGTCCTCGCTTCCGATGTATGCCCGGCTCGCGCTTGAAACTGCCGCAGCCTTCGGCTGTACATATTTTTTCCGGGAAGCGCTTTCAAACGAGCTTCGCAGTACCGAGAGCGAAGAGCTGAAACACAGTGTTGCCTCCATAGTCATGGCCGCCGGAGCGCTGATGGCGTTTTCCAATGTTCTGCTGTTCTCGACCGTATCCGTCGGAAGAGTGCTGGCGCTGCTGCTGGTCATGGCTTCAGCCGCCAGAGGAGGGATGCTCACCGGGGCGGCTGTGGGTACGGTCCTCGGCATGGCGATGGATCTTACCGGAGCCGGCGCTCCGTTTTATACCATGTGCTATGCCTTTTCCGGACTTCTCTCCGGCGTATTCGGAAAAAACGGGAGACTTTTCTTTACTTTGTCCTTTATTCTGGCAGGTGCGCTTGCAGTGATCTGTGTCTGGAACACGGAAATGTATGTAAGCGCGCTCTTTGAAAACTTCTGCGCCTCGGTGATCTTCATGGTCCTGCCGACGCCTCTCGTCAATCGGACAGGACTGATGCTGCAGGCTGTGGAGCGCGGCGGCGGCGATTCGGGCCTTCGCAAATTTGCGGCGGGACGGGTGAAAAACCTGAGCGATGCCTACGGCACACTTTATGAGACCGTCCGGCGCAACGCCGAGGAGCCCTTCAACAGCGAAAACGTCGCCCGGGTCTTCGACAGAGCCGCCGACAGAGTGTGCGTAAAATGCAAAAACAAAAACCGCTGCTGGAACAGCAACTATATGGATACGCTCTCCGCCATGAACGACGCGACCGCCGCCATGAGCAAAAAAGGCTGTCTTGAAGAAAGCGACCTCCCCGGTTTTTTCCGGGAAAGCTGCAGTTGCCTTAAGGAGTTTATAAGAGCCGTGAACAGTGAGCTTCGCTCCTTCACCTACCGCCGTCAACTGGCAGCAAGGCTGAAGGAAAACAGGGCCGTCGCCTGGTCGCAGTACAGCGATATCGCCTCCATTTTAGGCTCTGTTGCGGATGAGCTTGGCAGTGTGAACGGTGCCGATCCTCTTGCAGAGCGTCGTCTGACGCGGTATCTAAACAGTCTCGATATGGACAGCCAGAGTGCGGTCTACCGGGACGGCGGGGGCAGGATCAGAGTGACGATCGAAAGCCGCCAGCTCCGGCGGCTTCTGAAAACCGAGAACTTTGAAGAAAAGCTCTCCGCCGTAGTGGGCACAAAGCTGGGCGTACAGTCCGAGCTTTCCGAGGGCTGTGCCAAGCTCACCCTCGTGGAGGCGGAACCGCTGGCGGTATCGGTAGGCATTGCCGCCATGAAAAAACGCGGAGAGAAGGTCAGCGGCGATAAGGGGACGTATTTCAAGACCGACGCGGGAGTGCTGTGTGTTATCCTCTCCGACGGCATGGGTACCGGCGACGATGCGGCGCGGGACAGCAATCAGGTCGTTGCGATCCTGGAAAAATTTCTCCGCTCCGGAGTAGACCCGGCAGTCGCCATGAAAATACTGAATTCCGTCATGCTGCTGCGCTCCAACGACAGTTGGGGCTATGCCACCGTCGATCTGATGTGTGTTGATCTTTTTACCGGGGACACCTGCTTTTACAAATACGGCGCCGCACCCTCCTACGTATGCAGCGGTTCGAGCATAAAGCGGATCCGCGGAGAAAGCATTGCGGCTCTGATCGGAAGCGGAGACGGAACCGCGCCGGATCTTGTGCGTATGCGCCTGCATCCCGGCTCCACGGCGATCATTGCCTCGGACGGCGTGATCGCGGGAACGGAGGACGAGTGGCTCAAAGCGCTTCTCGGCAAGGGCTTTCAGGACATGAAGGCGCTGGCAAGGTCCGCCCTCAAAGAGGCGGAAAGGCTTTACGGTACGGAAGATGACATGACGGTGGTAGCCGTCCGGGTGGAGGAACGGGCATGATCGAGAGGATAAGAGCCGGACTTTTCCCTCTCCGGCGTAAAAAAAGACCGGATAAGCTCCGGCACTCCGTCCTGCACGGCAACGCACACAATATTATCGTTGTGAAAGCTCCCAACGATATCTTTACCGAGGCAATCTTTCTTATGAGGGATGACTACTTCTTAAATCCGACCGCTCCCGCAGAGCTTCTGGAGCAGGCAAAGAACGCTGCAGCCGATTATACCGCATCCGTATCCGTCAAGGATCGGTGGAAAAAGACTCTGCTGATCGTCCTGAGCGCACTGCTCGTACTCGAAACCGCCGGACTGCTGATGCTCATAAGCTGAAGAAATACCTCCGTGGGCAGAAGATCGTTATATGTTGAAATTCCGGGAAAAGAATGGTATATTACCCTATAACAAGACATAAGAGGGTTGGAAGAAATGTCTGACGGAAAAAACAGAAATGAGCTTCGCTTCATATTGGCCGTATGCCTCTTCCTCACGGTTTTTCTTTCGGGGTTTTGCAGTCTGGACAACAACTGCGATTGGGGCGACGACTTTGCGGCATACATGACAGACGGCATAGCCATCGCCGAAGGGAAATACGGTGAACAGATCCATACCAATGCGTTTCTTCGATACGGCAGCCGGGAGGAAGACGCCGTTCATGTGCACTCTTTCGGGATGCCGCTGACCCATGCGCTTGTATACCGGATCTGCGGCTTCGACAGAGAAGGCTTTCATAATCTTTTTATCTATAAACTGCCGTCTCTGCTCCTTCTCTCCGCCATGTGCGCCGTTTATTATCTCTTTCTGCAAAGAAGATCCGATCGGTATATCTCCGTCGTTCTCGCCCTGGTCCTATGCTGCAGTAGAACATTCTTTCACGCGATACGAAATCTGGGAAACGACGTCATGTTCATGGCTCTGACCGTGCTTTGCTTTTATGAGGCGGATATGCTGACCCTCCATGAGAAAAGAAGTGTTTCCCGCGCGGTTTTCACGGGCTTTCTATTGTGGGCTCTGGTATCCGTCCGATTGAACGGGTTCGGGGGACTGGCCGCTGTGCTGTTTTATCATGTCTCTTTTCTTGTGCGGAAAAAACAGCGCCCCGTACCGACCGATCTTATTCCCTACATCGTGTTCGCCGCCCTGTACCTTACCGTCAACTGCCTTATCTTCCCGGCGCCGACCTCAACAAGCGGTATCTCGGATATAACATGGGCGGGAATACGCAGCGGCACGGAATACTATTTTTCCCAGCTCTTCTATTATTTCGGCTCTGTTATCGAAAACCTGCTGATTGCGCCCCTTCGGTTTATTGTGCGTTTATTGGCTCCGGGCAAAGATCCGATCACACTCTACAGCGCCTTGAATAAGTTCTTTTTGATCGCATTTTTCGCTTTGATGATCCTCGGGGTCATTGTCAGAGGCTTCCGGGAGAATCTCGCCGTTACGGTTTTTATCATGGCAAGCTTTCTGGTCACTGCCGGTTTGAATCTCGGGCAGGGGCTGCGATACCTCTATAATATTCTGCCTTTTCTGTATATGTATTTTGCCTATGGGTTTGATCTGCTGGTCCGTTTGTGGAAGAAGCTTCCGATCAAAACCGATCAAAAGCCGAAAAGCCGGTTTTGCGGCATCTGTACGGCGATTCTGTGCGCTCTTGTCCTCGTGCCTGTCATCCGTTCCGACGCGGAAAACATAAAAAAGCCCGTCCGGAATCTGTTGACAGCTTATTCGGACGGTGCTGTGGAAACATACGGTTTTATTATAGATAACGTTGACCGTGACAGCACGATCGCCTTTTTCAAGCCGCGGGCTCTGTATCTGAATACCGATGTAAAAGCCTTCCTTCCGGGAAGAAACGGTATGCGGGTCGAGGACGGAGATTACTATCTCTACTACAAGCCGGATCCGGAATTTCTCCTATCGGAGGACGAGCAGGAGAATTACACGGTAGTTTTTGAAAACGAAGAATTTAAATTATTTGAAAAAAGGCAATAAAAATAACGGGGTACATACCAATACCCCGTTATTTATTTGTTTACCTTCTGTGCAAAGGAATCCATAAAAGCGATGATCTTATTCTTGCAAAGGAACATGATCACTACAAAAACCACCATAAGTCCTGTCAGCAAAGCCGATTCCCCCCACTCGCCGCAGACGACTTTTTCGCCGAGGAAGCAGCAGATCACGGTATCGGGCAGAGAGCAGAGCTGAACGATCAGCACAAACTGCCAGGGCGTCAGCACCGTTCGGGAGGCGGCAATGGGAAGAAAGCCGTTGGGCAGAAAGGGGAAGAAGCAGGCCAGAGAGGTCGCAAAGCCCGGGTGAACGGATTTGATGATAAAATCGAGTTTACTGTTGTCCGCGCTCCCCGGCATAAGCGCGTCCATTCTCTCCCCTAAGCGGCGGTAGAGCACAAAGGCGAGGAAATGGGCAAGTCCGGACGCCGGCCAGCAGACCAGCATGGCTTTGACGCCGCCGTAGACAACACCTGCCGCGATCTGCAGTACGGTACCCGAAATGAAGATCGAGAACACCTGCAGCACCTGCAGCACCGCAAGACTGACAAGACTTTTGGCAGAGGTGTCGCGGCTTAAATACTCTTCCACCGCCTTGCTGTCCCCTTTTTCAAGGGCGGGCAGAAGCTCCGGCATGGTCTCGGTCAGAATGAACCAGACCAGCAGCAAGGTGAGCAGTATAAACAGGGCAATGATGCCTGTGCGGATGAGCCTGTATTTGTTCATGCGTTTCTCCGAAAATAAAATCAGCTTATTTTAGCTTAATTGGCTTCTCCTGTCAATTCTCAATTCCCCCGTGTGTTAGGATAGTTGTCACTGAAGCTTGAAAGTTTTTGTGGTAGTATATAACTATCACAGGAAGGAGCTTCAGATGAATTACAGTAGCGAATACAGGGACTCAATCCTCCGCAGGATTCTGCCTCCCAACAATGAATCAATCTCAAAGATTGCCAAAGAGGAAGGACTGTCTGAACAGACTCTCCGCAACTGGCGCGACAAGGCCAGAAAGGAAGGCTACGCAGCTCCCGGAACAGATGATGTACCGGATGACTGGAGCACACAGGACAAGTTCCTGATCGTTGTAGAAACAGCCAAAATGAACGAAACTGAGTTGGCTGAGTATGCCCGAAAAAAAGGCCTGTATATCGAGCAGATTAAAGCCTGGAAAGATGCGTGCATCAATGCCAACGGCGGTA
>JAZLGK010000195.1:0-7481 GCA_045616265.1 Candidatus Limivicinus sp. | reverse complement strand
GTGCTCATCTTGCTTGACCTTTTTCCGTCATATTTCATAAAAATGCTCGGAAATACACAAAGTATTCCCTGCGCTTTTTATTTCATCTGCCGAAAAAATCTCTGCGCAATCTGAACACATCGAATTATTAGAGGTTGCCTTGTTTTAATTAGTTTTCAGTATAATTCTGATTTTCAATAAAATGCTTCGTAATATTGTTTTTGAGCTGTGTCTTCAGCACATTCTCAAATCAATAGTTTTCGCAGTTGACTTCAAAATAAGCCTGTGGGTGTGCGCAGACAGGGCAGACCTCCGGCGCCTCGGTACCGACTACGATATGACCGCAGTTTCTGCATTCCCACACCTTGACTTCGCTCTTTGCAAACACTTTCTGTGCTTCAACGTTGCGGAGCAGGGCACGGTATCTTTCCTCGTGATGCTTTTCAATGGCGGCAACACCGCGGGATTTTGCTGCGTGAGCCGTAAAGCCTTCTTCTTCAGCGGTCTTGGCAAAACCCTCATACATATCCGTCCACTCGTAGTTCTCGCCGTCAGCGGCAGCTCCGAGGTTTTCAGCGGTCGAGCCGATTCCGTTCAGTTCCTTGAACCAAAGCTTTGCGTGTTCCTTCTCATTGTCGGCGGTTTTCAGGAAAAGAGCAGCGATCTGCTCAAAGCCTTCTTTCTTTGCCTTGGATGCAAAATAGGTGTACTTGTTTCTCGCCTGAGATTCACCGGCAAAAGCAGCTTCGAGATTCTTCTCGGTCTGTGTTCCTGCATAGGGATTGGATTTCTTTTCTTCTGCAAGCACCAGCTTGTCGCCTTTTGCATGGCAGAGGGGGCATTCAGGTTCTACACCATCTTCCACTTCAAATACTTTACCGCATACCAGACATTTGTAAGTTTTCATTTTCGTTACCTCTTTCTTTTCATTATTTGAGATCAGATTTAAGGCAGCACCGCACAATACGTCTGCGGCAGCTGACGGATAAAATGTGCTCAGATTTTGTCATTTTTTCTTGCAATACACAAAGTATTCCTGCGAAAAAATGCCTTCATCATAAGTGAGCGTCCAAATCTTCGATTTGGCTCACGCGAACTTATGCAAAGCTGAACCCATTTTCTCTCGCCATCTGCTCTTGCCGCATTATGCGGTATTGCCTTAAGTTTCTGAAAAAATTTATATCATCTTTATTTATACTGCAAAAACCTTTGTGAAAATATTATGTAATCCACATTACGTAAATTAATTTATGTAATGTGGATTATGTTTTTTATATTATGTTTTTTATATTACGTTCTCTTATTTATGTTGTCTTTTATATGCAAATTATAATATGTCTATTGTATTCCGTAAATTAAAATATGTTTTCTGAATTAAGTAATCTATATTAAGTTATCTATTTTAAGTCTACTATTTTATGCCATCTGAATTAAGTTTACAAAATTAAGTAAATTATTTTAAGTTATCTAATTTACGTTTACAATATTGCGTAAATTATTTTCTGTCTACAATCTTATGTTTTTAATATTCTGTTAATTGAAATATGTTAATAAATATATGTAAATAAAATTCTGTAAATTATCTTACGTCAATTCAGCGCTTTTCCGAGCACTCGAAGCGGTAATTCCGGTGAAACTGCGATATCCTTGTATTTCTTATTGAGAGAATGCAGCAGCATACTGTTCTCTCCGGCTTTTAACTGCTTGAGATACGCGCAGCCGTCATAGAGAAAAATACCGATCTCGCCGCTCATCAGGCTTCTCTGCTGGCGTACCCATACGGTCTGTCCGTTGTGGTAACGCGGCTCCATACTGTCCCCGGCAACACGGACGCCGAAGTTGGCTCCCTCGGGCACCTCGCTGCCGACCTCGATCATCTCATAATTCTCCCCGTCCAGAAACTGCCCAGTACCAGCGGAAACGGCAAGAGAGTAAAGCGGGATCATCCGTCTGTTCTTCCCTCTTTCCGTCCCTGCGGTATATCTTCCGCTCTCTTTCAGCAGGTGATGATATTCCTCCAGCTTTTTCCGTCCTTCCCTGTTCAGCCCCGACCAGGCTCCGAAGCGGCCGTCAGTAAACTCCCCCAGCACATCCTCGATCCCCAGCACCGCACAGAGGACCAGCAGTTGTCCGGCATTGGGCTGGGTCTGATTTTTCTCCCATTTGCTTACTGCCTGATTGGTGACCCCGACGCCCGCCGCGGCAAGTCTCGCGGCAAGCTCATTCTGGTTCAGCCCCTGTGAAGTACGCGCTTGGTATATCACCTTTCCTATATTCACAGTCAATCCTCCCTGTATACATTTCTCAATTCGCCGAGCGGTATTTTTCTTCCGGAAACCACAAGGTAGCGGCGCAGAGTATCTACCCGTTCATATACGCCGGAGAAGCTCACATACCGTCTGTAAAGATAATATTCTGCCGTGACCGCATCCCCCGGGACGAGACTTACAAGCTTCGCGTTCAGCTCCTGCTGTGCATCCTCGCCCAAAATCACTCTTTTTTCCTTCGGACGGTCATACAGGAACCGCCCCGGTTCCGGCATAGGTTTATGAAATGCCACGGGCAATCCCGATATTTTATTGTCCGTGTTCATTCGTGTTTCTCCTATTCAGATATTTTATCTTATTATATTCTCTTTTCAAGAGAATTGCAAGGTATATTTTCGGTTTTTCTTTATTTTACACTTGAGCAAATCAATACCGATCCGCAAGGGAACGAAAGGTCAAATAATACATTTTTCCTTTCTTTTTTTCAAAATCATGTTATAATAAGTATATTGCAGAATAAAAGGAGGGGAAAAGATGACCGATTACGCGGCTTTGAGCGAAGAAAAACTGATCGCGCTGGTGCAGGACGGCGACAACGAGGCCGGGAGCGAGCTTTCCCGACGCTACAGACCCCTCATAAAAAAATGCACCCGCCCTTATTTTCTGGTGGGCGGAGACGAAGAGGATCTTATTCAGGAGGGCATGATGGGGCTTATAAGCTCCATGCAGACCTACTCCGCCGGGCGGCAGTGTTCCTTCCGAAGCTATGCGGAGCTTTGCATCAAACGCCGTATTCTCTCGGCGATCAAGGCTGCTAACCGATGCAAGCATTTCCCTCTCAACTCCGGACTATCGCTGGATGATCTCTACGCGGAGGATGACGACGCCGGCGTCATGATCACCGACGAGCGCTACAATCTCACACCGGAACAGCTCATCATCCGTGAAGAGGAGCTTAATGATTTCCGGACACTGTGCGCCTCTCTCCTGTCTGCTCTGGAAAAAAAGGTGCTCGACCTGTATTTGGAAGGACTATCCTATGAGGAGATCGCCCGGGGCGTTGAAAGAAACGTCCGATCCGTTGACGCCGCCTTGCAGAGGATCAAAAAGAAGCTGGCAAACGCCGCCGAGCAGGAAAAAATATAATTTGTACCGCGATAAGTAACCGCTCCCTGTGAGAAAAAACGTTTCTCGCAGGGAGCGGTTTCAGTCTGAAGTATATCCCGTGTCAGGTACAATTTTGAATTGCGGTGTAAAATAAATCAGAAGCAGCAATGCACAAAAAGAGAACGGATTGCCGCACCATCGTGCGCGATGTTTCGCAATGACAGGAACGGAACTTTGTCTGCACTTTTCGGAACGGTCAAGACCGTTCCCTACGGACGCGGTCTTTTATAATGCAGAATTACTGCACCGCTTCGCGGCGATTATAATCCGTCGGCTTTGCCGACACAACAATTATGCATTATGAATTATGCATTATGCATTATCCCCAGCCGATACTCTGAGTAAGCGTCTCACCGCAGCTAAGGCAGATACTCACAGACACGCCCGGACCCGCGGCACTTGGCGGTGTATAAGAGGTCACGAACCATTGATGCGTATGCTTGCAGTATCCCTGGCCGTGCATTTCTCCGTCGCACAGGAAACCCCGGCAGTTTTTGCATTGGCCGTGCTCAATATCGGAAACACGGCAGTGCCCCGCAATACCGCATTCGGCGATTCCATGGCTTTCATTATAGCCGCTCTCACAGATATAGTGTCCGCAGGACGTGAGGTGGATCTCGCCGCGGGTATCCTCTCCGCAGCAGGGGCAGATGCTTGTGATCGTCAGATCGCTGCCGCTCTGCTCCGTCTTGAAGCTCAGGGAAGCGATTTTTTCGCCGAGAGCATTTGTATAGGTTATTGCCGCTCTGCCCGGAGCGTGCGCACGTATCTCCCGCGTTCCGATGACGCAGAGCGTTTCCGGCGCGGAACACACAAGGGAGTATCCGTCCGCCGTCTCGATCTCCTGCCGCACAGCCGTAAGAATTCCGTCCTCATTTTCGCTGAAAAAGAAGCAATCGGAAAGATATATTTCCGGTGCGTAATTTGTACTGCCGTAAAGCTCCGCAAATTTTTCGCTGCATCTCTGCTTTGCATCGCCGTAGACCGCCGCACCGTCCTTAAGTACGGCAAGCCCACCCGAATCGCGCCGTACCTCATAGGCGATAAAGGTCTCGGGATCCTCGGCATATTCTATGCGCTTTTGCTGGTTTTCCTTTTCTCCCGCCGCGCCGTCAAAATATGCACCGGTAAAATGACCGTCTTCGTCAAAGTCCTCGCCGGAAATATAGCGTCCGTCCCGAAACATGAGGATCCTTGAAAGTCTGTCCCGGGAAAAAAAGTCTTTCAGTTCGATCTTTCCGAGGCCGAAGCTTATGCAGAGGCTGTCCCCCTCCCTGCAAAGAGAGCTTACGGAAGAGAGATAAAAATCCGCCGTATAGCTTAGGCCGTTATCCGCGTCGAGGAACACGAGCTGCCCGCTCTCAGCCGGCTCTATGTACTCCATGGCAGAGGCTTCGGCTCCAAAGAGCAACAGGAATACCGCAAGCAATAGGAACGATATATAATGTCTTATCTTTCTCATCTCCCGCCGCGCGCGATATTTGGTTTACATAATTATTTGTTTAATGATCCCGTTCTTTTCCGTCTCATTTTCGCTGAACAGGAAGCAGGTCTTCAGTTCCTTGGCAGCCCGGAGAGCGCTTTCCTCCGAAGAAGCATGAATATATGCAAGCGTATCGCCTTTTTCCGCTCTGTCTCCCACTTTCTTGCAGAAAACAATCCCCACGGAGAGGTCAACAGGGCTCTCCTTGGTGACGCGTCCGCCGCCCAGATGCAAAGAGACAAGGCCGGTCTTCTCGGTCCTGATGCGCTCAACATAGCCGCACTCATCGGAGATAAGCGGATAGACCACCGGCGCTGTCGGGAGCGCGGAGGTATCGTATACATCCTCCCGGCGGCCGCCCTGACCTTCCACAAGGTCGGCAAGTTTGCCGAGAGCCGAGCCGTCCTCAATCGTCTTTCGGAGCATTTTTTCGGCGTCCTCAAGGTTCTCTGCCAGTCCTCCCAGCGTGAGGATCGCCGAGCCGAGCGCAAGGCATACCGTGAGCAGGTCATTTTCCGTCTCGCCTTTAAGGACGGAGACGGCCTCTTTTACTTCCAGCGCGTTTCCGACGGCATTGCCCAAAGGCTGATCCATGTCGGTTATGACAGCGGCGCACTTTTTGCCGGCTCCTTTACCGATCTTTGTCATGGCTTCGGCAAGACGGACGGCATCCTCCTCTTTCTTCATGAAAGCGCCGTCCCCGCACTTGACGTCAAGCACAATGATATCCGCGCCTGCGGCGAGCTTCTTTGACATGATGGAGCTGGAAATAAGCGGGATACTGGGGACGGTACCGGTCACATCGCGCAGGGCGTAGAGCTTTTTGTCTGCCGGAACCAGATCTGCCGTCTGTCCGATGACGGAGATGCCGAGCCTGTTGACGTTATCGTAGAATTGATTCGCGTCCAGCGCCGTGGAAAAGCCGGGAAAACTCTCCAGCTTGTCGATCGTCCCGCCGGTGAAGCCGAGGCCTCTGCCTGACATCTTGGCAATTTTAACGCCGCAGGCCGCGACCATCGGACACAGTACAAGGCTCGTCTTGTCGCCCACGCCGCCGGTCGAGTGCTTATCGGCTTTGATCCCGCGGATCCTGCTCAGATCGATCACATCGCCGGAATCTCTCATAGCCAGAGTGAGATCCAGTATTTCCTCGTCATCCATGCCATTGAAAAGGATCGCCATACACATGGCCGCCATCTGATAATCCGGGATCCGTTCTTTGATGTAATCCTTTATCATGTATTCGATTTCTTCTTTTGTAAGCTTTTCACCGTCGCGTTTTTTTGCAATAAGCTCGCTGATAAGCATAACTTTCATCCTCCGCGTTTTTTTCCATTATATATCTTTCTTTTCGCTTTCTCAATACCGAAAAAGCATATAGCTGCGTCCGTTGATCATTTTTATTCTTTCTTTTCCCGTTTTCCCCCGAAGCTCTGCCGGTAAAGCCACGATATTGCTTATGCCGTCATAAGAAATAAGACTGCCGTCCGGTCTTTTTTTCCATACAGGCTCTGTTTTTCCGGCGCTGTCTTCCCGAATTTTTTCTCCGGATTCCGAGGCAAACTCAATTTTCTTCGGAATCTCCTTTATGTCATTGCGGCTCATCTTTTTTTCAAAATGTATCTTCCCGTCTCTGACCTCCGCGATCCCGAGGCAGCTTTCCCTTCCTTCTCCGTACACGCTTATGCGAAGCATTTTCTGATCGATCCCCTCCGCATCCAGCCGAAAGAGGGTATATATCCCGTTCTCCGCCGTACTCAGTGTTCCGGCACGTTTTCCCTTATAATAAAACGGACAGTTCATTCCCAATCACCCGCAATACAAAAAGTATCCCGCTCCATTCTATGAACGGGATACTTAAATTATTATAATCATATGCCGAGGCCGAAACTCACCGCGAGAGCATTGTCTACCGCGCTCATAGTTCCCTCGTCAAGTCGCCCCATCCGCTCGCGCAGACGGGATTTATCCAGTGTGCGTATCTGCTCGAGCAGAATAACACTGTTCCGGTTGAGTCCCACGCTTTTGGCTTCCAGCTCGATGTGCGTAGGGAGTCGGGCTTTGCCGATCTGACTGGTGATCGCGGCGGCGATGACAGTCGGCGAGTGCTTGTTGCCTGTGTCGTTCTGCACGATCAGCACCGGGCGCATCCCGCCCTGCTCGCTGCCTATCACCGGAGACAGGTCGGCATAATAGATCTCTCCTCTTTTGACCATGTGTTTCACACTCCGTGAAAATAGTAGCCCATTACAGTATATGTAAATAAGCACTATCATTTTCCCACGTTGAGGAGATTTTTATTCATCTTTAATTAATGAAACCCTTTCGTGGTCGTTATTCCTTATTTGACTCCTGTTCCAATGCACGGTAATCGACCTTGCCACGGCTTGTCTATCGACGGGTAGCCGGTCAGTTTCTTCTCTGCGTCCATTTTATCTCCCCTGACAATCATAACCACCAGTGAACTGGTGGTTTGCTCAGACCCTATAAGGGTTAGTACCTGCTAACCCTTAAAAGGGTACTGAAGGTTTACCATCGCATCATTTTTACAGGCGGCCGCTTAAAGCGGCTGTCTTTTTTGCCTT
>JAZLGK010000194.1:0-2976 GCA_045616265.1 Candidatus Limivicinus sp. | reverse complement strand
CCGACGGTACCTACGTCCGTTTTGACGAGAATGCAGCCGTTCTTATCAACACCGGTGATAAGAACCCCCGCGGCACTCGTATCTTTGGACCCGTCGCCCGTGAGCTCCGTGACAAGGAATACATGAAGATCCTGTCCCTGGCTCCCGAAGTGATTTAATGGAGGTCGCAGAGAATGAACATTAAAAAAGACGATAAAGTCGTAGTTCTGTCCGGTAAGGATAAGGGCAAGCAGGGCAAGATCATGTCCGCTGACCCCAAGAACCTTAAGGTCATCGTAGAGGGCGTCAACGTTGCCACCAAGCACCAGAAGCCCCAGAAGCAGGGTCAGGAGGGCGGCATCATCAAGGTCGAGACCCCCATCTATGCCTGCAAGGTACAGCTCGTCTGCCCCAAGTGCGGCAAGGCCACCCGCGTTGCCCACAAGATCGAAGGCGATAAGAAGACCCGCGTCTGCAAGAAGTGCGGCGCAGAAATCTGAGAAAGGAGTTAGCTGACTATGACAAGAATGAAAGAAAAGTACGTTAAGGAAGTTGCTCCTGCTCTGATGGAGAAGTTCCAGTACAAATCCGTTATGCAGATCCCCAAGATCGACAAGATCGTTGTCTCTGTCGGCTGCGGCGACTGCAAAGATAATGCCAAGGCTCTTGAAGCCGTCATCAAGGACATCAGCGCCATCACCGGTCAGCACGCCGTTGCTACCGTAGCACGCAAGTCCGTTGCAAACTTCAAGCTGCGTGAAGGCATGAAGGTCGGCGTTAAGGTCACTCTGCGTCAGGACCGTATGTGGGAGTTCCTTGACCGTTTGTTCAACGTCGCTCTGCCCCGTGTCCGCGACTTCCGCGGCATCTCCGCAGACGCATTTGACGGCCGCGGCAACTACTCCCTCGGCCTCAAAGAGCAGATCATCTTCCCCGAGATCGAGTATGATAAGATCGAGAAGCTGCGTGGCATGAACATTGCCATCACCACCACCGCCAAGACCGATGAAGAGGCACGTGAGCTGCTCAAGCTCATGGGCGCTCCCTTCATGAATTAAGGAGGAGTACCGAAATGGCTAAGAAATCAATGATTCTCAAACAGCAGGCTGAGCCTAAGTTCTCCACCCGCGCCTACAACCGCTGCAAGATCTGCGGCCGTCCCCACGCTTATCTGCGCAACTACGGCATCTGCCGTATCTGCTTCAGAGAGCTGGCATACAAGGGCCAGATCCCCGGCGTCAGAAAGGCTTCCTTCTGATTTAACTTCAAAAAGCTCCGTCGAATTTTCGGCGGAGCTTTTTCCTATAGTGCGGAGTTAAGAATTTATAATTTGTTAAGAAGTCTGTAACAAATACGAAAGGGCTGCGTATATAATAGCATCAAACGTAAATTTACGGAGGAATCATAAAATGGAAAATCTGGATAAAGAAAACAAGAACGCGCTCTCGGATGAGGAGCTGGAAGACGTCAACGGCGGCGGTTTCTTCATGACGCTGGAAGGCAGAGCTGTCAGAGGGAGGACGGCGATGTTTGGGTCAACGCTGGAAGACAGAAACCTCGGCGGGAAAAAGCTGCGCAAGAGCGTGGAGACACTGGAACAGACCGAAAAAAAGGGACATAATTTAAAGTTCCTGTAAAAACCACCCCCGAAGATCAACTTATCTTCGGGGACGTTTTATACTTAAAACTGAAAACTTAAAACTCACTATATGTTTCCCGGAAACGTCTTTCATCAACGCAGTCGGCGAGACCGGTAAGTATATCGTTTGTATTTTCCGTGGAAGGTCTGAAAGTGTAAAGCGAGGAGCCGGCGGTGTTTTTCCGAAAAGAAACGCGCACGGCCGTTCCGTGATCGGCACGGCTTTCAAGGAGCACCGTGCCGCTGTGAAGACGGGCGATTCCCAGAACCACCGAAAGTCCGAGCCCTGCGCCCCGGTTGATGTCGATAAGTCCGATCGGATCGCAGTAACGCTCAAATACGTTATAAAGGTCTTCGTTTCGTATCCCGCAGCCGTCGTCGTTGACTGCCAGGATCACATAATCCACACTGTCAATAAGCCGGATGCGAAGCTTTCTGCATTTGCCGTGCAGGACGGAATTGGCGATGAGGTTTGTCAGCAAAGGTTTGAGTAAACTTTCATCCACGGAAGCGTACAGACTCTCCGAGGCCTCAAAGCAGATCGTTACATCCGGAAGAAGAGAAGCGGCGATATCCGTATATTCCTTAAAAAGCCTGCTCAGATCCATTACTTTAGGAGTAAAACGAAGCGTCTGGGATTGAACGGCGCGGATAATGGAAACATTCGAAATGAGTCTCGAGAGAGAAGCAAGGTTTTTGCTCATCGAGTCGGCATTTGAGAGCATTTCCTCGCTGCCGCTTTCTCCGGCAAGCTTTCTGCAGCGGTCCACCGACATACTCATTACCATGAGCATGGAGCGCAAAGAATACAGCGCGGAATCATTTATCTGCAGATTGTCATATTTTGTTTCATTAATAATAAGTATCTGATCGCCGCTTTTCCGGGAGGAACGGACGATACAGTTTTTCCCGTTCACGAGGATGTTGGCGGTAAATTCATCGGATTGCATATCGGCTATATCTGCTCCGAGAACGGCGGAAAGTTTTTTCCCGGCAGGATCGCCGCCGAGAATAGTTACGGCAGGGGAATTTGAAAAAACGATTCTTTTGTTTCGCGCGATAACGACTGCCTCGCCGAGGACGGACAGCACATCCTTATTAGAATCACTCATATATTGCTCCCCCTTGTTACCGGAAAATAGTTTTATTAAGGCAACACCGCACAATACGTCTGCGGCAGCTGACGGATAAAATGTGCTCAGATTTTGTCATTTTTTTTGCAATACACAAAGTATTCCTGCGAAAAAATGCCTTCATCAGAACCCATTTTCTCTCGCCACCTGCTCTTGCCGCATTATGCGGTATTGCCCTAAAAAACCGCCTGCACAAAGATCATATAAACAGCCGTGCCGCCGGCC
>JAZLGK010000193.1:0-4117 GCA_045616265.1 Candidatus Limivicinus sp. | reverse complement strand
CGCTGGTCGCGCGCTCCATACGCGTTAAGCGCAGGCGCAACTGGTTCTGCAGCAGCTCACCGACGCAGCGGACGCGGCGGTTGCCCAGATGGTCGATATCGTCAGCCTCGCCGATGCCGTGGGCAAGGCAGTTGAGGTAGTTGACGGAGGAGAAAATATCGTCCGCCACGATGTGCTTCGGAATAAGAATATCTATGTTATTGATAATAGCCTGTCTGAGAGCGTCGCCGGTGAACTGCTTCATGAGGTCGGCAAGAACGATGCCGCGCACCTTTTCCTTCACGCCGATCTCCGCGGGGTCAAAATCAACGTAACGGGCAAGGTCTACCATGCCGTTGGAGAATACGCGCACAGCCTTGCCGTCAACATTGAGCAGAACATCCACAACGCCGGCGTCGGCAATGACCTTCGCCTTGTCGCGGGTGACGATCTCGCCCATCTCGGCAAGGACTTCGCCGGTGAGAGGATCGGCCACGGGCTGAGCAAGCTCAAAACCGGCAATACGCGGGAAGAGAGAGAGCTTCTTGTTGAACTTATAGCGTCCCACATTGCTGATCTCATAGCGGCGGCGGTCATAGAAAAGACCGTCCAGCAGAGTCTCGGCGGATTCGACCGTGGGAGGATCACCGGGGCGCAGCTTGCGGTAGATCTCAATGAGGCACTCGTCACGGGTATTGCAGGTATCCTTGTCGATGGTGGCGATGATGCGCTCATCCTCGCCGAAGACTTCCCTGACGCGCTCATTGGTCATAACGCCGACTTCGGGGTCGCTGACGCAGCTGAGCCAGGTAGCGGGCTCGTTTTCCGCATACTTGCCCATGGCACGCAAAAACCATGTGATAGGCAGCTTGCGGTTTTTATCGATACGGACATTGAACATATCCATCGCGTCCGTCTCATATTCCAGCCATGCGCCGTGATACGGGATGACGGTGGAGGCGAAAATATTCATCAGAGACTTGTCGGTCGTCTTATCGAAATAGACGCCGGGAGAACGGACGATCTGAGAAACGATAACACGCTCTGCGCCGTTGATAACAAAGGTTCCGCCGGGAGTCATCAGTGGGAAATCACCCATGAAGATCTCCTGCTCCTTGATCTCTTCGGTCTCCTTGTTGCGCAGTCTCACCCGGACCTTGAGGGGGGCGGCATACGTTGCGTCTCTCGCCTTGCACTCTTCAATGTCGTACTTGGGCTGCTCGTTCATGGAATAGTCGATAAAGCTCAGCTCAAGATTGCCGGAATAGTCGGTCACGGAGTCCACATCCCGGAACACTTCCTTCAGCCCGGTCTCCAGAAACCACTTGTAAGAGCTCTTCTGGATCTCAAGCAGATTAGGCATGTCCATGATCTCTTCGGTACGTGCAAAGCTCTTTCTCAGAGTCTTGCCGTATAGAACATCTTTTGGCATTAGCGTACTCTCCTTCTGAAATTTACAAACGCCCGGATATGTTGTCACTATTTTGTTACCCGGTGTTGATTTTACAGCTTGCAGATGATATACTGAAAACGCTAAAGGGAGAGGTTTGTAAAAACCTCCTGCACAGATAGCAAGTTATTATATCATTTTATATATAACAAAGTCAAGAATTTTTTTCTGAGTTTTCTCATTTTCGGCGGGAGTGTCAGTCTCCTGCTTATTTTTTTATAGATATTGCACAAAGCTCGGAGGCAGCAATATGGATATCCGCGTTATCATTCTTCTCATCGCAGAGGCTTTTCTGGCTTCCTATCTTATTTACAGAACGGTCGAACCCGCAAACTGTAAATATATTCTCTGCATCGTTCTGTTCTCGGTGCTCGCCTTCTTTGCAAGATATCTCGTGCTCGACTATGTAACGGATGACTACAGAGACTTTCTTTCTCACTGGGTCGATTATTTCCGGCAGAACGGCGGATTTCGGGCGCTGAACCGACCTGTCGGCAACTATAACATCCCCTATCTCTATTTTCTGGCGCTTTTTTCTTATTCGGAGATCAGCGACCTCTATCTCATCAAGCTGTTGAGTATCTTCTTTGATATTCTGCTGGCATGGGCTTCGGCTCTGCTTCTGACGCGCTTTACGCAGAATAAGATCAAGATCATCGCCTGCTTTTATGCCGTTCTCTTTCTCCCCACCGTTCTTCTCAACGGCTCTCTCTGGGGACAGTGCGACAGCACCTATGTCGCTCTGGCCATTCTCGGCATTTACTGTGCGCTGGACGACAGACCGATCCTCTCTATGGCTTTGGCAGCCCTCTCTTTCGGCTTCAAGCTGCAGGCGGTCTTCATTCTGCCCATATACGCGGTTTTGTGGATGAAGGGCAAATTCAGGCTGTGGCACTTTATCGTTTTCCCTGTCACATATATTCTCCTTGTGCTCCCTGCCGTTTTGCTCGGCCGTCCGTTCTGGGAGACGATCACTCTCTACTTCGGCCAGACCGGCAGCATTGGGGACGGGCTCAATTATAACTCTCCCTCCGTTTACGCCATGTTTCAGTATTCGCTCCCGGAGGAGTACAACGCTCTCGCCGCAAAGCTCGGGATCTTAGCCGCCGCCGTCTATATGCTTGCCATACTCGTTATATGTTATGTAAACCAAAACAGGCTCTCCGAGAAAAAAATCTTAGCCGCCGCACTGCTGTTTGCCATCGGCATCCCTTTTCTTCTGCCCCATATGCACGACAGGTACTTTTTTGCTGCGGACGTGATCTCGCTCATCCTTGCCTTTACCTGCCTAAAATTTTCCGCGATACCGCTGCTGGTGCAGTTCGCGTCCGTCCTGGGATATTACGCCTATCTCAAAATGCAGTATCTTCTCCTTATGGACAGAGGCTCCTGGGCGCTTATTCTGGCGCTCATTCTGACGGCGTGGTATTTTGTCCTGCCGCCGGAAGCTCCGGATGGAAACACGGCAAAGAGAATCCGCAGAAAAGCATAAAACGTAGTTTCTTTACGGGGCATCCGCTCTGTGTTTTCCGGGGCGGTGGAGTATGCTTTGCCGTATTCGGTTTATTTCGGGGCTTATTGCAGGGCAATACGGGTTTTTCACCGCCGATTCAGGGTCAATGTGGGGAATTGTTCCGTAAAAAACGCTGAAAATCGGGTGTAAGTGCACACAGCACTTGACTAAATGCTTAAAAGGATGTATATTTAGCGTAATTCTATTATACATAGAATGAGGAGGATCCTGTAAATGGGCATGATTCCCGATGTAAAGTGCCGCCGCTGCGGGGAAACGTTCTCATCCCTGCGCAGCCGTTGTCCGAATTGCGGGACGCGCAGAGTTTCCCAGAGCAGCCGCACTCCGTCAACAACTCCCGGAACCGTTAAAGGAACCGCTTCCTACGACCGGGCGGAGACGAACACGAAATGGCAGATGATCTTCGGCCTTATTCTGGTCGTCTCGGTTATTCTCGCAGTTATTGTCATGGTGTCCACGAGCCTTGACGGGGCCGATAATGCCGGTCAGTCCAAGGTCACGGCGCCCGTTGCAGTTACAAATGACATTCCCCAGATCGAGGCAGCGCCGACTCCGCCGCCTACTCCCACTCCTTCCGTTGAAAAGCTGGCTATCAAGTTCTTCGAGAAAGAAATTGAGACCGACTGCACAATGAGACTGAGCAATGATGAAACGATCACTCTCACCGCTGTCCCCTATCCTCTTACCATAACAGGCGTGCACATCAACTGGTCTGTAAATAACGGGGAGATTCTTGAACTCACTCCCAGTGATGACTCTCTGAGCTGTGATGTTCACATTATCGGGACGATCTCCGGCGGCGTAAAGCTCACGGCGGAATGTTTCGGCGTCGAAAAGACGATCACGGTATACTGCGTAGAGTAACATTCTTATGAAAAATCAGCCTGAAAAATTCAGGCTGATTTTTTTGAAAAAGCTCTTGACAAAATATGCATCTTGCGTTATTATAATCGAGCTGACGGACGATTGGCGCAGCTGGTAGCGCATCCGCTTGACGTGCGGGAGGTCACAAGTTCGAGTCTTGTATCGTCCACTGCTTAATCCACACTGAAAAGTGTGGATTTTTTATTATTTCAGTGGATTTTGAGAACTTTTTGGTTGAAAAATTATTTACAAAATGTCATAAACGCATTTTCTTGCTTATTTTCATCCTT
>JAZLGK010000192.1:0-6435 GCA_045616265.1 Candidatus Limivicinus sp. | reverse complement strand
CAAATCGAAGATTTGGACGCTCACTTATGATGAAGGCATTTTTTCGCAGGAATACTTTGTGTATTGCAAGAAAAAATGACAAAATCTGAGCACATTTTATCCGTCAGCTGCCGCAGACGTATTGTGCGGTGTTGCCTTAATAATCAGCAGCAGAAGAAACGGAAGCCGCAGGTGGGACCGAGGCACATATTGAGAGCGCACATAGTCATGCACAGCTTGCCGGGGTCGAGACCCGTGGAGACATCGGTGGTGAAATTGTCGTAGTATTCTCCGCCGCTTTGAAGCTGTTCAAGAAGTCTTCGGTAGTCCTCGTTGCCCGGGTCGATCTCCACGGCGCGTTTTGCCGACTCTATGGCGGCAATACGGTTGCCCATATACATATTGGCTCCCGCGTGGAGATAATACCACTTGCCGTCCCGTTCCGTCACGGGAACGCCGGAAAGAGCGTTGAGCGCCTCGCGGTACATCCGGTTCCTTATATAGCTTTTCGCCGCGACATATTCGCTGCGTTCGGTCTGCCCGCTTCGGCCGGCTCGGCTGTTGAAATCGTTATACCACTGGTTATAGCCGTAGCTTTGACCGGAATAGCCGGAATAGCCGCTCTGGGTCTGCCCGCTCTTGATGGCGTCATAGGCGGCGTTGACATCATTCATCTTCGCCGCGGCACTCGGATCGTCGGGATTGAGATCCGGGTGATATTTTTTTGCCAGATCTCTGTACGCTTTTTTTATTTCCTCATCGGTGGCGGTGGGGGGTACACCCAAAACCTCATAGGGATCCTTATACATCCGATTTGTCCTTCTTTCATGAGGTAAACGCTGATCAATTCGTCTACGGCATCTGCCGGAAAATTTGCGCTCATACTTAATCACTTTTTCCTGCAATACACAAAGTATTCCCGCAAAAAAGTGCCGTCGTCTTAAGTGAGCGTCCAAATCTTCGATTTGGCTTACGCGAACTTATGCAAAGCTGAGCACAAATTATCTCGGTATCTGCTCTTGCCGAATCAATCATCGTTTACCCGTACTTCCTCTCAAACTGCTGCCACAGCCCGAAGCACAGAATATTTTTAAGAATCGCGGCATCCTGCACCAGCGGCAGTCTGTCAAAACAGTATACACATTCCGAAAGAAACATTTTCAGTATATCACGAAAGTACTGCTCATTGTCAAGCCCATAATATCTGCGGAAGGGATTATATCTTCCGTGTGCGGCGTCCCCATCCAGATCGATCACCGCGTCCATCACGTAGATGAATTTCCCGAGAGATGAACCCATGGCGCGAAGATCACCGCTCCACCGGTCATCCCGGTATACAAGCGCTTCGCCCATAAAATCGCCGAAGGCGGATGCCGCGGCATCCGCATCCTCGATATTGTTTTTCTCAAGCTCCCATATCCGCTCCATGGCGTTTTTCATTGCCGCAGTCTGCCGCGGATAAAGAGACTGACATTTTTCGCCGCTTTTTTTCAGCAGCTTCCCTTCGGCAAGAGATACAAGGCTTCCGTCATCCGCCCAGTTGTCAAGGCATTTGAGATACGCCAGCATTACGTTAAGATCGGCGGCGTAGTCGCTTATTTCACTTTTTACCCAGCTCTGAGGAGCATACGGGTGACGCAGACAGGTTTCCGTTCCTGTTTCTTCCTCCGGCTCATAGAGAGAATTCAAAAGGAGGATGAGAAACGTAAGGTCGTAGTTAAGCGTAAGTCCCGCACCGAAACCGTGTCGCTGCCGCAGCGTCCGGCACAATCCGCAGTAGACCGATCTGTAGCGCTCCAACTGCGCCCCGTCAAGCCGGGAGATGTCGGCGACAAGATACCCGAACATATCAGGACTTGCCCTCGAAGGATGTACCGCACTTTCGGCAGACGATCTTTATCCTGCCCCGGCCTCTGGGAACGCGGAGAGCCGTATGACAGGACGGGCAGGTGAAGAATTTGTATTCCTTCCGCTGCTTCCAGCGTTCCTTAAGCACATTGATCTTCGAAGTGAGCGTATATTTCAAACGCAGATATTTCCCGTTTTCCTCCTGCCGCTTACAGATGTTGCGGGAAAACATACGGAAATAAGTGTAGCCGAGCAGGACAAATGTCAAAGGCATGAGGATCCCGCCGATGGATTTTGAAAAAATCGTTGACAGCAGAAGCAGGATCAGGTCTGTAATTAACAGAGCCCTGCCAAGCTGATCGTTGCCGTACCGTCCGGCCATAAATCTTGCAATACGCTCTCTCATGAAATTCACCCTTGTATATCGGAAATCGCCGAGAAATTTCCCTTTTTATCTTAGGTAACCGCTGATTAATTCACCTTCGGCATCTGTTCTTGCCGAATTAATCATCGTTTACTTAGTTTATTTTATCACAGGGAAGTGACAATTTATTAAAAATCTGTAAATATATTTAAATGTATTTTGTAATTGCCATAATATGCTTCCGTGTGCTACAATGATAAAATAAGAAAAGTCAAAGGAAGAGCATAAAATGCTGCTGTCGGCAGAACACATATCCATAAATTTCGGAATGAGGCAGTTGGTCGACGATGTGAATTTTTATCTCAATGAGGGGGATAAGATCGGGATCATCGGCATCAACGGCACGGGGAAGTCTACATTGCTCCGCGTCCTCGCCGGCCGGCTCACGCCCGATGCGGGCGAGGTCAGGCGCGACCCCAACGTCACACTGAGTATTCTCTCTCAGAATCCGGTGATGGACGATGACGCGACCGTTCTGGAACAGGTTTTTCTCCACACCCCTGAGGAATACCGTCAGATCAACGAGTATGAGGCAAAGACCATGCTCACAAAGCTCGGTATGACGGATTTTGAGCAGAAGGTCGGCACCCTTTCCGGCGGGCAGAGAAAGCGCACAGCCCTCGCCGCGGCGCTGATGCAGCCGGCGGATATCCTTATTCTGGACGAGCCCACCAACCATCTGGATGCCGAGATGACCCAATGGCTCGAAGAACGGCTCCGGAAATTCCGGGGCGGGCTTATCATGGTCACGCACGACCGTTATTTCTTGGAGCGTGTCGTCAACCGTATCACCGAGCTCAGCCGGGGCAAGCTCTACCACTACGAAGCGAACTACTCAAAATATCTGGAGCTCAGATCCATGCGCGAGGAGATGGCGGAGGCAAGCGAACGGAAACGGCAGAGTATTCTGCGTGTCGAGCGGGAATGGATCATGCGCGGGTGCAGGGCACGGTCAACAAAGTCCAAAGAGCGTATACAGCGATATGAAGAGCTTCTGGAAAAAAGTGCCCCGGAATATGACGAAAAGGTACAGCTTTCCGCCGCTTCCAGCCGTCTCGGAAGAAAGCTCATAGAATTGAAAAACGTCACAAAGAAGTACGGCGGCAGAACGGTCATCGGTGATTTTTCCTACCGGCTTCTGCGGGAAGACAGGATCGGCGTCGTCGGGCATAACGGCGCCGGCAAATCCACGCTTCTGCATCTGCTGAGCGGAGAGATACCGCCGGATTCCGGCGAGGTCGATACCGGCAGCACCGTGAAGATCGGTCACTTCTCCCAGGAAGGGCGGGAGCTGGATAAGAATCAGCGCGTCTATGACTTTATCCACGAGATCGCCTCGGAGATCAGAACCTCGGAGGGCACCTTCTCCGCCGCGCAGATGATGGAGCGTTTCCTGTTCCCGTCCGATCTTCAGTCCCAGCCCATCGGAAAGCTCTCGGGCGGCGAGAGACGCAGACTCTATCTTCTGAGCATCCTGATGTCCGCGCCGAATGTTCTGCTGCTGGATGAGCCGACAAACGATCTCGATGTGATGACGCTCTCGATCCTGGAGGATTATCTCGACTCCTTCCCCGGACCGGTCATTGTGGTATCGCATGACCGTTTCCTGCTGGACAAGCTGGCGGAGCAGATCTTTGAGGTAAGAGACGGGGAAGTATGGCGCTATACCGGCAACTGGTCCGACTGGCAGGAAAAGCGCCGGGAGGAGAGCGCGTCCAGAGCGGAAAAGCCGAAAGCCGAACCGATACGGCCGAAAGAAAAAAAGCTGAAATTCTCGTTTAACGAGCAGAGAGAATTTGAAACGATCGATGCGGATATCGCCGCGCTTGAAGAGAAAATTGCACAGCTTGAAGCCGAGCAGGAAAAATACTGCAGCGATTATATAAAACTCGGTGAGCTCATGCAGCAGCACGACGCTCTGAACCGGCAGCTTGAGCAGAAAATGGAGCGATGGATGTATCTCTGCGAGCTGAAAGAGAAAATAGACAGCCAATCGGCAAAATAGATATTAGGGGAAAACAGAAATGGAAAGTAATACAAAACAGTTTGAGATCACGACCGGCGCTTCGTTCTTTTATCTGGCCGGGAAAAAGTCCTATATGTACGCCGATCTTCTCCTTGAATCCGAAGTTTGCCACGATGCCCTGCAGCACGCAGCCGAGCTCGTGATGCAGAGATTCCCCTACTTCGCCGTCAGAACCGCTCTGTCGGAGGAAGGGGACAGATATATTCTCGAGACAAACGACAAGCCCTTTGTTGTCGTGCATAAAAACGGCTATGTGACGGAAGATGACAGCGAAGACAACGGTTATCTTGTCGGGGTAAGCCATTATAACGAGCATATCTTTATTGCGGCGTTTCACGGGCTGACAGACGGCGGCGGACTTAAAAAGCTTTGCCAGACGGTCATTCAGGGTTATTTTGAGTATATGGAAGGCAGAGCGTTTTCCGGAACGGATGTTGATCTGCATGAAAGCCCCTCTCCGGAGGAGTGGGAGGATCCGTATTCGCACGTCGTCGAGCCGGAAAATGTCTTCAGACGTAAATACAAAGACGGCTTTGCATTTACAGCCGATCAGATCGACAATAATTTTTCCATGCTTTACAGCTTTACCGTGCCGGAGGATGTTGTTGTCGACTGTGCAAAAAAGGACGAGGGCAACGTCTCGGGCCTGATCTCTCTGGCGCTTGAACGGACACTCGACGTTGTTGATCCGGAAAATGAGCAGGTCATACACGTCTCCTGCCCCATGGATCTGAGGAGAATGCTCGGCTGCGAAAAAACGCTTCGCAACTGCACCAAATCCGCCAGATATGAGCTTACGCCGGAGCTGAGAAACAAGCCGCAGAATGTGCAGCTGAGCTGTCTCAAAGCGCAGCTGCTCCTGCAGAGCAGTGCGGAATACCAGATGCCGCGCTACTTTAACGACAGCAGGGAACTGCAGCGTTTCTACGCCATAGACAGTCTGGAAGGCAAAAGAGCATATTATGCGCAGGGCGCTCTCAAGGGCGAACCGATCGTATCCTACCTCGGAAAGATCGATTTCGGCGAACTGAACAGCAGAGTAAAGGACGTTTTCATTTACGGCAGGGTAGCCGGTCCTGCCGGTATGCAGTGCGTCTGCGTATGCTTCAACAACCGCTGCCGGATCAGCACCTCCTATAATCTTTTAGGCATCCGCTTCCTGAAGGTATTCGTCAACGAGCTGCTGGATTTCAGCTACGAGCACTCACCGGTCGTGCGCATTGATTACGAAAGCCCCGCATTTGACGTAGAGGTCGCCAATTTCAAGGAAAAGTATTTCACGATCACAGACGGAGATGACGCCATTCGCTGCAAAAGTTTTTCTCCGATCTCCGGAAAGGTGAGAAACGTTGTAATCGCGGGGCACGGCTTTGCAGGACATAAGGAGAGCCGCGCCATCAGCACCTTCGCCAATATCCTGCTGGGCAGCAATCCCAGCTGCGCGGTCATAGCCTATGACCTGCCTGGACACGGTGAGGATCAGGCCACGCCGCTGCGTCTTTTCCGGTGCGACCGGTATATTACGGCGATCCGGAAATACATCGCGCAGAAATACCCCGACGCAAAGGTCTATTACTACGGGACAAGCTTCGGCGGATATCTGCCGCTGAAATACGTCGCGGAGCACGGTATGTCCTTTGAAAAAGTGGCTCTGCGCTGTCCGGCGGTCACTATGTTCGAGACGGTTGACAAAAAGCTCATCAGCGAGGATATGAGGAAAAGCCTTCAGGAGAAAGGCTTCTGTCTGAGCGGCTTTGATGTGCTTGTGAGGATGGACGGGGAATTTCTCGAGGAACTGAAAAACTTCTCGCTTGAAAAGCATGATTACAACGGTATGGCGAAGAAGCTCCTGATCATTCAGGGAACCGAGGACGAATTGCTGGACTGCGACCGTATAGAGGCTTTTGCAAAAAAGAACGGCATCCGCTATTTCCTCTCCGAAGGTGCCGACCACCGCTTTGTGGACGGCGAGAAAATGGAGGACGCGATCTACAAAATAATCGATTTCCTGGAACTTTAAAAAATATCCGCATCGTTTTGTGATGCGGATATTTTTTCTATTAAGGCAACACCGCACAATACGTCTGCGGCAGCTGACGGATAAAATGTGCTCAGATTTTGTCATTTTTTCTTGCAATACACAAAGTATTCCTGCGAA
>JAZLGK010000191.1:0-9761 GCA_045616265.1 Candidatus Limivicinus sp. | reverse complement strand
AGTACAAAGCCATTTGTGCCTTGTGCTTGTTTTTGTGTACTCTTTTTTAAATTTTTACATTTTTTCAGTGCTTTTCTTTGCTTTCACCTTGCCATCGTTGCCTGCTTTTTGTATTTTCTGCTATTGACCGAAACTCAAGATTTTTCGGAAGACATAAAAATTTGCATTTTTGAAAACGTCTCCATCAGAAACTCCGACAGCCGGTTTTTGCAGAAACATTTGATTGGAGAAATGCCGCGAAAATGTTGACAAGAACAATTCAAATAGTATAATATAATAAGAAGATTACAAGTTTTGTGAGGAAACGAAATGAAAAAAGGAATCTGCTGCGCGGGAAATATTATTGTTGATGTTACCTATTATGTCGATACGTATCCGCAGGAAGGCGAGCTTGTGCATGTTGAATCGAGCAGCTCGCGGTCTCTGGGCGGTCTGGCGGCGAACTGCATCGAAGACCTTGCCCGCCTTGACCCGGAGCTTCCTCTCTACCTCGCGGGAAATATAGGGAAGGATGAAATAGGAGATTTTGCCCGGGGCGTTTTTGCAAAGCACCCGAACATTGATACCTCCGGCGTGGTGGATCTCGGCCCGACGGGGTATACGCTCGTCATCGGCAACACGAACACCAAATACCGCACGTTTTTCACCTACACCGGCGGAAACGGTCTTTTCGGAGAAGAGCACGTGGATTGGGACGATCTCCCCGCCGATCTGATCCACGCGGGATATATTTTCCTGATGCGCCATCTCGATCTTCCCGATGAGGAATACGGCACCAAAATGGCGCGTTTTCTCCACACGGCGCAGGAGCACGGGCTGAAAACTTCTACCGACATCGTTTCTCAGTCCGGCGCGGACTTTGCCCACGCGGTACCGCCGGCGCTGAAATATGTCGATTATCTGACCATCAACGAGTATGAGGCGCAGCAGACCACCGGCATGATCCTGAGAGATGAAGCGGGACGGCTTCACCGGGAAAACTTCAGAGCGGCTTTGGAAAAGCTCCGCTCCTTCGGCGTCAGTACATGGACGGTCATCCACTGTCCCGAATTCAGCTGCGGGCTGGACGAAAACGGCAGTTACCGTGAGCGTGAAAGCCTCTCTCTCCCCGACGGTTATATAAAAGGTACGGTCGGTGCGGGGGATGCGTTCTGCTCCGGGGTGCTCTATGCCGCCGAAAAGGGCTGGACGCTGGAAAAGGCTCTCCTTTTAGGCACCTGTACCGCTGCTGCCTCACTCAGCGAATCCGGCGGCACGGAGGGTGTGCGCACGGTGGAGGAAGTTTTGAAACTATACGACCTTTACGGGAAAGAATAAAAAAAGGACTGTCGGGCTGTAATATTATTTGTGAATATGCTCAAAGCCTGTCATTGCGAAACCAGTGCGCACACTTAAGTAAGCCTCCAAATCTTTGATTTGGCAAGGCGCACTTATGCGTTAGCTGGTTTCGCAATGACAGGCTTTACGTAAAAGGCAAATAATATTACAGTCCTTTTTTCCGGACGCTTATCTCTCCGAAGTCGATGCGCTTTTTCTCCCCGTTCTGCTCGACGGTCAGGGCAAAGCTTTCATCCACATCCAGCACGTGCGCCTCGATTTTTTCCTCGCCGCGGATGAGGTAAATATCACAGCCGATGCTGCTGCATTTTTCTCTGTATTCCTCTATACAGTAATGCCTGTCCGCCGTCCAGCTTTCGACCATCGCGTCCAGCTCCCGGATGATCGCGGCGGCAAGCTTTTCCATATCGACTCGCCTGCCGGTCTCGCAGAATACGGACGCGGCTATCTCCTGTACTTCCGGGGGAAGAGAGGGAATATCCGTGTTGACGTTTATTCCGATCCCGATAATCACATAGCGCTTTCCGCCGCATACAGAGCTCTCGGTCAGGATACCGCAGAGCTTTTTGCCGTTTATCTGCAGATCGTTGGGCCATTTTATCTCCGGTACAAGACCGCAGACTTTTTCGATGGCTCTGCTCACCGCAACGGCGGCGCAGGGCGTGAGCGTGGCAATTTCCTCCGGCAGACACTCCGGGTACAGGAGCATGGAGAGATAGAGCCCTCCTTCCGGAGACTCAAAGCTCCGGCCCAGCCGCCCGCGCCCGGAGGTCTGTTTTTCGGCGGCAAGGACAAAGCCGTCCGGAAGTCCCGAGGGGACAAGTCCTTTAATGACCGTGTTGGTGGAGGTTACGCAGCTCCTGCACACCACCGGTGCGCGTCTTTTCAAATCTTTCAGTTCCATATTATATAAGCTTCACAAAATCCTCGTATGCTTTTTTCCCGCCGGCGATCACTGACGATTTTCTTCCGTCCAGCGGCAGAGGACTCAGATCCGCCGCCGTGCATCTGCCGCCGGCCTCCTCGACGAGCAGTATTCCCGCCGCATAGTCCCAGAAGCTCAGCTTCATTTCAAAGAAGAGTCCGGCTCTGCCCGCCGCCACATAGGCAAGATCGAGCGCCGCCGACCCTGTTCGGCGAAGATCAAGGCTTGCATCGTAAGCGATTCTTGCAAGGCGGAAAGTGTCGTCCGTTTTTTCCGGGTAATAAGGCGAGGTACCGAAGCAGGTCACATTTTCGCTCAGGGGCGTTTCGGGGGTATGTATGGGCTTGCCGTTGAGCCATGCGCCTTCACCGCGGATTGCCGAGAACATCTCGTCTGTGTAAGGCTGGTAGATCGCCGCGGCGGTGAGGACGCCGTTATGAAGATAGCCGATGGAAGTACAGCTATGCTGGAAGCCTTTGACAAAATTCATCGTACCGTCAATGGGGTCGATGACAAAAACGTGCTCTGCGTGCAGATCATCCTGCAGCGCGTTTTCCTCACAGAAAAACCTTGCCTCCGGCACGGTCTCCCGGAGGCGCTGTACAGTAAGCTCCTGTACCTTTTTGTCAAATTCCGTCACCACGTCTCTGTGATTGGTCTTTTCCTGCGTGAGTATTCTGCCTGCGTGCAGAATAAGCTCCGCGCCCTTCCGCTCGGCGGTGAGCATGGTGTCGTATATTCTTTTTATTTCACTATTGTCCATAAATCATAGCTCCGCACAGAATATTTTCGCATCATTATAGCACCGTCGCCGCTTCCTGTCGAGAGACAGCGAAAAATTTACAAAAACGATGAAACTTTTTGCAAACAAATTCGTATAACTTGTATCAGAAATGCGAAAAACAAATAGTTTGAATTGAGGGAAAGCGGGAAGGGCTTTTGAGCCGTTTCGCTTTTCAAAGGCTTTTTTTGTTATGGATGTTCCGGACATAGCGCAAAAAACAATAATAATGTAAACATATTGTGATTTACATAATACAGAGATTGTAATTTGAAAAATTACAATCTGGAAAAACTTTAGAAAAAAATTAGGAAAAAGTACTTGCATTTTTAGAAACAATGTGTTACACTATCGCTAACCTTAAAATAGTCTCGTGCTCACGAATTGATTAAAAAGGGAGAATAACCGTCTAATTCTACACACGAGATGCCCGATGCGGTCAAGGGATACCTGTTTTGGACAAAAAAGTGCCCCAAAAATTTTTTCGTTTTTCTGTCATTTTTTTGTTGCCAAAACAAATTATGTGTGGTATTATAGTCGCGTCAAATATGTAAACTACCTCATAAGGGGGATTATAAAATGAATACAATGAGGAAAGTAGTTTCAACACTCCTGCTGGTATGCGTACTGGCAAGTATGCTGGCCGTCAGCGCAAGCGCCGATGCAACGATCATGCTTGACGAAAGCTGCAGCGGCACCGTCACCATTAACAGCAATGAAAGCTTTACCTATATCGCTTATGTTTCGGTTATGGGCGGTAACTATCGTCTCTTTTGGAGCATAGATGGTGATCAAAATGAGTATAAGAGTGAAAGTCTTTCAAATGGGAATAACGTGAGCAAGACCTTCACCGTCGGCGCCGGTTCTTCTGCCAATCCCAGTGTCGGTACGCATACCGTGACCGCGTTGGTTAAGGATATGGAAAACGGTCAGGAAGTTACCCGTGCCTCCGGTACCCTCGTCATTAACGAACCGACTCCCGCACCGCAGTCCATAACCTTTGCCCAGAACTATGTTGATCTCAACTACTACGGCGATTGGGGCCCCAATGCTTACACGGTATATCCCACAGGCTGCAGTCAGGCCGTCACTTGGAAGTCCAACAATTCTGCCGTTGCCGTTGTGGACAGCTCCACAGGCATTGTCCATGCAAAAGGTTCCGGTGATACTGAGATTATTGCGATCTCTGCTAAAGATTCCACCGTTTGGGGTGCTTTCAATGTTCATGTGAGTATCCCCGCCGTTGCAATTACTCTGAACACCTCCTACCTTGATCTTGCTAAAGGCGCAAACGGAACTATCAACTACACTGTTCAGAATGCCCCATCTCAGCCGCAGCTCACATGGCGTTCCAGCAACAATGCTGTTGCAACAGTATCCGATGGCGGCAGCGGCACTGCTAACGTTACTGCTGTCGGCGCCGGTACCGCAACCATCACCGCTTCCACCACAGACGGCTCCGCGATCTCCAATGAGTGCCTTGTTACTGTTTCCGACGGTGACAAGAGAACCATTACCGTTACTCCCGTAAATGTTGATCTTGTTATCGGACAGTCCAAGACTCTGACCGCCACCATCAGCGATGACGGTACATACATTGACCACTGGTACTGCTCCTCTCCCTGCGTTTCTCTCCAGGTCAATAACAACACCTGCACCGTCAAGGCAGTTTCCGCCACCACCTCTCCCGTAAAGGTCATCGCCTACGGTCACGACGGTACACAGGGCTATGCCCTTGTGAATGTCACCAAGGCAGAGCCGCTTGACCTCATGGTCAGCTCCTCTTCCATTTCCAAGGGTAAGACAACTACCGTTTCCGTTGTAAATCCTATTGCCGGCGAGACCTTCTCCTGGACGTATACTCCTGTCGATATCGGGCTCGTTGCATCCACTCAGGTAAAGGGCAACAGCTTTGTCATCACTGCCGGTGATCTTGACGGTACGATCACTGTTACCTGCACCTCCGACAATGACACCGCCAGAACCGCCAATGTTGCTGTAGGCGTTAACGGCGTCGAGCCTTACGGCGAAGGTTCCATCACTCCCAAAGCCGTCAACTGGACAAGAGGCAACGGTGACCTGTCCTTCCAGGTCAGCCCCGCAGCCTACTACACCTATCTTGATAACCAGTATCTCAACACCAAGAGCACCAGCCTTGCGACTTACTGGAACGGCACTCTCACTCTGAAGGCCGCTTACCTCAGCACCCTGTCCAACGGCACTCACACTCTCAAGGTATACACAGCGACCGATTCCGGGAATAATCCCACCGGACTTGTCTATGCTAACATCTATATCGCGGGCAACGGTACTGCCGGTGCAAGTGCGACCTACGGTGACAACGCTCACGTAAAAGGTGCGGCCTCCAATCTGTACTTCAATTCCGCAACGCCTGTTTCCGATGTTTACATCAGCGGCAAGTGGATCGATCCCAGCAATTTCTCCCTGAGCAGCGACAGCAAGACCCTCACTCTTCTCTCCAGCTTCCTCAACCAGCTGCCCTACGGTTCCTACACCATGCAGCTCAACGGTCCGAACGGCACCACCCAGACCACCAACTTCCGTATCGTTACCGCCAACTATGCACCTTCCACCGGTGACGAAACCAACATCGGTCTGTGGATCGCCATCATGATCCTCTCCGGAGCCGGTGCGGTAGCCCTCATCCCCAGAAAAAAGACCGCCGAGGATTAATTCTTGACAACTTACATTCACACTCCGGCAGAAGTGCCGGAGTGTTTTTTTAGAGGGAAAATGAAATTCATCTATCAGGACAACGATATAGTCGTCTGCGTGAAACCGGCGAGAGTACTCTCTACCGATGAACCGGGCGGAATGCCGCAGCTTGTGCGCGAGGCGCTGGGGGACGAAAATGCCGATGTGCGGACAGTTCACCGCCTGGACAGAGTGGTAAGCGGTCTTATGGTGCTCGCAAGAAATCCGGAAAGTGCGTCTGCTCTCGGCAAGCAGATACAGGACGGGATATTTCACAAGCAGTATCTTGCCGTCACTCATGGGGAAGTCCCGAATAGCGGTACCATGACCGATCTTCTGCTCCGGGATAAGGCGCGGCGCATGACCTTTGTCACCGAAACGCCGCAGAAGGGCGCACAGCAGGCGATATTGCATTATGAGACTCTTGCCCGTGCGGAAAACATGAGCTTAGTGCGCATAGAGCTTGTAACCGGGCGCACCCATCAGATTCGCTGTCAGTTCGCCTCCCGTTCCTTCCCGCTGGTGGGAGAGAGAAAATACTGTACGCCGGAGGATGCCTGCGAAATTGCCCTGTGGTCCCACGCGCTTCACTTTCTCCACCCAAAAAGCGGAAAGGCACTCGATTTTCTCCTTCCTCCGCCGGAGGAATACCCGTGGTCTTTGTTTAAACTGTAAAATTAAAATGCCTCTGTTGATATTTCAAAATTTTGAAGTATAATATACTTAAGGCAATACCGCATAATGCGGCAAGAGCAGATGGCGAGAGAAAATGGGTTCTGATGAAGGCATTTTTTCGCAGGAATACTTTGTGTATTGCAAGAAAAAATGACAAAATCTGAGCTCATTTTATCCGTCAGCTGCCGCAGACGTATTGTGCGGTGTTGCCTTAAAGAATTTGAACTATCATCAGAGGCGTTTTATGGTTTTTAAAATAATTCTTTCGCTGCTCCTTCCCTATTTTATCGGCGGCATCAGCGTTTCTATCCTGCTCTCCCGCTTCGTGTACGGCCGGGATGTACGTACCTGTGGAAGCGGCAACGCCGGGGCGACCAACATGGCGCGGAGCTTCGGACTGAAAACGGGACTTATAACTTTAGCCTGTGATGCCGCGAAAACCGTGATTTCCGTTCTCATCGGGAAAGCTCTGACGGGAGATCAGGGCGTGTGCTTTGCGGGGGTCGCCTGCCTCTTAGGGCACTGCTATCCGGCACTTCACGGCTTTAAGGGCGGCAAGGGCGTTTCGGTCTGCGCGGCGCTGATGTGGTTTATCGACTGGCGTATAGGTACAGCGGCGCTGGCGGTGTTTGTACTTGCGGCGATTCTGAGTAAAAAAGTGTCTTTAGGCTCTGTCTGCGCTGCGGCAGCCATTTCGGCGGCGGCGCTTATCCTCTCCCCGCCGCTGCCGAAGCTTATCCTTGCGCTCTTCTGCACCGCTATGGTGATTCTCCGGCACAGAGAAAACATCAAAAGGCTGATCGCCGGCACCGAACCGGATTTCAAATGCAGACGGGATGACAGCCGGTAGCCGTTCACATCGTCCATGTCTCCGGAATATCATGGCTTGTGGAGGCGATGAGGATGAGAATTGCCATTGTGGGCGGAGATAGGCGCTCGGTGCTGCTGGCAGAGAGCCTTGCGGCGGACGGACAGAGGGTGCATTGCTTCGCAAATGAAAAGGCGGAGATAAAAGGCTGTGTGAAATGCAGCTGCCTTTCCTCCTGTCTTAATGGGACAGACTGCATGATTCTTCCGATCCCTGCGGAAAAGAACGGTTTTCTGAATACTCCTCTCAGCGATGAACAAATAACGGCGGAGGAGCTTATCCGTGAGGCTGAATCCGGTCAGAAGCTGTTCGGCGGCGGGATAAGCGGAAAACTTCTGTCTCTTGCCGAAGAAAGAGAAATACAGGTTTTCGACCTGCTCAGAGAGGAAAGCTTCACAGTATATAATGCCTGCCTGACCGCCGAGGCTGCCGTGGGTCTGCTGATCCATGACTGTGACACGGCCGTTCTTGACAGCAGAGCCCTGATACTCGGGTACGGTCGGGTCGGCAAAGCACTCGCTTCCCGTCTTAAAGCGCTCGGTTCCGATGTTACGGTTGCGGCGCGAAGCGATGCCGCACTGAGGGAGGCCGGGAATACCGGAGTACATACACTGCACTTCACGGAGCTTGAAAGCCGGATCGGAGAGTTTGACTTTATCCTGAACACCGTCCCGGCGCGTGTTGTGTCAAGCGCCGTCCTGTGTTCTGCTGCGGAGAACACCGTCTTAACAGAGCTTGCCTCTGCTCCCGGCGGTTTTGACGGAACCCTTGCGGAAAATATAGGACTGAAAACGATCGCCGCGCCGGGACTCCCGGGAAAATTCTCACCGCGAAGCTCGGCACAGGCCATAAAACGGTATGTCTATGCGGCTTTCAACGCCGGGAAGGAGTAGAATATGGAAGTCAAAAAACGTCTCGGGCTTGCACTGTGCGGTTCTTACTGCACGTTTGATAAACTGTTTGCCGCGGCGGAAGAGCTCCGAGAAAAATACGAGCTGATACCGATCATGAGTGAGAACGCCGCTAAAACCGATACCCGTTTCGGGACAGCGGCGGGAAACAGGCAAAAGCTCAAGGAGCTATGCGGCAGAGAAGTATCAACTGCTATTGCCGAGGTCGAACCGCTGGGGCCGAAGCTGCCTATGGACGCTCTGCTGATCGCTCCCTGTACCGGGAATACCCTTGCAAAGCTCGCCCACGGAATAACCGACAGCTCCGTCACGATGGCGGCCAAGGCGCATCTTCGGAACGGCAGACCGCTGATCATCGCCTTTTCCACAAACGACGGGCTTTCCGGCTCGGCGGAGAATATCGGCAGACTTTTAAACCGCAAAAATGTGTTTTTTGTTCCCTTTTCACAGGATGATCCTGTAACAAAGCCCCGCTCTCTGCAGGCGGATTTTTCCCTTATTGCGCAAAGCGTAGAAGCCGCGCTGGAATCTCACCAGCTCCAGCCGATCCTGCGGTGAAGAAAAAGGCAGAGCGATGATCCATCGCTCTGCTGAAACTGTGTCTTCACAAAACGGCGTATGCAGGCTATAATAAACGAAAAAACAGAAAAAGGTGAAAAAATGTTTTTTGATACCCACGCCCATTATGATGATGAGGCTTTCGACGCAGACCGGGAAGAGCTTTTAAATTCCTTGTACGAAAAAGGCGTCGAGCTTGTTATCGACCCGGGCTGCACTTTGGAGAGCAGTAAAAAAGCCCTTGCTCTTGCCGAAAAGCTCCCGTTTGTTTACGCCGCCGTAGGGATCCACCCGGAGGAGCTGAAGGATTTTACCGAAGACAAGCTCGGCGAAATAGAAAAGCTTGCCTCTCATTCAAAATGTACGGCGATCGGCGAAATAGGGCTTGATTACTACTGGGACGATACCCACAAGCCGGAGCAGAAGGAGCTGTTTATCCGTCAGATCGAGATGGCGCTGAGGCTTGACAAGCCGGTCATTATCCACGACCGGGAAGCGCACGGCGACAGCTTGGAGATCGTCAGCCGCTACAAGGAGCTTCGGGGCGTGTTCCATTGCTATTCCGGCAGTGCGGAGATGGCAAAGGAGCTTTTGAAAATGGGCTGGTATCTGGGCTTTGACGGACCTGTTACCTATAAAAATGCCCGAAAAACTCTGGAGGTTCTGGAAATCTGTCCTCCGGACAGAATGCTCATAGAGACGGACAGCCCATATCTGAGTCCCGTACCTCTGCGCGGAAAAAGAAACGATTCATCCAACCTTGCGTATATCGCCGCCAAAATTGCCGAGGTAAAGGGAATGAGCGTCGAGGAAATCTCCCGTGTGACCACAGAAAACGGAAAAAAACTCTTTATGGCAACACCGCACAATACGTCTGCGGCAGCTGACGGATAAAATGTGCTCAGATTTTGTCATTTTTTCTTGCAATACACAAAGTATTCCTGCGAAAAAATGCCTTCATCAGAACCCATTTTCTCTCGCCATCTGCTC